>NZ_JBFUDZ010000019.1:0-109625 GCF_056404455.1 Mesorhizobium sp. P2_D1
CGGCATCTTTGCGGCGTCGAAGGTTTCCGAAGACGAAAGCAACATCCGATCTCCCCCCTTGCGGGGGAGATGTCCGGCAGGACAGAGGGGGGCGCGAAGGAATGCAATCTTTCAATCCTTGGAATGATCGATGTACCGGATATTTGCGGCAATTAATGCACAGTCGGCCTCCGTTGTCTATTTCATGCACAACGGTTGCGTTCTGGCTCGCGTTGCCATCCGCCGGGCAAAGGCGGACAATAGGCCATCACAAACCCAGGGAGAGAAATCATGATCGACTACGGTCATTTCATCGGCGGCAAGCATGTCGCCGGGACCAGCGGCCGCAAGCAGGACGTCATGCAGCCGATGGACGGTTCCGTGCGCGGCACGGTGGCGCTGGCTTCGCAGGCGGAACTGCGCGCGGCGGTCGAGGATGCCAAGGCAGCACAGCCCAAATGGGCGGCAACCAACCCGCAGCGCCGCGTGCGCGTGCTGATGAAGTTCCTCGAACTCGTCGCCCGCGACTATGACGAACTGGCCGATATCCTGGCGCGCGAGCATGGCAAGACGATCGCCGACGCCAAGGGCGACATCCAGCGCGGCCTCGAAGTGGTCGAGGTCTGCATCGGCGCACCGCATATGATGAAGGGCGAATTCACTGACGGCGCCGGCCCCGGCATCGACGTCTATTCGATGCGCCAGCCGCTCGGCGTCGTCGCCGGCATCACGCCGTTCAACTTCCCGGCGATGATCCCGCTGTGGAAGATCGCGCCGGCCATCGCCTGCGGCAATGCCTTCATCCTGAAGCCGTCGGAGCGCGACCCGGGCGTGCCGATGCGCATCGCCGAACTGTTCATCGAAGCCGGCCTGCCGGCAGGCATCCTCAATGTCGTCAACGGCGACAAGGATGTGGTCGATGCCATCCTCGATGATCCCGACATCAAGGCCATCGGCTTTGTCGGCTCAACGCCGATCGCCCACTACATCTATTCGCGCGGCACCGCCGCCGGCAAGCGCGTGCAGTGCTTCGGTGGCGCCAAGAACCACATGATCATCATGCCCGATGCCGACATGGACCAGACCGTCGACGCGCTGATCGGCGCCGGCTACGGCTCGGCCGGCGAGCGCTGCATGGCGATCTCGGTGGCTGTCCCGGTCGGCAACGACACCGCCAACCGGCTGATGGAAAAGCTGATCCCGCGCGTTGAAAGCCTGAAGGTCGGACCTTCGACTGACTCTTCGGCCGATTTCGGCCCGCTGGTGACTGCGCAGGCGCTGGAGCGCGTCAAGGGCTACGTCCATACCGGCGTCAAGGAAGGCGCCAAGCTGGTCGTCGACGGCCGCGGCTTCTCCATGCAGGGCTACGAGGATGGCTACTACATGGGCGGCTGCCTGTTCGACAACGTCACCGCGGACATGCGCATCTATAAGGAAGAGATCTTTGGACCGGTGCTCTCGGTGGTGCGGGCGCCGACCTATGAGAGCGCGATCAAGCTCGCCAACGACCACGAGATGGGCAATGGCGTCGCCATCTTCACCCGTGACGGTGACGCGGCGCGCGACTTCGCCTCACGGGTCCAAGTCGGCATGGTCGGCGTCAACGTGCCGATCCCGGTGCCGATCGCCTATTACACCTTCGGCGGCTGGAAGGCGTCCTCCTTCGGCGACCTCAACCAGCATGGCCCGGACGCGTTCCGGTTCTACACCAAGACCAAGACGGTCACCTCGCGCTGGCCGTCCGGCATCAAGGACGGTGCCGAGTTCGTCATCCCGACGATGAACTAGCCAGACACTTGTCCCACAGACAACCGGAACAAACGGGCGCCTTGCGGGCGCCCGTTTGCATTCGGTGCCACTGGCGATTCCTAGGCCATGGACACTGCTTGTTTTCGGATCAGGACCTCACCATATCGAATCCAGGGAATGCGATAAAATTCCCCGACGACAGACCGGAAACCAGAAGGAGTGACGTGATGAAGACGTCGGACCCGGCCTGGAACGCTCCGGCATAACGAGGCTGCCCATGCGCCTCCCTTTGCCGGAACGTGAAGGCGAAGGAGGTGCCAGATGGCACACAAATTTTCATTTCTATGGATCAGGATGGCCGTGATCGGCGCCGCGCTGGCGTTGTCGACACTGTCCGCACAGGCGCAATTCATCTGCGGCGGCCACAGCGACCTTGTCGCGGGATTGGCGCAGGCCTTCCAGCAAAAGCAGATCGGCTACGGTGTGGTCGGGCAAGCTGCGATCGTCGAGATCTATGTCTCGGCAAGCGGGACATGGACCATGCTGGTGACCGACGTGCAGGGCCGAAGCTGCATCTTCGCGACCGGCGACGGATGGGAGAATACCGTCTCCATCAACGCCACGGCGCAAGGGATCTGAACCGCCCGATCAGCGGCGGGTAGCGGCCACCTCGGCGTGGCCGCGCAGCAGTGCTATCAGCCGCTTGGCATCCTTGGCCGCGGCCTCCTCGTCGCCGTCGAGGATCGAGCGGATCAGCGCGACATGATGCTCGGCCGATTCAGCAAGCCCGGTGTCGGCCTTGTAGCGGAACCAGAAACGGCGGCTGTGAGTTTGCAAGGGAGCCGCCAGGCGGGCGGCGAAAGGATTGTCGGCGGCCAGCGCCAACGCTTCGTCGAGCGCCTTGTCGGCCTGGATGAAGGCAAGCACGTTGCCCGAGATCACCGCCTTCTGCATGGCAAGGGCTGCCTCGTGAAACATGTCGGAGGCTTCGCGGGTGACGAAGCGGGCGGCGGAACGGGCCAGCACCACCTCGACGCCGCGGCGCGCATCGAGCACCCGCAGCCAGTCGCCTGGATGCAGCGGAGCGATTGCGATGCCGGCGCGCGGCCGCACGTCGAGCAGCCCCTCCCAGGCCAGCCGCTGGATCGCCTCGCGCAATGGTGTGCGGCCAAGCGCCAGCCTTTCGATCAAGGCGCCCTCGGTGACGAAGCTCGCCGGCGCCAGTTCGAGCGTGACGATCATGTGCTCGAGCACACGGTAGGCCTTGGCCGCCGCCGGCTCGGGTGCAGTGGTTGATTCCATGGATATCAAAGGCAATCTCCTGATATATTCAGGATATATCATAAAAAAATCCGCATTGACAGTTGATTTCCTAGCAGATATACGGCTGATATATCAGATGGAGACATGACCATGTGGACCGGAGTTTTCCCCGCCGTCACGACCAAATTCACTGCCGACGATCGTCTCGACCATGCCGAGATGGAGCGCTGCTTTGGCCTGCAGATGGAGGCCGGCTGCGACGGCATCATCGTCTGCGGATCGCTCGGCGAAGGCCCGATGCTGTCGCCTGACGAGAAGATCGAGGTGCTGAAGACCGCGCAGAAGGTCGCTGGCAAGAAGCCGGTGCTGCTGACAGTCAATGAGGCCGGCACCCGCGAGGCGGCCAGCATTGCGCGCCGCGCCGCCAAGGAAGGCGCCAACGGCCTGATGGTGGTGCCGAGCCCGATCTATCACACCAATGCGGAGGAGACGGTCGCGGCGCTGCGCGCTGTCGCGGAGGCCGGCGACCTGCCGGTCATGATTTACTCCAACCGGCTCGCCTACCGCGTCGACGTCACTGTCGACCAGATGGAGGAGCTGGCATCGGACAAGCGCTTCGTCGCCATCAAGGAATCCTCGGACGACATCCGCCGCTCGACCGAGATCATCAATCGCCTGGGTTCTCGCTACGACCTGTTCACCGGCGTCGACAATCTCGCTTTCGAGGCGCTGTCGGTCGGCGCCATCGGCTGGGTCGCCGGACTGGTCACCGCGTTTCCGCGCGAGACTGTCGCCATCTACCAGCTGATGAAGCTGGGCCGCCGCGAAGAGGCGCTCGCCATCTACCGGTGGTTCCGGCCGCTGCTCGATCTCGACGTCTCGACCTATCTGGTGCAGAACATCAAGCTTGCCGAAGTGTTCGCCATTCAAACCAATGACCGCGTGCGCATGCCTCGCCAGCCGCTGTCGGGCGAGCGCCGCAAGGCAGTCGAAAAGATCGTCAAGGACGCGCTGGCGGTTCGGCCGACACTGCCGCAGTTCTAAAGCCTTCTTCTCCCCTTCACGAGGAGAAGATGCCGGCAGCCGGATGAGGGGCAGCGCCTACGTGCAAGCAAATTCCAAGTCGACAGAGGAGGGGCGCCGCCCCTCATCCGCCCTTCGGGCACCTTCTCCCCGTGAACGGGGAGAGGGGGAAGACATCGCCATCATCGGTGGCGGCATCATCGGCATCTGCGCCGCCGCCTGTCTTGCCGAGGCGGGGCGCAAGGTCACCGTCTTCGATCGCACCGGCATTTGCGAGGAAACGAGTTCCGGCAACGCCGCCGCCTTCGCCTTCTCCGACGTGCTGCCGATGGCGCACAAGGGCATGATCCGGCAGTTGCCGAAATGGCTGGCCGACCCGCTCGGCCCGCTCAGCATTCCACCCGCCTATCTGCCGAAGCTGCTGCCCTGGTTGTTCCGCTTCTGGCGTGCCGGCGCACCGGCAAAATATGAAGCGAGCCTCACCGCCCAGGCGGGCATGATGAAGCTTGCCGAAGTCGAATGGATGGGCTTGCTCGATCGCTCCGGCACGCGCGGCATGCTGCGCGAGGACGGCTCGCTCGAACTCTACGAGAGCGAGGCCGAGTTCCGCGCCTCGCTGCCCGGCTGGGCCGCGCGGGAGCGCTTCGACATCGGCTTTCGCCATGTCGAAGGCGAGGAGTTGGCACGGCTGCAGCCTGGGCTCTCACCGCGCTTCGTCAAGGGCACGTTCGTGCCGGGATGGAAGACGGTCGCCGATCCAAAACTGCTCGGCAAGGCGGTATGGGCCTACGCGCAGACCAGGGGCGCGCGCTTTGAAATGGCCCGGATCGAGCGCGTCGGGGTGGATGAGGATGGCGCGACATTGACGCTGGCCGACGGCACGACCAGGCAAGCAAAGCATCTCATCATTGCCGCCGGCGCCTGGTCGCATCTGCTGGCGAGGCAATTCGGCGATCGCATTCCGCTGGAGACCGAGCGCGGCTACAACACGACGTTGCCGAAGGCTGCCTTCGACGTGAAGCGGCAGCTGATCTTCTCCGGCCACGGCTTCGTCATCACGCCGCTCGAAGCCGGCCTGCGCGTCGGCGGCGCGGTCGAACTTGGCGGCATCGAGAGGCCGCCCAACTATGCTCGATCGAAGACGCTGCTGCAGAAGGCGCAAAACTTCCTGCCGGGGCTCGATCCGGCCGGCGGGCGCGAATGGATGGGGTTCCGTCCCTCGCTGCCGGATTCAGTGCCCGTCATAGGTCGCGCGTCGGGAAGCCGGCCGGTGGTCTATGCCTTTGGCCATGGCCATCTCGGCCTGACCCAGGCGGCAGCCACCGGACGGTTGATCCGCGATCTCGTCCTGGGGCAGACTCCGCCGATCGATCTGGGCCCCTTCAGTCCACAACGATTCTGATTTTTTCGGGTTTTGATTTTTCGAGGAGCGTCATGGCCAAGAAATCCTTCTTCTGCATAGACGGCCACACCTGCGGCAATCCGGTGCGGCTGGTCGCCGGCGGCGGCCCGCTGCTGCAGGGGTCGACGATGATGGAGCGGCGCGCGCACTTCCTTGCCGAATATGACTGGATCCGCACCGGGCTGATGTTCGAGCCGCGCGGTCATGACGTGATGTCAGGCTCGATCCTCTATCCGCCGACGCGCCAGGATTGCGACATCGCCATCCTGTTCATCGAAACCTCGGGCTGTCTGCCGATGTGCGGCCATGGCACCATCGGCACGGTGACGATGGCGATCGAGCACGGGCTGATCAAGCCGAA
This sequence comes from Mesorhizobium sp. P2_D1, assembly GCF_056404455.1. Lineage (NCBI taxonomy): Bacteria > Pseudomonadati > Pseudomonadota > Alphaproteobacteria > Hyphomicrobiales > Phyllobacteriaceae > Mesorhizobium > Mesorhizobium sp. P2_D1. Next base: position 5,778 of record NZ_JBFUDZ010000019.1, read on the forward strand.
GACGCCGGGCGTGCTGAGGCTCGACACGCCGGCCGGCCTGGTCATCGCCGAGTACAAACAGGTCGGCGACTATGTCGAGGAGGTGCGCATCACCAACGTGCCGTCCTTCCTCCATGCCGAAGGCTTGACGGTCGAGTGTCCGCAACTCGGCGAAATCACCGTCGATGTCGCCTATGGCGGCAATTTCTACGCCATCGTCGAGCCACAGAAGAACTATCGCGACATGGCCGACCATTCGGCCGGCGACTTCATCGCCTGGAGCCCGGTGGTGCGGCAGCGGCTCAACGAAAAATATTCTTTCGTGCATCCCGAGAACCCGGGCATCAACCGGCTGTCGCATATGCTGTGGACTGGCAAGCCGACCGTGGAGGGCGCGGACGCCCGCAATGCCGTCTTCTATGGCGACAAGGCGATCGATCGCTCACCGTGCGGCACCGGCACCTCGGCGCGCATGGCGCAGCTTCATGCCAAGGGCAAGCTCAAGGCCGGCGACAGCTTCGTCCATGAATCGATCATCGGTTCGCTGTTCAAGGGCAAGGTCGAAAAGGACGTCACCGTGGCGGGCAAGCCGGCCATCATTCCCTCGATCGGCGGTTGGGCACGGATGACCGGGTTGAACACCATCTTCATCGACGACCGCGATCCGTTCGCGCATGGCTTCGTCGTCAAGTGATACCGACAGGCTTTGCATGTCGCCAAACGGGGCGCGGGTTTAGGCGAACGACAAGCAAGGACCTAAAGCCGATGCGCCTCGGCATCGACCGAGACCTCCCGGCGAAACCAATCGGCGAAGGTAGACGCGGCGGGCGAGGCATCCACCGACATCGTCAGGAAGTAGCCCTTGTCGCGGTTGGTTGCGAGCTGTGACAGAACAATCAGATCGCCCCGCTTCAGTTCGTCCCGAAAAACGTCGACGGGACAAAGCGCCACGCCGTGGCCGGCGATGACCGCCGTTGCCAGAATGTTGAAGTCGGCGAAGACGGGTCCGTTGCCAATGTCGACATTGGGCAGTCCGGCCTCGGAGAACCACTCGCGCCAGCCGTGACGTGTTTCGTCATGCAGCAGGTCCGCGCCCGCTATTCCCGCGGCTGTTCGCAGATGGTCCTTGCCGGCGAAATAGTAGGGGCTGCACACCGGTCGGTTCAGGCGTGAAAACAGCTTGAGGCTGGTGACGCCAGGAGTGGAATCAGCCCCAAGCGTGATCAGCACGTCGTTCTCACCATCGCCGAGCCTTTCCTCTGCCCGGGCATAGGCCACCCGCATCCCGATATCGGGATGGCTGGCGGTGAAGTCCGGCAGGCGGGGCACGAGCCAACGGCTGGCAATGGAAGGTATGCAGCCTACCGATACGGTCGCGACGGCCGCATTGCGCCTGATACGCCGGCATGTGGCGCCGAGTTCGGCAAGTGCCCCGCTCGCCGAGGTCTGGAGGATAACTCCGGCATCCGTCAGCCGTACCTTGCGCGCATCGCGATGGAAGAGCGGCACGCCCAACCACTCCTCCAGCCGCCTTATCTGGTGACTGATGGCCGGGTGAGTGACGTGCAGCTCCTCTGCGGCAGCGGAAAAACTGAGATGGCGCGCAGCGGCCTCGAAAGCACGGACGGCGTTCAGCGGGATGTAGTCCATATGTAAAATTTACTAACATATCGGGTGAGAAGCAATCATTTGAAGACGCGCATACCTTGCGGCATTTCTGCAATCGGACTTCGGGGCAAGCCCAGATGCAACCGAAGATTCCGCGCTTTTGACGATATGCAGGGAAAACGATCATGTTCACCAGACAATTGGCTGATGTAGAAAAATCTGACTTCTTCGTGGATTGGGGCAATGGCACCAGCCACCGCCTGCTGACACAAAAGGACGGCATGGGGTTCACCGTCTGCCACACCGTTGTGCGTGCAGGCAGCGAATCGCGCCTCCACTATCGACGGCATTTCGAGGCCTGCTACTGCATCGCCGGCGCCGGCGAGGTCGAAGACATGTCCGGTGGAGTGCATCGTATCGAGCCAGGCACGATCTATGTGCTCGATGAACATGACGATCATTATCTGCGTGCCGATGCCGCCGGCGACATGATCCTGGTCAGCGTCTTCAATCCTCCGCTTGATGGCACCGAGCGGCATGTCCTGAGCGAGAGCGGCGGATCCGCCTACTGAGTCCCGAGGCGCCATCGTTGCCTTGATCGGCGGCCGGTCGCCGATGACCGGATGAACACCAGCTTCATCGACGACCACGATCCGGTTCGCGCATAGTTTTGTGGTCAGCTAAGGGGAATCCTGACCCAGGGGAAAGCAACGGAACGAAAAACGGATCGTGTCAGGAACGCAACGATTCCTCTCATCACCTAGTTTTGACGGTGATTTCTTCGAAATGGGGCGCATGATGTGGTCGAATCGTCAAAGACATTGCGTTATGCCAATGGTAGGGTCCGCGATAGTCCAAGGGGCCGGATGGGAAAAACGGGCAATCGAACGGCGTGCCGGCAAAACACGCATGACGGTTGAAAAATGACGTTGCAATCCGGGCTCGAAACTTTACGACTAGGGGAAATACGAAAAGGAATGCGTCTGCATGGGCGACATTCCAGGGGAGCCACGTACACATGCAGTACTTTGTCCAGCAGCTTATCAACGGGCTGACGCTGGGATCGATCTATGGGCTGATCGCGATCGGCTACACGATGGTCTACGGCATCATCGGCATGATCAACTTCGCCCATGGCGACATCTTCATGGTGGGCGCCTTCACGGCGCTGATCGTCTTCCTCGTCCTCGGTGCACTGTTCTATTCGGTGCCCGTCGTCATCGCGCTGCTGGTCATGATGATCGTGGCGATGCTGCTCACCAGCCTCTACAACTGGACGATCGAGAAGGTGGCCTACCGGCCGCTGCGCGGTTCGTTCCGGCTGGCGCCGCTGATCACCGCGATCGGCATGTCGATCGCGCTGTCGAACTTCGTCCAGGTGACGCAAGGACCGCGCAACAAGCCGATCCCGCCGATGGTCAGCCAGGTCTACAACATCAACGGCATCAGCGTGTCGCTGAAGCAGATCATCATCGTGCTCGTCACGGCGGCGCTCCTGGCGCTGTTCTGGTACCTGGTCAACAGGACATCGCTGGGTCGAGCGCAAAGAGCGTGCGAGCAGGACCGCAAGATGGCCGCACTGCTCGGCATCGACGTCGACCGCACGATCTCGATCACCTTCATCATGGGTGCGGCGCTCGCCGCAGTCGCTGGCACCTTGTTCCTGATGTACTACGGCGTCATTGCCTTCTCGGACGGCTTCACGCCGGGTGTCAAAGCGTTCACGGCGGCGGTGCTGGGCGGCATCGGTTCGCTGCCGGGCGCGGTGCTCGGCGGGCTGATGATCGGCTTCATCGAAAGCATGTGGTCGGCGTATTTCTCGATCGACTACAAGGATGTCGCGGCGTTCTCGATCCTGGCGATCGTGCTGATCTTCCTGCCTTCCGGCATTCTGGGCCGGCCAGAAGTCGAAAAGGTCTGAGATCATGGCGGTTACCGTATCTCCGGAAAGCGACGTCGTCGCCAGCCCTGTCCAACGCGGCCTTAAGGAAGGCTTCTATGCCGGCGCCATTTCGCTCGGCCTGTTCGTGCTGTTCATTGGCCTGAAGACCGGCCAGAACATCTCCAATGAACTGGTCGTCACCACGCGCTGGGGCTTGCTTGCCGGCGTGGTGGTCGCCACGGCTGTCGGACGCTTCCTCTATGTCGCCTATGGCCAGCCCTTCATGGCCAACCAGAAGATCGCCGACGTCGCCACCGGCCTGTTGCCGGGCAGCGTGGCGTCGCGCTTCTTCCAGGTGCCGTGGTTCATCGCGGCCGTCATCGCGGCGGTGTTGCTGTTCGTTTTTAACAACTCGCTCGCCGGATGGGTCGGAGCAGAACCGGCCGGCTATCTGCAATTCCTGCGCGCCCTGGCGATCATCTATGTGCTGGCCAGCGTGATCTACTATTTCAGGGCCTTCATCCACGCCAACTTCACCAAGCTCGGCATTGCCGCGCTTGTGCTGTACCCGATCCTCGTGGTCACGGTTTTGTCGCTGAACGCGTGGTCGATTGTCGGAGGGCTGCAGGGCTCGCTGAAATGGGTCGATAATTTCGGCATCCAGATCCTGATCTATGTGATGCTGGCCTGGGGCCTGAACATCGTTGTCGGCCTCGCCGGCCTGCTCGACCTCGGTTACGTCGCCTTTTATGCACTTGGCGCCTATGCGTATGCGCTGCTCGCCACCGAATACGGCCTGTCGTTCTGGATCCTGCTGCCAGCCGCTGGCGCCATGGCCGCCCTCTGGGGCGTGCTGCTCGGCTTCCCGGTGCTGCGCCTGCGTGGCGACTATCTGGCTATCGTGACGCTGGCCTTCGGCGAGATCATCCGCCTGGTGCTGATCAACTGGCGTGAGGTCACCAACGGGTCGGCCGGCATTTCCGGCATTCCCAAGGTCAGCTTCTTCGGCCTGATGTCCTTCAACGTGTCGGATTCGAACTACATAGCCAAGGTGCTGCACATCGCTCAGTCAGGTGCCTACTATAAGATCTTCCTTTATTATCTGATCCTGGGCCTGTGCCTGCTCACCGCCTTCGTCACCATCAGGCTGCGCCGCCTACCGGTCGGCCGTGCCTGGGAAGCGCTGCGCGAGGACGAGATCGCCTGCCGGTCCCTGGGCATCAACACGACGACGACCAAGCTTACGGCCTTTGCCACCGGCGCCATGTTCGGCGGCTTCGCCGGCTCGTTCTTTGCCGCGCGGCAAGGCTTCGTCAGCCCGGAATCCTTCGTCTTCCTGGAATCGGCCATCATCCTGGCCATCGTCGTGCTCGGCGGCATGGGTTCGCTGGTCGGCATAGCGGTTGCCGCAATGGTAATGATCGGCGGCACCGAGGCGCTGCGCGAACTCGACTTCCTCAAGCAGATCTTCGGGCCGGACTTCACTCCCGAACTCTACCGCATGCTTCTGTTCGGCATGGCCATGGTCATCGTCATGCTGTGGAAGCCGCGCGGCTTCGTCGGCAGTCGCGAACCGACCGCCTTCCTCAAGGAGCGAAGGGCTGTCTCCAGTTCCTTCACCAAGGAGGGCCACGGCTGATGAATGCGAGCACACCCATGAACGAGGCCATCCTGCAGGTCGAGCACCTGTCGATGAAGTTCGGCGGCCTGGTCGCCATCGGCGACCTGTCCTTCACCGCCAAGCGTGGCGAGATCACCGCGCTGATCGGACCCAACGGTGCCGGCAAGACCACCGTGTTCAACTGCATCACCGGCTTCTACAAGCCGTCGGAAGGCATGATCACGCTCAACCGTAACGACGGCTCGAGCTATCTGCTCGAACGTCTGCCCAACCACGAGATCCCGGCGCGCGCCAAGGTGGCGCGCACGTTCCAGAACATCCGCCTGTTCTCGGGCATGACGCTGCTGGAGAACCTTTTGGTTGCCCAGCACAACAAGCTGATGAAGGCCTCGGGCTATACGGTGCTTGGCCTGTTCGGCTTCAGCGGCTATCGCAAGGCCTCGGCCGAATCGGTCGAGCTTGCCAGGCACTGGCTGGAGAAGGCCGATCTCGTCGACCGCGCCGACGATCCGGCCGGCGACCTGCCATACGGTGCGCAGCGGCGCCTCGAGATCGCCCGCGCCATGTGCACGGGTCCAGAGCTTCTGTGCCTGGACGAGCCGGCGGCCGGCCTAAATCCGAAGGAATCGGCATCGCTCAACGAACTGCTGATCGACATCAAGAACACATCAGGCACCTCGATCCTTTTGATCGAGCATGACATGTCGGTGGTCATGCAGATATCCGATCACGTCGTGGTGCTGGAGTATGGCCGCAAGATCTCGGACGGCAATCCGCAATCGGTGCGCACCGATCCGCGCGTTATTGCCGCCTATCTCGGCGTCGACGACGAGGAAGTCGAGGCGGTCCTCACCGAAGTCGGCGACGAAGACGTCATCGAACAGCTCGATACGGGGCCTGATGCCGCGCACGGTCCAGGGACATCGTCCTCGTATCTCGCCGGGCCGGTGACCGACACGGTCGGCCATAGCGAGGGCGAGCGGGTCACCGTGTCGAAAGGCGCCTCCAAGGCGGCGCAGGTCGACGCAAGATCGCTCGCAGCGGCAAACAAGGGGGCCTCGCTGGCCGCCGTACCGGCGGCGAAGCCCGCTCCAGCGGCAAAGGCAAAGCCTGCTCCGAAATCAGCGTCAAAGGCGGCAACTGGGACGGCAGTGAAGTCGACCGCAGCGCCCGCACCGGCAAAGCCGGCAGCCAAGGCTCCGGCGGCGAAGGCTGGGGAAATCTCCAACCGGCTGGCGGCACCGCGCGGCGGCAAGGCCGACAATCTGACCCGCATCAAGGGCATCGGTACGGTCAACGAGAAGAAGCTCAACGAGCACGGTATCTTCCACTTCGACCAGATCGGCGGGTGGAAGAAGGCCGACGTCGAGGCCGCCGAGGCCTATCTTGCCTTCGATGGTCGCATCGCGCGTGAGGAATGGGTCAAGCAGGCCAAGCTGCTCGGCCAGGGCAAGGACACGGAATTCTCGCGCCGCGTCGACGCGGGCAAAGTGGCGACCAGCCATGCTTCCGGGAAGACCGCAAGTGCGGCTTCCGGAAAGACTGCGGCCGCCAAGCCTGCGGCGGGCAAGCGCGGAGGGGGCAAGTGATGGCCGGGACAACGCTGCTCGATATCAAGGGCGTGCAGACCTACTACGGCAACATCCGGGCGCTGAACGGTGTCGATGTCACCGTCAACCAGGGTGAGATCGTGGCGCTGATCGGCGCCAACGGCGCCGGCAAGTCGACGCTGATGATGACCATCTTCGGCGCGCCTCGTGCGCGGGCCGGCACCATCACCTTTGCCGGCACCGACATCACCCAGATGCCGACGCACGAGATCGCGCGCATGCGCATCGCCCAATCGCCCGAAGGCCGGCGCATCTTCCCGCGCATGACGGTGATGGAAAACCTGCAAATGGGCGCCAGCCTCGACAACCTCAAGCACTATGACGAGGACGTCGAGAAGGTGTTCACGCTGTTCCCGCGGCTCAAGGAGCGTATCGCCCAGCGCGGCGGCACGCTGTCGGGCGGCGAGCAGCAGATGCTGTCGATCGGACGTGCGCTGATGGCGCGGCCGAAGCTGTTGTTGCTCGACGAACCGTCGCTGGGTCTGGCGCCGCTGATCGTCAAGCAGATCTTCGACGCCATCCGCGAACTGAACCGCACCCAGGGGCTGACCGTGTTCCTGGTCGAGCAGAACGCCTTCGGCGCGCTCAAGCTCGCCACGCGCGGCTACGTCATGGTCAACGGCAATGTGACGATGAGCGGCACCGGCAAGGAACTGCTCGCCAATCCGGAAGTGCGCGCTGCCTATCTCGAAGGCGGACACCACTGAGTTTGGAGCGGAACGTGTGCATCCGATATTCCGCTCCAAGTTGTTTGTTTGTCGCATGATCCTTGTCCGAAAAGTCTGCAACTTTTCGGGATCATGCTAGGGAGACTTCACCATGCAGGGCATTCTTTATGAGGAGCCGTCGATCTGGCAGTTCTTCTTCGTCACTTGCCTGCTCGGCGGCTGGGCGGCCTGGATGACGGGCAAGGCCAGCGCCCAGACATGGCGCAGCTTCATCCATCTGTTCGTCTATATGCTGGGCCTCGGCATCGGCATCCGCTTCATCCATCACGCGCTGTTCGGCGGCACGATGTTCTCGCTGCACTACTATATCGTCGACACCATCGTGCTGATGATCCTTGGCTTCGTCGGCTATCAATACACACGAACAAACCAGATGGTGACGCAGTATAATTGGCTCTACGAAAGAGCTTCAATCTTGAGCTGGAAGCCGAAAGGCTGAGGTTCATCATTAACGCCGCTTCGGGGATGAATCGGCGTGACAAGTGCCTGAAAATCGGCAAACTATGCTTTCTGCGATAAGGGTGGGCATCGCATGAAAGCTTCATCCACGCCCACTCCGTAAATGGGAGCGTTTAAATGAAAAAATCACTTTTGTCCGCCGTCGCCCTGACCGCGCTCGTCGCGTTCGGCGGCAGCGCGTGGGCTGATGTACTGATCGGCGTTGCCGGTCCGATCACCGGTCCGAACGCAGCCTTCGGCGCACAGCTTCAGAAGGGTGCGGAAGCGGCTGTCGCCGACATCAATGCCAAGGGCGGCATCAATGGCGAGCAGATCAAGCTCGAGGTTGGCGACGACGTCTCCGATCCGAAGCAGGGCATCTCGGTCGCCAACAAGTTCGTCGGCGACGGCGTCAAGTTCGTGGTCGGCCACTTCAACTCGGGCGTCTCGATCCCGGCATCCGAAGTCTATGCGGAAAACAACATCGTCGAGATCACCCCGGCTGCTACCAACCCGCAGTTCACCGAGCGCGGCCTGTGGAACGTGTTCCGCACCTGCGGACGCGATGACCAGCAGGGTAGCATTGCCGGCGCTTATCTCGCCGCAAACTTCAAGGACGCCAAGATCGCCGTCGTGCACGACAAGACCACCTACGGTCAGGGCCTTGCCGACGAAACCAAGAAGGCGATGAACGCCAAGGGCGTGACGGAAGTCATGTATGAAGGCATCAATGTCGGCGACAAGGACTTCTCGGCACTGATCGCCAAGATGAAGGAAGCCGGCGTCTCCATCATCTATTGGGGCGGTCTGCACACCGAAGCCGGCCTGATCATCCGCCAGGCGGCCGACCAGGGTCTCAAGGCGACGCTGGTTTCCGGTGACGGCATCGTGTCGAACGAGCTGGCTTCGATCGCGGGCGACGCGGTTGCGGGCACGCTCAACACCTTCGGCCCGGATCCGCGCCTGATCCCCGCGAACAAGGAACTCGTCGAGAAGTTCCGTGCGCAGGGCTTCGAGCCGGAAGCCTACACGCTCTACGCATACGCTGCCGTGCAGGCGCTTTCGGAAGCGGCAGCAGCCGCCAAGTCGAACGACCCGCAGGAAGTTGCCAAGGCGCTGCATGCGAATGGCCCGTTCAAGACCGTGCTCGGCGACCTGTCCTATGACGCCAAGGGCGACCCGACGCTGCCCGGCTACGTCATGTACGAATGGAAGAAGGGCGACGACGGCAAGTACACCTACATCCAGAAGATGTAAGCCTGTCGGCCTTGATCTCTACGGAATGCCCGGCGCTTTGCGCCGGGCATTTTTCGTTTGAGCCCCGCTCCCTTCCGGACGATCCGGCAAGCCGATAAAGCCGGCGTTTAGCCGGAAAAAGATCAGGCCTTGAATGGCCGCGCCGGGGCTTTCTTGCGCGTTCGACCGAATGCGACCGACTTTGGCGCAAAGATTCCGTTTCAATCGATTTAATTCAACGTCAATTTTGTTTGCACTGCAGCATTTTCGCGCTAATCATGACGCCAGTTTCGTCCCCGACACTGTCCGGAGTTCGTCCTTGGCCATTACGAAGATCCTCGTCGCCAACCGATCCGAAATCGCCATTCGCGTCTTTCGCGCGGCCAACGAACTTGGTCTCAAAACCGTGGCGATCTGGGCCGAGGAGGACAAGTACTCGCTGCATCGCTTCAAGGCCGACGAGAGCTACCAGGTCGGGCGCGGACCGCACCTGACCCGCGACATGGGACCTATCGAAAGCTACCTGTCGATCGAGGAGGTGATCCGCGTCGCCAGGCTTTCAGGCGCCGATGCCATCCATCCCGGCTACGGGCTTTTGTCGGAAAGTCCCGAATTCGCCGAAGCCTGCGCGGTCGCCGGCATCACCTTCATCGGCCCGAAGCCGGACACGATGCGCCGGCTCGGCAACAAGGTTGCCGCGCGCAATCTGGCGATCGAGGTCGGCGTGCCGGTGATCCCCGCCACCGATCCGTTGCCGGACGACATTGAGGCGGTCAAGACACTGGCCAAGGAGATTGGCTATCCGGTGATGCTGAAGGCATCGTGGGGCGGCGGCGGGCGCGGCATGCGAGCCATCCGCTCCGAGGCCGATCTTGCCCGCGAGGTCATGGAAGGCAAGCGCGAGGCGAAAGCCGCCTTCGGCAAGGACGAGGTCTATCTCGAAAAGCTGATCGAACGCGCCCGCCATGTCGAGGTGCAGGTGCTGGGCGACACGCATGGCAATGCCGTGCACCTGTTCGAGCGCGACTGCTCGATCCAGCGCCGCAACCAGAAGGTCGTCGAGCGGGCGCCGGCGCCCTATCTCGAAATGTCGCAACGCGAGGAGCTTTGCGGCTACGCGCTGAAGATTGCGCGCGAGACCAGCTATATCGGTGCCGGCACGGTCGAGTTCCTGCAGGATGCCGATACCGCCAAGTTCTATTTCATCGAGGTCAATCCGCGCATCCAGGTCGAGCACACCGTCACCGAGCAGGTGACCGGCATCGACATCGTCAAGGCGCAGATCCACATCCTCGACGGCTTCGCCATAGGCACGCCGGAATCGGGCGTGCCGGCGCAGACGGACATCCGGCTGAACGGCCATGCCTTGCAGTGCCGCATCACCACCGAAGACCCCGAGCACAATTTCATTCCCGACTACGGTCGCATCACCGCCTATCGTGGCGCCACCGGCTTCGGCATCCGCCTCGACGGCGGCACCGCCTATTCCGGCGCGGTCATCACCCGCTTCTACGATCCGCTGCTGGAGAAGGTGACGGCCTGGGCGCCGACGCCGGCCGAGACCATCGCCCGCATGAACCGGGCCTTGCGCGAGTTCCGCATCCGCGGCGTCGCCACCAACCTCACCTTCCTCGAAGCGATCATCAACCACCCGAGCTTCGCCGACAATTCCTACACGACCAAGTTCATCGACACGACGCCGGAACTGTTCCAGCAGGTGAAGCGCCAGGACCGCGCCACCAAGCTGATCAACTATCTGGCCGACGTGTCGGTCAACGGCCATCCCGAGGCGCGCGGCCGGCCGCAGCCGAAGGCCGACGCGGCCGCACCCATCGTGCCATACCTCAACGGCAATGTGCCGGGCGGCAGCAAGCAGAAGCTGGACGTGCTCGGACCGGAAAAGTTCGCCGCCTGGATGCGCGACCAAAAGGAGGTGCTGGTCACCGACACGACGATGCGCGACGGCCATCAGTCGCTGCTGGCCACGCGTGTGCGCACGCATGACATCGCCGGCATCGCCGGCACCTATGCGCGCGCCCTGCCGCAGCTTCTGTCGCTCGAATGCTGGGGCGGCGCCACTTTCGACGTCGCCATGCGCTTCCTCACCGAGGACCCATGGGAGCGGCTGTCGCTGGTGCGCGAGGCAGCGCCCAATCTGTTGCTGCAGATGCTGCTGCGCGGCGCCAATGGTGTCGGCTACACCAATTATCCCGACAATGTCGTGCAGCATTTCGTCAAGCAGGCGGCCAGCGGCGGCATCGACCTGTTCCGGGTGTTCGACTGCCTGAACTGGGTCGAGAACATGCGCGTCGCCATGGACGCGGTCGGCGCCGAAGGCAAGCTGATCGAAGCGGCGATGTGTTACACCGGCGACATACTCGACCCGGCGCGAGCCAAATACGATCTCAAATACTATGTCGGCCTGGCCGGCGAATTGCAGGCTGCCGGCGCCCACATCATCGCCGTCAAGGACATGGCCGGCCTGTTGAAGCCTTCCGCCGCACGCGTGCTGTTCAAGGCGCTGCGCGAGGCGACCGACCTGCCGATCCATTTCCACACCCACGACACGTCGGGCCTCTCCGCAGCGACCGTGCTGGCAGCGGTGGAGAGCGGCGTCGACGCCATCGACGCGGCGATGGATGCCTTCTCCGGGAACACATCGCAGCCTTGCCTTGGCTCGATCGTCGAGGCGCTGAAAGGCACCGAGCGCGACCCCGGCCTCGACTCGCAATGGATTCGTAAGATCTCGTTCTACTGGGAAGCTGTGCGCAACCAGTACGCCGCGTTCGAAAGCGACCTCAAGGGACCGGCCTCGGAAGTCTACCTGCATGAAATGCCGGGCGGCCAGTTCACCAATCTCAAGGAACAGGCGCGCTCGCTCGGGCTCGAGACACGCTGGCACGAGGTGGCGCAGACCTACCACAACGTCAACCTGATGTTCGGCGACATCGTCAAGGTGACTCCGTCGTCCAAGGTCGTCGGCGACATGGCATTGATGATGGTCAGCCAGGACCTGACTGTCGCCGATGTCGAAAATCCGGCCAGGGATATCGCCTTTCCGGATTCGGTCGTCTCGATGCTGCGCGGCGATCTCGGGCAGTCGCCCGGCGGTTGGCCGGCAGCACTGCAGAAGAAGGCGCTGAAGGGCGACAAGCCGATCACGGTGCGGCCGGGCTCGCTGCTCAAGCCGGCCGATCTCAAGGCCAGCCGCAAGGAGATCGAGGAGAAGCTCGAGCGCAAGCTCTCGGAGTTCGAATTCGCCTCTTGGCTGATGTATCCGAAAGTGTTTTCCGACTTCGCCGGCGCGCAGGAGACCTACGGCCCGGTCAGCGTCCTGCCGACGCCGACCTATTTCTACGGCATGAAACCCGAAGACGAGATCTTCGTCGACATCGAGAAGGGCAAGACGCTGGTGGTGCGCTGTCTGGCCATCGGCGATGTCGACGACAAGGGCATGGTCACCGTGTTCTTCGAGCTCAACGGCCAGCCGCGCCGCGTTAAGGTACCCGACAGGGCGCATGGCGCGTCCGCCGTCAAGGCCCGCCGCAAGGCCGAGCCGGGCAACGAGGCGCATGTCGGCGCGCCGATGCCTGGCGTCGTCTCGGCGCTTTCGGTTGCCGCTGGCCACGCCGTGAAGGCCGGTGACGTGCTGCTTTCCATCGAGGCGATGAAGATGGAGACGGCGTTGCACGCCGAGCGCGACGGCACGGTCGCCGAGGTGCTGGTCAAGGCCGGCGACCAGATCGATGCCAAGGATCTGCTGATCGCCTTCAATTGAGAGCTGGCAAAGAACGGGCAGGCTGTCGGCTTCTGTCGGCAGCCTGGAGCGTGTTCCATCCCGATGGAATCGGGTTGGGGCTCCATCTCTGTGTTGGGGTATGAACTCCAGGGAAAACCGGTACCCACTTTTCGGGATCATGCCCCTGTGGCTTGTTCGATAACAGCTTGACCCGCCGCCGCCGGTCGGGCATCGAACCGGCTCAAATTTGCCGCCGTAGTCCCCCGAGTCGCGGCGCAGAAACGATGTGGAGAAAACATGGCCGACGATATCACCGAGACCAGCCAGACTGTTGCCGCCGGCCAGCTGCGTGCCTTCATCGAGCGCATCGAGCGGCTCGAGGAAGAGAAGAAGACCATCTCCGACGAGTTTCACACATTCGCGGCGGCATCCTGATAAGCTCTTTGCAATGAATACAACCTGTTGCGGTAATTGGGTTCTATCAGGAACGTCCTGATAGAAAGGCTCCTGCAGATGTCCCCGGCGCGGAATCGGCAGCCGCAACATCGATGCCGAGTTACAAGTCAATCGACGAGGAAAACATGGACGAGACATCCCCACAAAGTACGGTTGCAGCTGCAGAACTGAGGCAACTTATCGAGCGGATAGAGAGGCTCGAAGAGGAGAAGGCCACGCTGGCTGACGACATCAAGGAGGTCATGGCGGAGGCCAAGGGCCGCGGCTACGACACCAAGGTGATCCGGACGATCATCCGCCTCCGCAAGAAGGACCAAGCCGAGCGCCAGGAGGAAGAGGCGATTCTCGATCTTTACAAGGCCGCTCTAGGAATGGTGTAGGCGCAGCGCGGCCAGCTTCTTGCGAACTGCAGCCTCATTGGCGCGAGCATCCTCGAGCTGCTTGAGAAGACTCATGTTGTCGGCGTCTCGGAGAGCCAGAAGCGCCCGCAATTCCTCCACCTCCTTGACAAGCTCCTTGGCAACGTGAGTTTTTGCTCGCTTTCGTTTGCCTTGAGCCGTGCCGCGGGGGCTTGCCTTCTTTAGCAATTCCTTTGTTTCGTGAAGAATGGCGAGGCGTTGCAACTCTGCTTGGAGTCGCGGCCTCAGATCGACGTTGGGGCCGCGAAGCGCATCGCTTCCGGTACGGGTCAGCTTCTTGAAACCACTCACAGTCGGTTTCAATCCGCCGAGCTTTTCAAGATCTTTCGTCGAAAGAATGGACTCATAAAGGGCGAGGCCTTCGAGAATTCTGCGCCGGGTTTCCTGCGACTTCGCGACCGCGACTGGTGGCGCGTGCGCACYTACTTTCGACTCGCGGGGCTTCCGACGTAGTCCGATCGGCCTGATCTCAAGCATGGGATTACCTTTGCCCCGCAATGTACCGCCTCGCGATTCTGACCCCTTCAGCTGCGGCTTTTCGCAGCACCGTTGGAATGCCGTCACGCGCTAGGGTTTCCGTCCGKAATTGCGTCAAAACAAAGAGATAGAGCGGTTCGACGTTTCCGTGAAACGGCGAACCACTCTAAGGAGCAACAATGCGTTTCGAAGGCACGGCGGCCTATGTCGCCGACATCTCGACGTACAAACGCGGCCCGAACGGCGCAACGCGGTGAAGCTCTTGATGTTCTTCGATGTCGGCGGCTCGATGGACGACCACATCAAGAGCGTCGAAGAGCTGTTTTCGGCCGCCCGCGCCGAATTCCGCCAGCTCGAATATTTTTATTTCCACAACTGCCTCTATGAGGGCGTGTGGAAGGACAATCGCCGCCGTCATGCCGAGACGATCCCGACCTTCGACCTGATCCATAAATATGGGCCGGACTACAAGGTGATCGTCGTTGGCGACGCCTCGATGAGCCCTTACGAGATCGCCCTACCCGGCGGCTCGGTGGAACACTGGAACCCGGAGGCCGGGACCGTCTGGCTCGGCCGCCTGTTGCAGCAATGGCCCAACGCGGTATGGCTGAACCCCGAGAACGAGAAGAACTGGGGCTATACCCATTCGATTGCCATGATCCGCGACGTCTTCGGCGGCCGCATGTTCCCGCTGACGCTGGCCGGGCTCGAAGGCGCGACCAGGCAGCTTTCAAGGAAGCATTGAACAGACAGGAAAAACGATGACCTGCTTTCTCTGCCTGCAATGCGGCGTCCAGTTCGCGGCAACGAAGGCACCGCCGAACCGCTGCCCGATCTGCGAGGACGAGCGGCAATATGTGCGCTGGGAAGGCCAGGCCTGGATCACACCGGAAGAGCTCGCCGACGGAAACCGGGTCGTGGTCAAGGACGATGCCGGCGTTCTCGCCTTCGGCATCGAGCCGCGCTTCGCCATCGGCCAGCGCGCGTTGCTGGCGCAGACGCCGCACGGCAATGTGCTGTGGGACTGCATCTCGATGGTCAGCGACGAGGCGGTGGCCGAGATCAACCGCCGTGGCGGCCTGACAGCGATAGCCATCTCGCACTGCCACTATTATTCGGTGATGGTCGAGTGGAGCGAGGCTTTTGGCGGTGTGCCGATCTTTCTCCACGCCGATGACCGCCAATGGATCATGCGGCCGCACAAGGCGATCGTCAGTTGGGAGGGCGAGACGTTGCCTATCAACCCTTCGCTGACACTTGTCCGCTGCGGTGGCCACTTTGCCGGCGGCCAGGTGCTCCATTGGGAACGCGATGGCGGCAACGCCCTGCTGTCCGGCGACATATTGCAGGTAACGCCGACGCGCCGCCATGTCAGCTTCATGTACAGCTATCCCAACTATATCCCGCTCAACGCAGCCGCCGTCCGCCGCATCGCGAAGGCATTGGAGCCCTTCCAGTTCAACCACATCTACGGCGCATGGTGGAACCAGAATGTGATTGGGGACGCAAAAGCGGCATTCGATATATCGGTCGCGCGCTATCTTGCAGCCATCGCGTGAAGGCACGATCGAAAATGCGGGCAAACCTCGTAACAAATGCCTATCTTGGTGCGAATATGAGGTTGCAATCAACAACGAGCCGGCAAGGCTGAGGAGATCAAATGGACACCCACACCTACCCCGTCACCCGCACCGACGCCGAATGGCGCGCCCGGCTGACGCCGGAGCAATATGCCGTCATGCGCGGCCATGGCACCGAGCGGCCGGGAAGCTGCGCTTTGCTCTACGAGAAGCGCGCCGGCACGTTTTCCTGCGTCGGCTGCGACCAGCCGCTGTTCGAATCCAAGCTGAAGTTCGAGAGTGGCACCGGCTGGCCGAGCTTCAACGACCCGGTGCCGGGCTCGGTCGAGAACACCGTCGACCGCAGCTATGGCATGGTCCGCACCGAATGCCATTGCGCCCGCTGCGGCAGCCATCTCGGCCATGTCTTCGAGGACGGCCCGCCGCCGACCGGCCTGCGCTATTGCATCAATGGCGTGGCGCTGAAATTCGAGCCGACGGCCTAACCCGATCGTCGGATGAATCGAAAGGGCGGCTGCGGCCGCCCTTTTTCATTGCGCGATAGGTGCCCCGTATCCGCACTGTCAGACCACGACCGACAGGATCAGCCACAATGTGGCGCCGAGCGTCATCAGCGAGGCCTTGGCGCCGGTGGCCTTTTCCGTGGTTCGCCATACGGCAAAGGTCAGGAAGATGTTGTAGGGCATCCGTCGCCGCATACTTCCGGCAGCTTTCGGTTTGCAGGGCGTGTCCTGACATTACGCGGCTCCGATTTTGGGATGCACTTCGCAGCCTTGGCCGCTTCGCGCCACCAAGCGCAGTAAAGCGCGCCGCCCCCGACAGCTCAGAACTTTCCTATCAGGAGAGCATACGTCAAATTGGGAATGTGTGAAAACGACGACATCAAGGAAGTGTTCGCCGAAGCCAAGGGGACCGGCTTCGACACCAAGGCGATGCGTACGATCAAGGATCTGATGGTGGCGGTCAACGCCGCGATCGCGCTGGAACGGCCCCTGCTGGTCAAGGGCGAGCCCGGCACCGGCAAGACCGAACTCGCCAGGCAAGTTGCGGCAGCCCTTGGCCTCGACCTCATCGAATGGCACGTCAAGTCTACCACCAGGGCGCAGCAGGGCCTTTACGAATACGATGCCGTGTCGCGGCTGCGCGACAGCCAGCTCGGCGACGAGCGCTTCAACGACATCAGGAACTACATCAAGCGCGGTAAGCTTTGGGAGGCGTTCTCGGCCGGCAAGAAGGTCGTGCTTCTGATCGACGAGATCGACAAGGCCGATATCGAGTTCCCCAACGATTTGCTGCAGGAACTCGATCGGATGGAGTTCTTCGTCTACGAGACCGGCGAGACCATTCGCGCCGCGGTCAGGCCGATCGTCATCATCACCTCSAACAACGAGAAGGAACTGCCSGACGCCTTCCTGCGCCGCTGCTTCTTCCACTACATCCGCTTTCCCGACGTCGAGACGCTGCACAAAATCGTCGACGTGCACTATCCCGGCATCAAGCAGAACCTTGTTGGCGGCGGCGAGGGGCGCGGATCCGCCACTGAAAGAATGCCTGTCTCACTGGCGCTTAGCCGACCAGCAGCCTATATTGGTCGGGACGGTCTGTGCTTCCCGGCAGGAGAACATTTTCCCCGGGGCCTTAACGATCCTTAGGGAGCTGTCCCTGGGAAGACCCGTGGGTTTTCTCACACGGCGCCCACCTACTTTGTAGGTTCCCGGGATCGCTCTCTCCACCGGTTGTGTGGATCGTCACTTTTCGCAACGCATCCATGTCTTTCGGTGGATGATGCGGTAGAAAACGTCGCTCCTAAAGCTCCACCCAAATCTGACCTTTTCTATCGTCTGCGCATGACATCTTCAAAACACCTGAAAAAGCAGCTTCGCCTCGAGGCACTCGGGCGCCGCGACGCGCTCGATGAATTCTGGCGGGTGGAGATCGCCCTCGAAATGGCCGAGACGGCGCGCGATCACCTCGCTGTCGAGCCGGGTCAGATCGTCTCCGGCTTCTGGCCGATGCGCTCGGAAGTCGACGTCCGGCCGCTGATGTTCGCCTTGCGCGAGAAGGGAGCCAGGCTTTGCCTGCCGGCGATCCTCGACAGGTCCACCATCGTCTTTCGCGAGCTCGTGCGGGGCGCGCCGATGGTCGAGATGGGTTTCGGCACGGTCGGCCCGCATGAGGAGGCCGAGGTGCTCGACCCCACGGTGATGCTGGTGCCGCTCGCCGCCTTCGACGCGCGCGGCCATCGCATCGGCTATGGAGCCGGCTACTACGACCGCGCCATCGCCAAGCTGGTCGACAAGGGGCTGCCGCCCAGATTGATCGGCATCGCCTTCAACTGCCAGGAGGTGGGGCTGGTGCCGGATGAGGACCACGACGTTGTCATCCCGGAAATACTCACGGAGAGTGGGTTGCGCCGCTTCTCGCCAAAATTGTAGACAGGCATAATGGACGCATGATCTTTTCACAGACGTCATGCAGCTTTTGCTTCGCTGACATTCGGTGCGGGATCATATGAGACTTCTCTTCCTCGGCGACATGGTTGGAAAAACGGGACGCACGGCAGTGTGGGAACAACTGCCGGGACTGATCTCCGATTTCAAACTCGATTTCGTCATCGTCAACGGCGAGAATGCCGCCGGCGGCTTCGGCATCACCGAAGAGATCTTTCGCGAAACGATCGCGGCGGGCGCCGATGTTGTCACCACCGGCAACCATGTCTGGGACCAGCGCGACGCGCTGGCCTTCGCGCCGCGCGAAGAGCGCTTTTTGCGCCCCTCCAATTTCCCCAAGGGCACGCCCGGACGCGGCTCCGGCGTCTACATCGCCAAGAGCGGTGCGCGTGTGCTGGTCGCCAATATCATGGGCCGGGTGTTCATGCATCCCGAACTCGACGATCCGTTCCAGGCCGGTGAGCGCGAACTGGCCGCCTGTCCGCTCGGCGAGCAGGCGGATGCCGTGATCATCGACTTCCACGCCGAGGCAACCTCGGAAAAGATGTGCTTCGCGCATTTCGTCGATGGCCGCGCCAGTCTTGTCGTCGGCACCCACACGCACCAGCCGACCGGCGATCACCAGATACTCAATGGCGGCACGGGTTACATTTCCGACGCCGGCATGTGCGGCGACTATGATTCCTCGCTCGGCATGGACAAGGAGGAACCGCTCAACCGGTTCCTGTCGAAAGTGCCGAAAGGGCGTTTCGAGGCAGCAACCGGACCGGCGACATTGTGCGGCGTCGGCGTCGATATTTCCGACCGCACGGGGCTTACCGAGAGGATCGCGCCGTTTCGTCGCGGGCCGCGGCTGGAGGAAACCGCACCGTCCTTCTGGTCGTGACATTGATATGGACGCAAGCAGTACCTAATTGCCGGCGACACTGCTCTAGATCGTAGAGGGGACGACCTCCATGCAGCTCATCGAATTCCTGGCGCCGCATTTTCACTTTGTGTCCGATCCAACGGCCTGGGTCGCGCTGCTGACGCTGGTGGTGCTGGAGATCGTGCTCGGCATCGACAATCTGATCTTCATCTCGATCCTGACCAACAAGCTGCCGGAAGCGCAAAGGGCGCGCGCCCGCCGGCTTGGCATCTCGGCGGCGCTGATCATGCGGCTGGTGCTGCTGGCCACCATTTCGATCATCGTCCAGCTGACGACGCCGGTGTTCACCGCCTTCGGTCACGGGTTCTCCTGGCGCGACCTGATCCTGATTGCCGGTGGCCTGTTCCTGGTGTGGAAGGCGACCAAGGAGATCCATCACACGGTCGATCCCGACGATCACCAGGACACGATGCTGGGTGAGACCCTGCAGATGAGCCTCGCCGGCGCGATCTTCCAGATACTGCTGCTCGACCTCGTCTTCTCCATAGATTCGATCATCACCGCCGTCGGCATGACCGACGAGATCGCCATCATGTACATTGCCGTGATCGTCGCGGTCAGCGTGATGATGCTGGCGGCCGGACCGCTGGCAAATTTCATCGCCAAGAACCCGAGCATCGTCATGTTGGCGCTGGGCTTCCTGCTGATGATCGGCATGACGCTGATCGCCGACGGCATGGGCTACCATGTGCCCAAGGGTTACATCTACGCGGCGATGGGTTTTTCGGCCTTGGTCGAAGGGCTCAACATGCTGGCGCGGCGACGGAGAAAAGCGAAGTCCGGCGAGGGGCATTGAGGTTGGCAGGAGCATAGCCGCGTCACGAGACCTTGGAGTTTGTCGCTGTCGCGTAGGATCGCTGGATCGGCCAGTATGCCAGCCATGCGATCAACATCATCGACCGGCTGAAGTCCGACCTGGAGGCGTGAGCGATTGCAGCGGCCTCGCGGCTGGACGAATTGAGCCGATTTATCTATAAGCCGGCCATTCCGACAGAGAACGCCGTGCTTCCACGAGTTGCACCTGGGACGCTCTGAAATTTTGAATTCGAGCATTTTGCAGAAGACGAGGTGAGATCGCCTCGCTTCGGGATGCTCTAGCCGAGAAGACGACAGGGGTGCCATGGCTGGCCATTCACAGTTCAAGAACATCATGCACCGCAAGGGCCGCCAGGATGCGGTGCGGTCGAAAATGTTTTCCAAGCTGGCGCGCGAAATCACCGTTGCCGCCAAGAGCGGGACGCCCGATCCATCGATGAACCCGCGCCTGCGCCTGGCCGTGCAGAACGCCAAGGCGGTGTCGATGCCGAAGGACAACATCCAGCGCGCCATCAACAAAGCCTCGATGGGCGATGCCGAGAGCTACGAAGCCGTGCGCTATGAGGGCTACGGACCCGGTGGCGTCGCAGTCATCGTCGAAGCGCTGACCGACAACCGCAACCGTTCGGCCTCGAACGTGCGCGCCGCCTTCACCAAGGCCGGCGGGGCGATGGGCGAAACCGGTTCGGTGTCGTTCATGTGGGATCGTGCCGGCGAGATCTATTATCCGGCATCGGTAGGCAACGCCGACAAGGTGATGGACGCGGCGATCGAAGCCGGCGCCGATGACGTGGAATCCGATGAGGAAGGCCACACGATCTATTGCGCCTTTGAAAATCTCGGTGAAGTGTCGAAAGCGCTGGAGGCCTCGCTCGGCGAAGCTGAATCTGTGAAGCCGATCTGGAAGCCGCAGAACAGCGTTCCGGTCGACGAGGATCGGGCACAGTCGCTGATGAAGCTGGTCGCCACGCTCGAGGATGACGATGACGTTCAAAGCGTCTACGCCAACTTCGAAGTCGACGACGAGACCATGGCCAAGCTCAGCGCGGCATGAGCGGAGTCCAGCCAGAGACATGAGCGAAGCTCAGCTTCCCGCCATCCGCATCACCTATTGCACGCAGTGCCAGTGGCTGCTGCGTGCCGGCTGGATGGCGCAGGAGCTGCTGTCGACCTTCGGCACCGACCTCGGCGAGGTCACGCTGGTGCCCGGCACCGGCGGCATCTTCACCATTTCCTGCAATGATACGCTGGTCTGGGACCGCAAGCGCGACGGCGGCTTTCCGGAAGCGGCCAAGCTCAAGCAACTGGTCCGCGAYGTCATCGACCCGGATCGCGATCTCGGTCATTCCGACCGCAAGGGTCATACGCAAAAAGACCCTGCCTGAGCAGGATCTTTTGCTTTTCGCAGAACGCTTCTCTCTTTGTCTTGACGCAAACCCGGACTGCTAGGCACTTTTCCTGGAGTTGCTTAGAGCAATGAGAGAATGAAGCAGGCCATCGCCATGATGGCGGTGATGGTGCGGACGTGGTTCCACATCACCCATTGGCTCAGATGGTTCGCCCACACAGCGGCGCCGTTGCTGCTGGCCGGGTCGACGGCGGCGAGCGCATCGTTGAGCGGCACGTTGAAGACCATGGTCACGATCGGGTTGCCGATCAGGTAGATCACCGCGCCGGCAAGCAACCAGTACGAGCCGGACTGGCTCCAGCCCATGATGGCGGCGGCGATAAGCACCAGACAGAGCAGGCCGGTACCGAAAAGCGCCGTCATGAAGGTCGGGGTGATCACCGTGACGTTGATCGAATTCATCGCCGCGATGCCGCTGGGGACGGGCAGTCGAGCAAGCGCCGCCATGACGAAATTGGAAAAGGCGAAAAACACGCCGCCGACGACCCCCGAGCCGATTGCGGCAATGATGGTAAGGGTGGGAAGAAGTTTCGTGATCATGTCAGTTGCTCCAGATTCGGCTAGCGGCGGTTTCGGTTGCGTAGACGGAGAAGTCTTTCGGTGCACGGCCAAGCACGCGCTGGACGCCGTCGGCCAGCGTCTCGTTGCGGCCGTCAAGCACTTCGGTGAACAACTCGTTGAGCAGCCAGGCGAATTCGGGCGGCAGGTCGTGCGCGGCCACGGCGGCGGTGAATTCGTCATGCGAAATCCTGACAAAGCGGATGTCGCGCCCGGCGACCCTGCCGATCTCGGCGACGGCGTCGGCGAAGCTCAGCAGCCGTGGCCCGGTCAGTTCATAGAGCTGGCCGACATGCCCTGGCTCAGTCAGCACGGCAAAGGCGACGTCGGCGATGTCATCGGCATCGACAAACGGCTCGCCGACATTGCCGACCGGCAAAGCCACTTCACCCTCAGCCAAGGGCTCGACAAGGAAGCCTTCGCTGAAGTTCTGCGAGAACCAGGCGCAGCGCAGGATCGTCCAGTCGGCGCCAGAGGCCTTCAGCATCTCTTCGGAACGCTGGGCTTCCGCCTCGCCACGCCCCGACAGCAGCACCAGCCGGGTGATGCCGTTTTGTACGGCAAGCCTGGCGAAGGCGCCGATCACCTCGGCGGCACCCGGCACGGCCAGATCGGGATAGTAGCTGATGTAGACGGCGCTGACGCCTTGCATTGCCAGGCCCCAGGTCGCGGGGACCTCCCAGTCGAAGCGCGGGGTGCCCGAGCGCGAGCCGATGCGCACCGGCACGCCTTGCGCCGTCAACCGCTCGGCAAGGCGGTGGCCGGTCTTGCCGGTGCCGCCGAGGATCAGGATGGGGTTTGGTGTCGTGTTGTTCATGGCTGTTTTCCTCTGTTTCAAAACATGAGTAATCCTCATATTTGCAAAACGTGATAAATCCTCGTATTTTGTGAGTCAAGCGATTTTGTTGGCACTGGAGACAGACATGGAAGACACAGCGCCGGTTTCGTCACAGGAGCAGATTGCTTCGCCGCGCCGGGCGCCGAGCCAGCAGCGCAGCCGCGAGCGGGTCGAACGCATGCTCGCCGCTGCCTCGGCACTGATTGCCGAGCAAGGCAGCGACGCCATGCGCATGGGCGAAGTGGCGGAACGGGCAGGGGTGTCGATCGGCTCGCTCTACCAGTTCTTTCCGGACAAGCGGGCGATCGTCTGGGCTCTGGCCGAGCGCTACACCGCCGAAAGCCAGGCGTGCATCTCGGCGGCACTCGCCGATGTCGGCGACGCCGAAGGCCTGCGCCAAGCGTTTTCGGAGCTGGTCGATATCTACTACGGGCTGTTCCTGGCCGAGCCGGTGATGCGCGACATCTGGTCGGGCACGCAGGCCGACAAGGCGCTGCGCCAACTCGAACTCGCCGACAGCCGGGCCAACGCCGAATTCCTCACCGCGGTGCTGAAGCGGCTGCGGCCGGCAGCCGATCCGACGGCGCTGGAAACCACGGCGTTCCTGGTCTGGCAGATGGGCGAGGCCGCCGTCCGGCTGGCGATCTCGGTCGACCGGCAAGAGGGCGACAGGCTGGTGGTTGCTTACAAGCGGATGGCGCTGCGGGAACTGTTGGCGGAGTAGGACGCGATGGAAGGTGAGCAACAAAAAACCCGCCTCGAGGGCGGGTTTTCCGATCTGCGAAAAAGGTCGTCGGGCTTAGAGGCCGAAACCTTCGAAACGCTTCTTGAACTTCGACAAGCGACCACCGCGGTCGAGCAGGGTCTGCTGGCCGCCGGTCCAGGCCGGGTGGGTGGTCGGGTCGATATCGAGGTTCATCGTATCGCCTTCCTTGCCCCAGGTCGAACGGGTCATGTATTCGGTGCCGTCGGTCATGACGACCTTGATGGTGTGGTAATCGGGATGGATGTCGGTCTTCATGGTTCGGTTCCTGGCTTGCCGGCGCTGCCGACGGGCATAAGCCTGCGTCGATGCGCCCCTTTTTAAAACTCGAAGCCGCAGCTATTGAGGAGCCACGGCTTCTAAAACGGTCGGCGAGCCTATACATCAGCCGGAATTGAATCACAAGGCCGCGGCAAGCGCATATATTGAGGCGCATAGCCGAGAGGCGGCTAGAGGAAACGCAGGAATGGCGCAAACCAGCAGCGCAGACGAGCGCCGGCGCTCGCTCAAGCCGCTCAGGCGCCTGTTCCCGTATATCACGCATTATCGCACGCTCGTCGTCGGTGCGCTGATTTCGCTGGTCATCGCCGCGGCAACGACGCTGGCGCTGCCGCTGGCCGTGCGGCGCATGATCGATCATGGTTTCTCGTCGGCCAACACCATCTTCATCGCCGAATATTTCGCAGCCTTGGTGGCGATGGCCGCCGTGCTGGCGGCCGCCTCGGCCAGCCGCTACTATTTCGTCATCACGCTCGGCGAGCGCGTCGTCGCCGATATCAGGCGCGATGTCTTTACCCATGTGACGACGCTGTCGCCGTCCTTTTTCGACACCGCCCAGTCGGGCGAGATCGTGTCGCGGCTCGCCGCAGACACCACGCAGGTCAAGTCGGCGGTCGGGGCGACGGCATCGGTGGCGCTGCGCAACGTCATTCTCGGCCTTGGCGCGTTGGGGATGATGGTCGTCACCAGCCCGAAACTGTCCGGCCTGGTCATTGCGGCCATTCCGGTCATCGTGCTGCCGCTGGTCGCCTTCGGCCGCTCGGTGCGGCGCAAGTCGCGGCAGGCGCAGGATACACTTGCCGATGCCACCGCCTATGCCAGCGAACAGATCGGCGCGGTGCGCACCTTGCAGGCCTTCACCAATGAAAAGCTCGTCACGGGGCATTTCTCCGGCGCCGTGGAAGCCGCTTTCGAGGCGGCGCGTGCCTCGATCTTCGCGCGCTCCTTCCTCACCTTCTTTGCTATTTTCACCATCTTCTCGTCCGTCGTGGCGGTGCTGTGGTTCGGCTCGCGCGACGTGCTCGACGGCAATCTTTCGCCAGGCACGCTCGGCCAGTTCCTGCTCTATTCGGTGTTTGCCGCCGGTGCGCTCGGCGCGCTGTCCGAGGTCTGGGGCGAGCTTGCGCAAGCGGCGGGTGCTGCCGAACGGCTGACCGAGATCCTGGCTGAGAAGCCGGCAATCCAGGCGCCAGCCGATCCGAAGCCGCTGCCTGCCGTCGCCAAGGGCGCGATCGCCTTCGATGACGTCTCCTTCTCCTATCCGGCAAGGCCCGACCGCGCTGCCGTGCACGGCTTGAGCTTTCAGGTCATGCCCGGCGAGACGGTGGCGATCGTCGGTCCATCAGGGGCCGGCAAGAGCACGGTCTTTTCGCTGATCCTGCGCTTCTACGATCCTGAAACCGGCAAGGTCCTGATCGATGGCGTCGATGTGCGCGAAGCCGATCCGGTCTCGGTCCGCGAACGCATCGCCATCGTGCCGCAGGATGTCACCATCTTCGCGGCAAGCGCGCGCGACAATATCGGCTTTGGCCGGCCGGGCGCCAGCGAGGCCCAGATCGAGACGGCGGCGAAGGATGCGCTCGCCGACGAATTTATCCTCAAGCTCGAGAAAGGCTATGACAGCCAGGTCGGCGAGCGCGGGGTGACACTGTCCGGCGGCCAGCGCCAACGGGTCGCGATCGCTCGCGCCATCCTGCGCGACGCGCCGATCCTGCTGCTCGACGAGGCGACCTCGGCGCTCGACGCCGAAAGCGAGACGCTGGTGCAGATGGCGCTGGAACGGCTGATGCAGGGCCGCACCACCATCGTCATCGCCCACCGGCTGGCGACGGTGTTGAAGGCCGACAGGATCCTGGTCATGGATGGCGGCCGCATCGTCGAGGAAGGCACGCATCAGAGCCTCGTCGCCAAGGGCGGCATCTACGCGCGGCTGGCCAAGCTGCAGTTCGAAACCGGCGCCAGCGCCTTCAGGGGCGCGGCGGAGTAGTCGCAAACATCTGCCCCTGATGTGCCGACAGCCCTTACGCGGCTCCGTATCGCTGCTTCAGATGGTTGACGAAATAGCTGGCGTCGAGCTTTTCGCCGGTGGCGCGTTCGAGCAGGTCCGGTGTCGACCAGCGAGACCCCTGCGACCAGATTTTTTCGCGACGCCAGGCGTTGATTGACGCGAAATTGCCTTTGGCGAGATCGTCATCGGCGGCAGGATGCTCACGCGTCAGCGCCGCCCATTGCTGTGCCGCCATCATCGCGCCCAGCGTGTAGGACGGGAAGTAGCCGAAGGCGGCACCCGGCCAGTGCACGTCCTGCATCGGCCCGTCGGCCGGATTGTCGATGGTGGAGAGACCGAGATAGTCGCGCATCTTGGCATCCCAGGCTTCTGGCAGTTCTGCCACCTCCAGCCTGCCCGAGACGAGCTCCTGCTCCAGCTCGTAGCGCAGGATGACATGCAGCGGGTAGGTCACCTCGTCGGCATCGACACGGATCAGGCCGCGCTCGACGTGGTGCACATGCGGCAGGATGTCGTCGAGCGACCAGGCTTCGCCGAGATGCTTTTCGACCACCGGCAGCGCCCAGCGCCAGAAGGCCGGGTTGCGGCCGAGCTGCTTTTCGACGAACAGGCTCTGGCTTTCATGCACGGCCATGCCGCGTGCCTTGCCGAGCGGCCAGTGCGCCCATGCCTTCGGCAGGTTCTGTTCATACAGCGCATGGCCGGTCTCGTGCAGCACGCCCATCAATGCCGACAGGAAGTCCGAGGTCTTGTAGCGGGTGGTGATGCGCACGTCGCTCGGTACGCCGCCGCAGAAGGGATGGTGCGACACCGACAGCGACCCATGCGTCAGGTCGAAGCCGACCGCCGTCATCATGGCAAGGCCGAGCTCGCGTTGCCGGTCGATCGCATAGGTGCCCGAAAGCGGCTTCAGCGGCCGCTTGCGCAGCCGCGCTTCCTGTATCGCCAGAGCCTCCGGCACGAAGCCTTTCAGGAAAGCCTTGAGGTCGGTGAAGACAGGCGTGATGTCGGCGGCGCGGTTGCCGGGGTCGTATTGCTCCATGAGCGCGTCATAAGGGGCAAGACCGAGCACGTCGGCACGCAGCGCCGCCTCTTCGCGCACCAGCGCCACCACGCCCTCCAGCGCCGGCAGGAAGCCCACCCAGTCGTTCTTGGCGCGCAGGTCGCGCCACAGCTGCTCGCAACGCATGCGCGCGGTGGTCTGACGTTCGACGAACTCGACCGGCAGGCAGGTCAGGTTGGTGTATTGCCGCCGCAATTCGGCGACCGCGGCCCGTTGCTCCTCACTCAACGCTTCCTGTTCGACCGCGGCGAGCCAGTCGGCGATTTCCGGCGCCGTTGCCCTGGTGTGGTACATGCCGGCCAGCGCCGACATTGCCTCGGCGCGCTTCTCGCCGCCGCCGACAGCCATGTGGGTGGCCTCGTCGGCGCCGAGAATGGCCAGCGCATGCTCAAGCGCTTCGAGCTTGTGACCGAGATCATCGAGTTTCTGAAAGGACATGGCGGCTTCCGTGATTGAGGACGGGGCGAAAAGATACCAACGCAAAAGCGTTTGCAAGCCTGCGGCCCTGTGCGGCGGATGCACCTTGCACAGGTGAGGTAACGCGTGAAATGCTGCCGGCGACGTATGAAGGGGGGAACAACATGATCGGCAACATCCTGGTCGGACTGGTGGCCTTGATCCATGTCTACATCGTCTATCTCGAAATGGTGCTGTGGGACACGCCGCGCGGGCACAAGGCGTTCAATCTGAAGCCGGAATTCGCCAGCGCCTCGAAGGTGCTCGCCGCCAATCAGGGTCTCTACAACGGCTTCCTCGCCGCGGGCCTGATCTGGGGGCTTTACCTCGGGACAGCCGGTTTTCAGGTCAAGGTCTTCTTCCTGTTGTGCGTGGCCATTGCCGGCCTCTATGGCGCGGCAACGGTTGGCCGCAAGATACTGTTCATTCAGACCGTGCCGGCGGTCGTCGCCCTGATTGCCGTCTGGCTTGGTTGGTAGGAAACTGGGCTGGTAGCAAGCTGGGCTGAGGGAAAAAGGACGCCCGCGGGAGAGGGGGCCCCGAGGGCGCCAGTTGGTCCTTTCCTGGCGCAGGATCTCGGAAGGAATCATGCGCGAGATCGAAGTGCTAGAGCTTGGCGTTCAAGCTTTCAGCCGTTCGGATAGTTTCCGCCGTCGGAGCCATCGCCCATCAGGAAATCGCTGCCAATACCGACCCTCAGACGCTGGTCGACATTGTCGAGACGGCGCAGCAGCTCATGGTATTGCGCGGCCGGTATCCTGCCGTGATCCGATGCCGCTATCTTCTCGGCCGCCTGACTGATGCGGGCCGTCCGCATTTCCAGGCGTTCGGCGACGGCGGGCGTGATGTTGTTGGCCTGCCTTGCATCGACTATGCCCTGGCGGACGCCTTGAACCTGTTGGATGAGGCCTTCGACGCGCGGCCCCGTAAAGTCGGTCGGATCGCCGGCGTCCAGAGCGCCTCTGTGATGGCCCGCGGCATAGGCGCCGGCAAGCGGAACGGCGATGAGGACCGCCGTGAGTGTTGCAGTTCTAAGCGAGGTGCTGGGAATAAAAGAGCGCATCGTTGCGTTCTCCTCCTGAAGAGGAAGGCGGCGATTGTCTCGCCTGCCCTCCGGCTGCGGGCCGTCCGGTTCCGTCGCGTCGCGATGGGGTTCATCGCCGGCGGTTCTCGGCCCAGGTGGGGAAGCTAGGACCGCAATTCGACGATGTGTAATTAAAAAAAGATAATCTTTTCAGGCCTTGCCGGCCTTGCTCTACGCCCTAGAGTTGAGCCGGCGAACAAATTCGCGTGATGCCGCGTGATGATGGATCAACGTTCGGTGAGCTTCAGTTCAATACGCCGGTTCTTGTTGCGCGCCTCTTCGGTGTCGGCGGGGTCGAGCGGCTGGAACTCGCCGAAGCCGGCGGCGACCAGGCGGTTGGCCGGCACGCCGTTCTCGATCAGGAACTTCACCACCGAGGTCGAACGCGCCGTCGACAGCTCCCAGTTGTCGCGGTAGCGGCCGGTGCCGGAGAGCGGCTTGTTGTCGGTATGGCCGTCGACGCGCAGCACCCAGTTGATCTCGGGCGGGATTTCCTTCTGCAATTCGATGATGGCGTCGGCAAGTTTCTTCATCTCCACCTTGCCGGCATCGTTGATCACTTCGGAGCCGGTCGGGAACAGCACTTCGGACTGGAAGACGAAGCGGTCGCCGACGATGCGGATGTTCTCGCGGTCGGCGAGGATCTCGCGCAAGCGGCCGAAGAAGTCGGAGCGGTAGCGGTTCAATTCCTGGACGCGCTGCGCCAGTGCGACGTTCAGGCGGCGGCCGAGATCGGCGATCTTGGTGTTGGAATCACGATCGCGGGTTTCGGAGACGTTGAGCGCATCCTCGAGCGCACCGATCTGCTTGCGCAGTGCTGCAATCTGCTGGTTGAGAATCTCGACCTGGCTCAGCGCCTGCTGACTGATCTGGCGCTGGCTGTCGAGTTCGCCCGAAAGTGCTACGGCACGCTGGTTGGCGGCGTCTCCGGCGCCGGCACCTTGCGCCAGCAATTGTTCGAGCCGGCTCTTTTCCGCTTCCGCCGCCGACAGCGAAGCCTGCAGATTGGCGAGCGAATCTTCCTTGTCCTGTGCCGTCGAGCGCTCCAGCGCCAGAAGCTGGGTCAACTCGTTGATCTGCGAATTGAGTCGCGAGAGCGCCGTGTCCTTGCCGGAGATTTCGCGGCCCAGCAGGAACTGCGCCAGCACGAAGACGGTGAGCAGGAACATGATCGCCAGAAGCAGCGTCGACAGCGCGTCGACGAAGCCCGGCCAGTAATCGATGCGGCGATCGGTGCGCCGTCCACGCGCCAGCGCCACGTCAATGCACCCCGGGCTTCTTCAGGGCGTCGGCAATCTTTTCCAGCGTGTTGCGCATCGCCTTCTGCTCGTCGGACTGGGCCTCGACCCAGTCGCGCATGATCTGCTGCTCCGAGCGCATGTTCTTGACCAGGCCGGAAATGCCGTCGGCGAGATTGGCCATGGCGGTGGCGACGCGCGGATTGGAGCCGCCGCCATTCTCCTGCATGCTGCGCAGCCTTTCCGACAAGACCCGGATCTCGTCCGAGGATTCGGTCTTGGCCTGGTCGGAGACGACGATGTCGGACGACAGATCGGTGACCGAGGACAGCCAGTTTTCCAGTTCGGTATAGAAGCGCGTCTGGGCGCGGCCGGCCTGCAGGTCGAGGAAGCCGAGCACCAGCGAGCCGGACAGGCCGAACAGCGAGGACGAGAAGGCCGTGCCCATGCCGGCCAGCGGCGCCGAAAGGCCTTGCTTCAGCGAATCGAGCACCGCAGCGGCATCGCCCGTACCTGGATCGAGCGATTCGATGGTCTCACGGATCGAGGCGATGGTGTTCAACAGACCCCAGAAGGTGCCGAGCAGGCCGAGGAACACCAGCAGGCCGACGAGATAGCGCGACGTGTCACGGCTTTCGTCGAGCCGCGTGGCAATGGAATCGAGCATGGTGCGCATTGAACTGGTCGAGAAGGCCGTCGCCGAGGAGCGGCCGATCATCGCCTTCATCGGCGCCAGCAGCACCGGTTCGGTGGTCTCCGAGCCGGCACGGAACGAATTCACCCAGCGCACTTCGCGAAACAGCCGTCCGACCTGAGCGAAGGCCAAGAGGATGCCGACCACCAACACGCCGACGATCAGGCCGTTGAGGCCGGGATTGCTGCCAAAGGCGGTCGAGATCTGGCGGGTCAGGATGGCGGCTATGAAGGCGACGATGACCAGGAAGATCATCATGGTCAGCAGAAAGACCTGCGGGCTCGACAGTTTATGCGGATCGTAGATCAGGACATCAGAGCGTCTGCCCATGCCGAAGGATCTGAGAAAAGCCATCCGTGCCCCGTTTCCGATGCCGCCGCCGATCACGTAGACCGCGACTCTAAACGGAATTGTGACCAAATTGAATGGCGCTTGGCAATATTGCCGCGTCTATAAGCCTGTGTCAGAGGCGATTGATGACCAGACAGTCGACCATGGCGGCCAGATGCAGGCCGGCGCCGGTGACGACGAAGCCGTGCCACAGCGCATTGTGGAAGCGCAATCCCTTCCAGGCAAAGAAGATGACGCCGCAGGAATAGACGATGCCGCCGGCAACGATCAGCGCGATCGACGTCGTCGGCAGGGTCTGGACAAGCGGCTTTACCAGGACGATGCCGCTCCAGCCGATGGCGAGATAGAAGACGATCGCCAGCCGGTCGAAACGGCCGGGAAAAAACACCTTGATGGCGATGCCCAGCGCTGCAGCGGCCCAGACGAGGACAATCATCCAGTGCGCCAGCGGCGAGCCTTCGAGCTGAGCCAGGAAAGGCGTGTAGGTCGCGGCGATCAGGAGATAGATCGCGGCATGGTCGAAGCGCCGCAGGATCCATTTCGCCGGCGACGACACCGGCCACAAATTGTAGGTCAGCGACACCGACAGCACGGTGAGCAGCGAAACCACATAGAAGGCAGCGGCGATGTATTCGCCCGGCCCGACGCGAAACGCCGCTAGCGCCAGCAGCGCCGAACCCGCCGAGATCGCCAGCACGATGCCGACCGCATGGACGATGCCGTCGGCGATCATCTCGGCACGCGAATAGTGCCAGCGTCCGATGAACGGGATGTCGTGGTGGGGCTTGATGTCGTTCACTGCCGGGTTCCTGCGCCGCGCACTATGATCTGGGCGCTTGCCGGGCAGTATTTCAAGCTTCCATTGCGGTTTTGCGACTGCGGCGCATCAGCGCGGCGTGTCAGTCAGCGTGCCGAGAGCGGCTTCTTCACGGCCTTCAGCAAAGCGCGCTGGATGACCTCGTTGCCGGCGACCACCGAGCCGTTGTCGAGCATGTCCTGACCACCGTCCATATCCGAAACGAAGCCACCCGCCTCGCGGATCAGTAGCAGGCCGGCGGCGACGTCCCAGGCCGACAGGCCGGTTTCCCAAAACCCGTCCATGCGGCCGGCGGCGACATAGGCGAGATCGAGCGAGACGGCCCCCAAGCGGCGCACGCCGGAGACCTCAGCCATGACGTTGCGCAGTTCGACGAGGAAATTGCCGTGGTGGCCGCGGCCGAGATGCGGCACGCCGCAACCGATCACCGTATCGACCAGCTTGATGCGGCCGGCGACGCGCAGCCGGCGGTCGTTCATGAAGGCGCCGCCGCCGCGTTCGGCGGTGTAGAGCTCGTCCATTGCCGGATTGTAGATGACGCCGGCAACGATCTGCCCCTGGCGTTCCAGGGCGATCGAAACGGCAAAGAGCGGGATGCCGTGCAGGAAATTGGTGGTGCCGTCGAGCGGGTCGACGATCCAGCGGTGCTGGCCGTCGTCGCCTTCGACCACGCCGCGCTCCTCCATCAGGAAAGCGTAGCCCGGCCGTGCCTTCGACAGTTCGGCAAAGACGATCTCCTCGGCGTTGCGGTCGGCCTGGCTGACATAGTCACCAGGGCCTTTCATCGAGACCTGCAGGTTCTGCACCTCGCCGAAGTCGCGCGACAGCGAGCGGCCGGCTTTCATTGCGGCCTGGACCATGACGTTGAGAAGGGCTGAGCGTGCCATCGTGCTTCTTCCTGCTGCTGCGCTTCAAGCGCTGTCTTGATGCATGTCGGTGACCCAAAACCGGGGCCACTTTTGGGCGGCATGCATCAGTCTGCGCGGCGCACGTAAGTGATTTCGTTGGTGTCGACGATGATGCGTTCGCCGGCGCCGATGAACGGCGGTACCAGCACACGGATGCCGTTCTCCAGTACCGCCGGCTTGTAGGAGGACGCGGCCGTCTGACCCTTTACCACGGGATCGGCCTCGGTGATGGTCAGCGTCACATAGTCGGGCAGAGAAATGCCGATCGGCCTTTCTTCATAAAGCTGGACCGTGACCATCATGCCGTCCTGCAGGAAGGCGGCGCGATCGCCGACGAAGTCCTTCGCCAATTCGAGCTGCTCGTAGCTCTGGGTGTCCATGAACACCAGCGCGTCTTCCTGCGCGTAGAGGAAGGAAAAATCCTTGAGATCGAGCCGGATCTGCTCGACGGTCTCGGCCGAGCGGAAGCGCTCGTTGAGCTTGGTGCCGTTGATGAGGTTCTTCAGTTCGACCTGGTTGTAGGCGCCGCCCTTGCCTGGCTTGACGGTGTTGGTCCTGACCGCCACCCACAGGCCGCCGTCATGCTCGATGACGTAGCCGGGACGGATTTCGTTGCCATTGATCTTGGCCATAGTGATCTGATCCGGGAATGAGATGTTCGCTGGGAAAGCGATTTCGGGCTCCCAAGACCACAAATCGCCAGAAGAGGCAAGGGAGCGGGGCAGGCTGGGGCCAAGCGGCAGGGATGAAACACCCAGGCGGGGTCTGGAGATGCGGTGCCGAAGAAGGCCGGGTCAGGCATTCTGGTCGATGACCGCACCGACCGATTTGGCGATCGCATCGGCGACGCGCATCACGCCCTTCGGCAGATGCTGAGGGAGTAGATGCATGGGCATGAGGCCGAGCCCGTGACCCCGGTGCACCCACTCCATCTGCATGGCCGGGTCCTGGATTCCCGGTCAGGGCAGGCGGTTCGCCTTCTGCAGCGCCTGCTTGGTCTGGTCGTCATCCAACCCCTGCAGGAAGTCGTCCATCTGCGGGTCGATGAGACCGGCGCGGCGGGCGACGATGTACCAGGCCGCGGCGAGGACAAGATCCGGATCGGTGCCGATGCCTTGCATATAGAGCTTGGCAAGGCGGTTCTGCGCGGCGACATTGCCGCCCTCCGCCGCTCGCTTCATCCAGCCGAAGGCGGATTTCAGGTCACGGCCGCCACCGCGTCCCTCGATCATCCAGGCTGCGAGATCGATCTGCGCGGTGTCGTAATTCTGGCGTGCAGCCTGCGCCAGCAGGCGCCTTGCCTGCGCGTCGTCGCGCGGCTTGCCGCCGACGCCATTGGCATAGATCTGCGACATTGCATATTGCGCGTCGGCGAGGCCGGTGGCGGCGGCACGCTCGTAGTAGGAGACCGCCCTGGCGAGGCCGGCGTCGCCGGGGTCCTGCTGGACCAGCATCTGCCCGAAATTGAACTGCGCCAGCTGGTTGCCGGCTTCGGCGGCTGCCTGCATCAGCGCATAGGCCCCTTTCTCGTCCTTCTTGACGTACCGGCCATCGAGCAGCATCAGCGCGTATTGGAACTGCGATTCCGGCACACCCTGCTCGGCGGCAAGCGCGTACCATTTCGCCGCTTCCGCGGCATTGAGCGGTACTCCCAGCCCGCGCGACAGGATCTCGGCGACCAGCGTCTGCGCCGCCGGGTCGCCGTTTTGCGCGCGGATCAACGCGAGATTGTAGGCCGTCTTGTATAGCCCGCGCTGGAAAGCGCCATAGGCGGCGTCGGCAGGCTTTGCGCCGAAGCGATCGGGGTTGATGGCATCGGCCGATGGCAGCGGCGCCGGCTCGGCCGTGGTGGCGGGTTGCGGCAGCGGCTTGTCGATCGGCTTGTCCGTATGCACGCCGGCTTCCGGCTTGGGTTGCGGCAGCGGGATGTTCTCCGCGGCCGCTGCCTGGACCATGAGCACCGCAAGCAGAGCCTGGAGGGGAAGCGTCGCCGAAGGCACGTCAGTCCTCGAAACGCGGCGCGGTCTCGTCGAGCAGCGCGTTGGCGCTGGCGACCGCTGCCCTGGGGTCGGCGGCGTCGGCGAACACGGCGCTCGACAGTGCCACGAATTCGGCGCCGGTGGCGCCCACCGCTTCCACCGAGGCGATGTCGGATCCGGCCATGACGATGCAAGGGATCTGGATCATGTCGGCCCACCATTTGCCGAGCGACAGGTTGCGCGGGTGCGGTTCGGGCTTGTTGTCGTAGCCGAAGCGGCCGAAGAAGATGTAGTCGGGCCGTGTCTCGCCAAGCTCGAGCGCGTCGTCACGTGTCTTGGCGCCGCCGGCGCCGACCATCATCTTTGCCTGGAAATGTTCGATCGTCTCGGCGAGTTCGGCCTTGGAGACCTCGACATGGATGCCGTCGGCCTGGACGCGACCGGCTATGCGGGTATCGCCGGCGATGACGACAGCGACGCCCGCGGCCTGCGCGGCCGGCACGATCTGTTCGGCGAAAGCCTGGAAGGAGCCCTCGTCCATGCCGTTCTCCGGCAGGATCAGCGAGGCGACATCGCCGCCTTCGAATGCCGCGGCGATACGGGCCGCCGGCACGCCGGGCGGCGCGATCAGCACGATGCGACAGCGGTTGGGGGGCGTTGCGTCATTCATGGTTCTTCGATCCCGCGTTTCGCCTATGCCGGGCGAAGATGGTTGGATTGCGGCATAGAGCAAAGTGCCCGCTTTGAACAGGCGGGCAGCCGGGATCGCGATTGTGACCCGCCGGGCCGCCGGCGG
The DNA here is from genome assembly GCF_056404455.1 of Mesorhizobium sp. P2_D1. Taxonomy (NCBI): domain Bacteria; kingdom Pseudomonadati; phylum Pseudomonadota; class Alphaproteobacteria; order Hyphomicrobiales; family Phyllobacteriaceae; genus Mesorhizobium; species Mesorhizobium sp. P2_D1. Next base: position 40,985 of record NZ_JBFUDZ010000019.1, read on the forward strand.
GCCTGTGTCACTTGATCGGGTGCGGGCTCGCGACGGGCGCCTTCGACTTCCAGAGCGTCCAGCCGAGATTCATGCCGGCGGCGGCGATCAGGATGGCGGTGGCGCCGACAATCTGGCTCAGATGCAGCCGATGGCCGAAGGCCACGACATCGACCAGGATCGCCACCACCGGGTAGATGAAGGACAGCGACCCCTGCAGATGCGTCGGCAGCTTCTGGATGGCGCCGTACATCAGGATGTACATCAGGCCGGTGTGGACGATGCCGAGCGTCGCCAGCATGGCCCAGCTCCACGCATCGGCGGGAAGCTGGGAAAGATTTGCGAAGGGCGCCAACATGACGACGCCGACGCAGACCTGGATCAGCGCGATCAGGTGCGGCGGCGTGCCCTTGAGCTTCTTGGTGACGATGGCGGCGACGGCCCAGAAGAAAGCCGCGCCCAACGCCATGACGATGCCGGTAAAGTAATCGGTGCCGACATCGCCGGCATCAGGGGCGGCCTGCACGATCAGCACCATGCCGGCGAAGGCGATGGCCAGCCAGGTCAGCTTGGTCAGGGTCAGTCGCTCGGCGAAGAACAGTGCGCCGAAGCCGACCAGCATGAAGGGCTGCGTGTTGTAGACGGCGGTGGCGATCGAGATCGACGCGCGCGAGAACGCGCTGAACAGCAGCAGCCAGTTGACGACGATGGCGACGCCGCCGAGCGCGGCGAAGCCGATGATGCGCAGCGACAAGCTGTTGCGCAGCAACCCCAGCCCGGCGCAGATGACAAGCAGCGTCAGCGCGCCGAACGCGCAACGCCAGAACACCACGTCCATGATCGGCTGGCCGGACATGACGACGAACCATCCGATCGTCCCCAGGATCGCCATTGCGGCGGACATTTCGACCGTACCGCGCACTGTATCGTTCACGACAAACCTCCGAACCCGTTGAGCCGGTATAATCTCATGCGGCAACGAAGCTTTCCATCTGATGAGAAAGGTAGTATAGACGATTGACCTAATTATATTAGGCCTCGCCTCCAAATTTGCGGGAAATGTAAAATGCTTGACGATCTCGACCGACGCCTCCTCGAAATTCTGATCAAGGACGCGCGGACTTCGCTGAAGGAATTGGCTGCCCAAGTTGGGCTGTCATCGCCGAGCGTCTCGGAACGGCTTCGACGGCTCGAGGAACGCGGCGTCATCCGGGCGTTCACCGTCGAGATCGATCCGCTGGCGCTAGGCTATACGTTGCAGGCCATCGTGCGCATCCGGCCTTTGCCGGGCAAGCTGCACATCGTCCAGAAGCTGATCGAGGAGATCCCCGAATTTGGCGAATGCGACAAGGTGACGGGCGATGACTGCTTCGTCGCCCGGCTGTTCGTGCGCTCGATCGGCGATCTCGACGGCATTCTCGACCGCATCGCCGACAAGGCTGAGACGAGCACCGCCATCATCAAGGCGCAGCCGATCCGGCGGCGGCCGCCACCTCTCGACGTAACCGCCCCGCGTGACAAGGCAAAGATCTTGCAGGCTTCCTGATCGACGCCGGGTGAAACGCCGGCGGTCGGTGCGGTATATTTGCTGTCGCTCCGCTGGGGAATCTGGGCTATTCAGACGTCGATACGCTTTCCCTCCAGCCCAGCCCCTCCCCATGTCAGGCCTGCTTCTCGAACCGTGGTTCTACGCGGCCGCCATTCCGGCGGTCATTCTGGTCGGCCTGTCCAAGGGCGGCTTCGGCGGCGCCGTTGGTTTCGTCGGCGTGCCCTTGATGGCGCTGACCATGCCGCCGGTGCAGGCGGCGGCGATCCTCCTGCCGATCCTGTGCCTGATGGACATCGTGTCGGTGTGGACATGGTGGGGTGTCTACGACCGCAAGATGCTGGTCGACATGATGCCGGGCGCGGTCGTCGGCATCGGACTCGGCTGGCTGACGGCAGCACTGGTCACCGAGGAGGCGGTACGGCTGATCGTCGGCGCCGTCGCCATCATCTTCGTCCTGCGCTGGCTCTATCTGCAGTTTCGCCATGGCGCCGACCACGCGGTCGCGCCCAATCGCGTCGCTGCTGCCATCTGGGGAACGGTCGCCGGCTTCACCAGCTTCGTCGCCCATGTCGGCGGCCCGCCGTTCCAGGTCTATGCCTTGCCGATCCGGCTCGATCCCAAAATTCTGTCGGGAACCGCGGCGATCTTCTTTGCCGCAACCAATGCGCTGAAGCTCATTCCCTATTTCGCGCTCGGCCAGTTCGACACCGCCAATCTGACGGCTTCGGCGGTGCTGATGCCGCTGGCGCCGCTCTCGACCGTCGCCGGCGCCTGGCTGGTGCGGCGCATGCGCCCGGAAACCTTCTATCCCTTCACCTACGCTACCGTGGCGGTGGTGGCGCTAAAGCTACTGTGGGACGGCATCGCCGGCCTCATGTAGAGGGGGCGGTCGTGCAGCCGCCCGCATCATCTCGGCGGTGTCAGGCGGCGCTCGGCACGAGGCGACGGTCGACGCCAAGGGCCAGTGTGGCGCCGACCACGACGACCAGCACCATGCCAGCAAGAATGCCGATGTCATGCACAGTCGGCTTGAGCACCATGTCGGCGATGACTACCAGCATCACTGCGTAGTCGAAGCGTGCGGCGCTCATCATGCGCTGGCCGATGGCCAGAACAGCAGGCGTGATACCGTCCTTGGCGATCATCGCTCCCATGCGCTCGCCCGTTGGCTTGAAGATGAACATGCCGATCGAAAAGGTCGTCGCGTAGCCGACCAGACCGATGATGATCCATAGATCCGAGAAGCCAACCCAGAAACTGCACATGATGAGGCCGAAGATCAGGGTCAGCATCGACATCGGCGCGAAGAAACGGCCACCCAACTGCCCGCTGGCGCGCATCGCCTGCAACTTTTCCTCGATGTTGCCGGCGCGCTCGGCAAGCACGCCGAGGAGGAACAACACGAAGCCGCCTCCGACCCATAGAATGGCCGTGACGACATGGAGGAATTTTACGATCGAGTACCAGTCCATGGTTGCTCCCGGAGTGTTCTGGAGGGGATGCGGCAGGGGCGATTTGCGCCGGCCGTCAGACGAGCGAGCGTTTAGCGCCGCGCCTGTTTCGGAACGATGTCGCGAAAAGCCGGTTCTGTTTCAGTTTGCAGCCAGCACACGAAGCCACTGAGATGGTGAATGCGCTTCCTGGTTTTCTGCTATTGGGAGAAGTGTCGGGAGGGGTTGGCGCGACATCGTCTGGAAACAGTGCCGATGCTAGTGCGCCAATGCCGGGAGCCCGGTGGCGACAAGATTCGCCTGACAACAACCCATTCCCGCACACGGGAAGAGGCATTCGAGGGGACATTATGCAAGGGGTAGCACGGAATTTCTTCACGCTGGCCATCATCTATTCGCTGTGCGGGATGGCGCTCGGCCTGCACATGGCGATCAGTCAGGACCATAGCCAGATGCCGACCCACGCCCACACGATGGTGGCCGGATGGCTGATGTCGGCGGTCTTCGCCTTCTTCTACCATCTATTTCCGGCAGTCGGACAAAAGATGCTCGCCACGATCCATTTCTGGCTGACGGCAATCAGCGGCATCGGCCTGTTGATCGGTCTCTATTTCCTGCTTGCCGGCAATGCCGCGATCGAACCGCTGGTCGGGATTTCTTCGATGGGCTTCTACGCGGCCATGCTGCTGTTTGCCTTCATCGCCTTGCCGACCGTCTGGAAGAAAGCCTGAGCCGAGAGCCTGTCCGGAAACTCTACTCTGGCGGCCATCTGATGGGGTTTTCTGCGCCTCCGGTGCCCACGGACCAAATGTCCGCTCCGCTCCGGTTCTCGAAACCACCGCCATGTGACTCGCCAGAGCGAATTTCGAAACGGACTCTGGAGGTGAGGTTCGGGCTGTGCTGTTACGGCACAGGACAGCGGCGTTGGATCAAAAAACACGCGCGCCGTTAAGGCTTCATTAAGCTTTACAGGTGTTTACTATGTCCATCCAGTGATCTGGATTCTTACCGAGTGGTTGGAGCCACTTTGTTTGACGCCTCCCTGTTAAACTCCTGAGAGCCGCCTTATCCGCGGCTCTTTTTTTGTCTGGATTCCGGGGGCGTCCGATGTCGGCTCGCCGTTAACCTTCTGTTAAACATGTGCTTGCCATCGCGGGTGACGAAGCGCATTTTGAAGCTTCAGTCATATAGGCTGCCGGGTGTATCGGCAGTGAGCCGAATCAGCCGGCTGTAGGTGCAGGGGCGTAGCAATGAACGAGCCTTCGACGGGCAGTGCGAAAACCGTCAAGCTGGCGGAGCGCCGGGTTTTCACGCAATCCTTCAAGCCGCTTTACCAGGAAGGTATGGGCCTGGTCGAACAGGCGGCGGAGTATCTCGACGGCAAGGGCCGGGCCGAGGCAAAGAAATTGTCCAGGCTGGGGGCCACGCTCTATGCGGCCGAATCGATGCGGCTGACCACAAGGCTGATGCAGGTTGCCTCGTGGCTGCTTTTGCAGCGCGCCGCGAATTCCGGTGAGATGACCCGCGACCAGGTTGCGTCTGAGAAGTCCAAGGTGCGCCTTGACACCGCTTCCGCCCATGACGAAGCCGCGGGCTGGGCCGAACTGCCCGAGGATTTCCTCGACCTCGTCACCCGCTCGCTGCGCCTGCAGGCGCTGGTGCGCCGCATGGACGAGGAGATCTACGGCTCCGACGCCGTGGTCGACATGCAACCGGCGGCCCGCCGCCCCAATCCGGTTTCCGACCAGATCAGCCTGCTGAACACGGCTTTCGCTCGCGGCTAAACCTGGGCGGCGCCATTCGTTTCCGGTTTGTTCACATTTCGCTGGCATCGCTGTCCGTCGGAGGTAGACTGGCAGCATGGGGGAAGCGATTCGCATCATCGGTATCGATCCGGGGCTCAGGCGCACCGGTTGGGGCATCGTCGAGAGCCTCGGCAATTCGCTGCGCTTCGTTGCCTCAGGCACCGTGCGTTCCGACGACAAGGCGGCTCTGGCGACGCGGCTTTGCCAATTGCATGACGGGCTCGCCGAAATCCTGCACACCGCCATGCCGCACGAGGCAGCGGTCGAACAGACCTTCGTCAACAAGGACGCGGTGGCGACACTGAAGCTCGGCCAGGCGCGCGGCATCGCCATGCTGGTGCCGGCGCGCGCGGGGCTCGTCGTCGCCGAATATGCGCCCAACGCTGTCAAGAAGGCGGTGATCGGCGTCGGCCATGGCGACAAGAAACAGATCCACATGATGGTGAAGGTGCTGTTGCCGAAGGCCACTTTCGACACCGAGCATGCCGCCGACGCTCTCGCCATCGCCATCTGCCATGCGCATCACCGGCAAAGCGTCGCCTATCGGATGGCACTCGCCGGGTAGCCATGTTCTTGACTTGTTCCCATGCCTGCGATAAGTAATACTTCTGAGGTATTACCATGCGCGTGACCACCAAGGGGCAAGTCACAATCCCCAAACAGATAAGAGACCATCTGGGAATCGGCCCGGGCTCCGAGGTGGAGTTCGTGGCCACCGACGAGGGCGCTCGTCTTGTCGCCGTCAACGAAAACCTGTCCGAGGAAGAGGCATCCCGCAGGTTCAGTGATGTCCTTGACCGGATGGAGGGGACGCTGGATCTGGGAGGCATGACGACCGACGAGTACATGGACTGGCTGAGGGGGCCGCGTGAAGATCTCGACGTTGATTGACACAAATGTCCTGATCGATGTCTGGGGACCGGCCGGACCGCTGACAAAATGGTCGGCATCGGCGATTGCGTCATGCCGCCGCGATGGGGCCTTGGTGATCAATACTATCATCTGGTCTGAGCTCGCGCCGCTCATAGCGACAGAGACAGCGCTTCGAAAAGCAGTCGACATGCTCGAGATGGATCGCGAGTTCCTGCCCTGGGATTCGGCATTCCTTGCAGGCGTCACGCATTCCCGCTATCGCCGTGCTGGCGGGGTTCGCGAGCGGACGTTGCCAGACTTTTTCATCGGAGCCCATGCGACCGTTGCCGGACATCGTCTGCTGACCCGCGACGCTGCCCGCTATCGCAGTTACTTCCCGGATCTCGACATCATCTCTCCTGAAACGCACCCATGAAGGCCCATCTTCCATGAAAGATCTGGCATGATCGGCAAACTCAAGGGCACGCTCGACGAGATCGACGAGGACCATTGCCTCGTCGATATCCATGGTGTCGGCTATGTCGCCTATTGCTCGGCGCRCACGCTGGCCGCGCTGCCGGCGCCGGGCGACGCGGTGGTGCTGTTCATCGAGACCTACGTGCGCGAGGACATGCTGCGGCTCTACGGCTTCCAGTCGCAGCTGGAGCGCGAATGGTTCCGGCTGCTGATGAACAATGTGCCAGGCGTCGGCGCCAAGGTGGCGCTGGCCATCCTGTCGACATTGGCGCCGGCCGATCTCGCCAACGCCATTGCGCTGCGCGACATCGCCATGGTCTCTCGTGCGCCTGGCGTCGGCAAGAAGGTGGCCGAGCGCATCGTCACCGAGTTGAAGAACAAGGCGCCGGCCTATGCGGGCACCGCCTCGGGCACCATCGGCTTGAAGCAGGAACTCGGCGAAGGCGTTGCTCCGGCGCCGATCACCGACGCCGTCTCGGCGCTGGTCAATCTCGGCTATTCGCGCGACACAGCCGCCAATGCGGTGGCGGCGGCGCTCAAGACTGCGGGCGAGGATGCCGATGCACCGAAGCTGATCCGTTTCGGCCTGAAGGAACTGGCGCGGTGAGGCGTCGCTTGTTCAGGTCCTTGCCGCGTGCAAGGAAGGTGCCATGAGCCTGTCACCCCGTCTCATTACGCCCGAAAAACGCGGCGAGGATGCAGAGCAGACCTTGCGGCCGCAGACGCTTGACGATTTCGTCGGCCAGGCGGCGGTGCGGGCCAATCTCAAAGTGTTCATCGAAGCCGCCAAGGGCCGCAACGAAGCGCTCGACCATGTGCTGTTCGTCGGGCCGCCGGGTCTCGGCAAGACGACGCTGGCGCAGATCATGGCGCGCGAGCTCGGCGTCAATTTCCGCTCGACCTCCGGCCCGGTCATCGCCAAGGCCGGCGATCTCGCGGCCCTGCTCACCAATCTCGAAGAAGGCGACGTGCTGTTCATCGACGAGATCCACCGGCTGAGCCCGGCGGTGGAGGAAATCCTCTATCCGGCAATGGAGGATTTCCAGCTCGACCTGATCATCGGCGAGGGACCGGCGGCGCGCTCGGTCAAGATCGACCTTGCTCGCTTTACCCTGGTCGCCGCCACCACGCGGCTTGGCCTGCTGACCAATCCGCTGCGCGACCGATTCGGCATTCCGGTACGACTGAATTTCTATACGGTCGATGAACTGGAACAGATCGTCCGGCGTGGCGCCCGCATCCTGCAAATGCCGCTCGGCGACGATGGCGCGCTGGAGATCGCGCGGCGCGCACGCGGTACGCCCCGCATTGCCGGACGGCTGCTGCGCCGGGTGCGCGATTTCGCCTCGGTCGCCGGCGATGGCCATGTCGATCGCCAGATTGCCGATGAGGCGCTCACCCGGCTGGAGGTCGACGCGCTCGGCCTCGACGCCCTCGACCGCCGGTATCTGTCGATGATCGCCCGCAATTTCGGCGGCGGCCCGGTCGGCATCGAGACGATCGCAGCCGGCCTGTCCGAGCCGCGCGACGCCATCGAGGACATCATCGAGCCCTATCTGATCCAGCAGGGCTTCATCCAACGCACGCCGCGCGGCCGGATGCTGACGGCCAATGCCTGGCGGCACCTCGGCCTCGATGCGCCGAAGGATCTGGCGCAGCAGCAGATCAACCTGTTCCAGGAAGAGTAGCGGTCCGGACGATTGGACTGGGATCGGCGATCAAGGATCCGTGACCGTCCTTGCGCAAAATCTCCTCAGCTTCGCCGGTTTGCCGGCGCAATCATGGACTTTAACGCGGCCTTGGCGACTGTCGCCGCGATTTTGTCCCGGAGCCGAGCATGATAACCAGACGCGGGATCCTGCGCTTCGTCGGCGGGTCGTTTCTGTCGGTCGCCGCGCTCAGCGCCTATGCGGTCGGCATCGAACCGATGCTGCTGACGCATGTGAAGCGCTACACGCTGACCCCGCCGCATTGGCCGGCGGGATTGAAACTGCGCATCGTCGCGCTCGCCGACATCCATGCCTGCCGGCCGTGGATGACACCGGAGCGGATCGCTTCGCTTGTCGAAGACGCGAATGCGCAGCAAGCGGACCTGATCGTCCTGCTTGGCGACTACATCGCCGGCATGCCCCTGGTGACCGGGCCGGTGATGCCGTCACAATGGGCATCGGCGCTGTCGGGCCTCGAGGCACCCCTCGGGGTGCTGTCGATCCTTGGCAACCACGACTGGTGGGGCGATGGCTTCGCGCAGCGGGCCGGCGCCGGCCCGACCATAGCGCGTAAAGCCTTGGAGAAAGTCGGCATCCCGGTCCTGGAGAACGACGTCATGCGCCTGGAGAAGGACGGGCATGGCGTCTGGATCGCCGGGCTCGCCGATCAGCTGGCCCTGCTGCCGACCAGGGCTCGCGCCGGCTTCAAGGGGCTTGACGATCTTGACGGCACGCTCGCCAAAGTCAGTGATGCCTCGCCGGTCATCCTGCTCGCACATGAACCCGATATTTTTCCCACCGTACCGTCGCGGGTGTCGCTGACCCTGTCAGGCCACACCCATGGCGGACAGGTACGGCTGTTCGGCTACTCGCCGGTCGTGCCGTCGCGGTTCGGCAATCGCTATGCCTATGGCCATGTCGTCGAGAACGACGGCAATCTGATCGTCTCGGGCGGGCTTGGCTTCAGCATTGTGCCGGTGCGTTTCGGGATGCGCCCTGAAATCCTGTCGATCGACCTTGGCTGAGCGGTCAATGCAGGGCGCGGATCACATCCATCACCTCAGGCTCGGCTCTGTCGCCGTTGAAGGCATCGACGATGCCGAAGGCGCCGCCATAGCTCCACACCGACCATGAGAAGCCATGCGCTTCGGCTCGTGCGATCATGTCCCTGACATAGGCGGCGCGGTACGCGGCCGGCATCACATAGGCGTTGCCATATTCCTGGCGGATCATGCCGAATTCGCCCAGCGTGACGTTCTGCGGCTTGATGCCGTTTGCCTTCGCCCACGCCTCGACTTGTCTGAATGGCGCATCCATCAGGCCGAGCAGCTTGTCGGGGCTGTCCATGCTGGCGACCTGTTCGTCGAGATAGGCAAGCAGGCCGCTCCGCCGTGTCCACGGTGCCTCGGCCTTGATCCTGGCGCGGATGGTGTCGAGCGTCACCTCGAGCTGTGCCTGTGGCACCGCGGTCAGCGGAAAGGGCAGGCCGGTCACATAGGGGATGAAGTCGCCGGCCCAGGTCGCGCCCTGATGGGTGAGCAGGAACGGATCGTAGGAGTGGAAGGTCCAGATGACATTGTCGTCAGGGATCGTCTTCGGATCGATCTTCTGCAGTGAAGTCGCGGCCGAATAACAGGCGCCGGTCAGCACCAGGGTCAGTTTCGTCGCCGAGGAGCGCGCCGCCGCGAACAGCTTACGCTGGCGCTCCGGCCAGAGGCTGGTGCCGTCACTGTCGCAGTCGACGATCGGCTCGTTCATGGGCTCGAAGGCGACCTTTTCGGGGTCTTCGCCGGCCAGAGTGCGGGCCATCTCGCGCACCATGTCGACATAGGCGTCGAAGGTCCGCGGGTCGTCCATCACTTCGGCCATGCCGATCTTGCGGCTACCGCCGGCCGGGATCAGGTGCATGTCGACGATCACCTTCAGCCCGGCGCGGTTGATCATGCGCACCGAGTCCAGCACGCTGGCATAGAGGTCGTCGCGCAAGGCCACGGTCTGGCCGGAAAGGAAAGGCGACGGATCGACCGGCATGCGCAGGAAATCGAAGCCTGCCTCCTTAAGCGCCTTGAGATCGTCGTCCTTGAGGAATTTGCGCCATTCCGGATAGGGCAGGATCGCCTTGGCATCGCCCCACCGGTCCTCGCCCGGCCACGTCGTCCACTGGTCGAGGTTGAGGCCGCGCTTCATCGAGAAGGTGGCCGCCTGGCCGGGCAGCGACAGAGCCACCAGCACGAACAGCGCCGCCATCAAGGTCTTGATCATCGCCGTCAACAGTGCCATCCGATGCTATGTCGCGCGGAAAACACGTGCCCGGTCGGGACTGAAAAAGGAAGCGCAATGGACGATCATGGTGAATCGGCGGCGTTGCTGGCAGGGCTTTCCGGCGCGTTGACGGAATTCGGCCACCGGCTGATGGCGCGCGTCTATTACGCCGACACCGATTTCTCCGGCGTCGTCTACCATGCGCGCTATCTCGAATTCTTCGAACGCGGCCGCTCCGACTATCTCAGGCTGACCGGCGTGCACCACACCGAGCTCGCCGACGGCAAGCATGGCGAGAAGATCGTCTGGGTGGTGCGTCGCATGGAGATCAATTTTCGCGGCCCCGCCCGCATCGACGACATCCTGACGATCGAGACCCGCACCGAGGACATTTCCGGTGCGCGCATCTTCATGGCGCAGCAGCTCAAACGCGGCGACGAGGTGCTGGTCGAGGCCAAGGTCGAGGCGGCTATCATCGGCGAGAATGGCAGGCCAAGGCGCTTTCCGAGGGAATGGATGGCGGCGTTCATGCCGCGGGTGCGCTGATATTCAGGTGATGCCGGCCTGCAAACGGGGGTTTCCTGCGCTTCCGGTGCTCACGTACTTCAAGTACGCTCCGCTCCGGTTCTTTGCGATGGCGGGACGCGGCAATGCGCCGCGCCTTATGGACTAACCCATCCTTAACCATAACGGTTCATGAAGAGATTGGTGAAGTTTGGCGTTATCAAGCGCCTTCCTTTCACCAATATTTGCCCTGAAAAGGCCACCAACGGCACGGTTTGGGGTTGTTACGGTAGCTGCGTGCGAACCGACCACAAGGGATGCCAGGGGCCAGCCGCCAGCTTCGCCCGGAAAATCTTAAGGACGTAACGATGGAAAATATCGCACTCGCCGAACCGGGCGCGCAATTGTCGATTTGGGCGCTGTTCATGCAGGCCAGCTGGGTGGTCAAGCTGGTCATGATCGGTTTGCTCTGCGCGTCGGTCTGGACCTGGGCAATCATCGTCGACAAGTTGGTTGCCTATGCCCGCATGCGGCTGTCACTCAACCGGTTCGAGCAGGTGTTCTGGTCCGGGCAGTCGCTGGAGGAACTTTACCGCACGCTCGCCGACCGCAAGACCACCGGCATGGGCGCCATTTTCGTGGCGGCGATGCGAGAGTGGAAGAAAAGCTTCGAGAAAGGCGCCAAGTCGCCGCTCGGCCTGCAAACCCGCATCGACAAGGCGATGGACCTGGCGTTGACCCGCGAGATGGAAAAGCTGGAGGGGCGCCTCGGTTTCCTCGCCACCACCGGCTCAGCGGCACCCTTCATCGGCCTGTTCGGTACGGTCATCGGCATCATGACCTCGTTCCAGGCGATCGCCGGCTCCAAGAACACCAGTCTCGCGGTGGTCGCGCCCGGCATTGCCGAAGCGCTGCTGGCGACGGCCATCGGCCTGCTCGCCGCCATCCCCGCCGTCATCGCCTACAACAAACTGTCGTCCGACGCGAGCAAGATAGCGGTGCGCATGGAAGGGTTCTCCGACGAGTTCTCCGCCATACTCTCGCGCCAAATCGATGAAAAAGTGGCCCCCAAGGCCTGAGGAGTAACTGATGGGTATGTCCGTTGGCATGGGAGGACGCGGTGGGCGCGGCCACAGGCGGCGCGGCCGTCACCATGCACTGATGTCTGAGATCAACGTCACGCCGATGGTCGACGTGATGCTGGTGCTGCTGATCATCTTCATGGTCGCGGCACCGATGCTGACGGTCGGCGTGCCGATCGACCTGCCGGACACGCAGGCCAAGGCGATGAACGCCGACACGCAGCCGATCACCGTCTCGATCAACGCCGCCGGCCAGATCTATCTGCAGGAAACCGAGATCCCGATCGAGGAACTGGTGGCCAAGCTGCAGGCGATCTCGAAGACCGGCTATGAAGAGCGCATCTTCATCCGTGGCGACAAGACCACCGACTATGGCACGGCGATGAAGGTGATGGCCCGCATTTCGGCCGCTGGCTACAAGAATATCGGCCTGGTTTCACTGCAGGAACAGGATCAATAGACGCGAGATGAAGACCGGCCTCACCACATCGGTGATCTTGCATACGGCGGTGCTGGCCTTCGGCCTGTTCACGCTGTCGGCGCCGGCCGCACTCCCGTCCGCCGATGTCGAGTCGGTCGCGGTCGACATCGTGCCGATGGAAGCCATCGCGCAGACATTGCAGGGCGACAAGAAGGCCGTGATGCATGAAAAGCCGGCCCCTGTGCCGACCCAGCGCCCGGACATCGTGCCGGTATCGCAGAAGGTCGGCGAGAACAGCGTCGACACCGACAAGCCGGTAACGCCGGAGGCCAAGCCGAAGCCGGTCGACATGACATCGGCTCCGCCGCCGGCGCCGACCCCGATCGAAAAGCCGAAGCCCGAGGACGTGCCCAAGCCGCAGGAAAAGCCGAAGCCCATTCCGGCAACGGAAGTGGCGCCGGCGCCGACGCCCAAGGAAGAGGTGAAGCCCGAGCCGGTCAAGCAGGCGGACCCCAAGCCGACGCCGGCCAAGCCGGCGCCGACCCCGCCGCCGCAGGACAAGACCGCGGCCATCGATCCGACGCCCGAGGTCAAGCCTGACGCTGTCGCCGAAGCCATAGCCAAGGATCCGCCCACCGAAGAGACGCAACTGCCGAATTCGGCGCCCGCGCCGGAAGCGCGGCCGAAGCCGCAGCCGGCGCAGGCCGAAAGCGCCAAGGCGCCGGAACGCAAGGATGCCGACAAGCCGGTCAAGGAAGCCTCGTCGAAGCCGAAGTCCGAAGACAAGCAGTTCAACGCCGACGAAATCTCGGCTCTCCTCGACAAGCAGAAGCCGTCCGGCGGCGGCGCCAAGCGCTCGACCCAGCAGGCCTCGCTCGGCGGCGACAAGGATCAGGGCCAGAAGCTGTCGAAATCGGAAATGGGCGCCCTTGAAAGCCAGCTCGGCGGCTGCTGGACCCTTCCGGTTGGCCTTGAAGGTTCGGAAAACTTCGTMGTCGTCGTCCGCTTCAACCTGGACGCCTCCGGCAAGCTGGATGGCCGCCCGAATGTCGAAAAGTCGAGCGGAAACCGCCAGTTCGACGAAAGTGCCGTTCGCGCCGTGCAAAAATGCGATGTCACCGGCCTGCAGGTCCCCGCGGGCAAGCAGGACATCTGGGCCGACGTCCGCGTCACCTTCGATCCAAGGGAGATGCTGGGCCTGTAGGCCCGAGTATCCGAAAATCAGTACGAGAAGCGAGAAGACATGAAATCAATCCTCAAGCCGCTCCTGATGATCGCAGCTATGGCGATGGGCATGACTGCTGCCGGCACGTTGCCGGCCCTGGCGCTCGTCGAGCTCAACGTCAACAAGGGCAATGTCGAACCGCTGCCGATCGCCATCACCGATTTCCAGGGCGGCGACGCGCTTGGCGCCCAGATCTCCGAAATCGTCACCGCCGATCTGAAGCGCTCGGGACTGTTCGCGCCGATCGACAAGAGTGCCTTTATCGAGAAGATCTCCAATCCGGATGCAGCACCGCGCTTCGACGACTGGAAAGTGATCAATGCGCAGGCCCTGGTCACCGGCAGCGTCGGCAAGGAGGCTGACGGCCGCATTCGCGCCCAGTACCGGCTGTGGGACACCTTTGCCGGCCAGCAGATGTCCGGCGAGCAGTTCTTTGCCAACGACGCCAATACGAGGCGCGTCGCCCACATCATCGCCGACGCGATCTACGAACGCCTGACTGGCGAGAAGGGGTATTTCGACACCCGCGTCGTCTTCATCGACGAATCCGGCGCCAAGAACGCGCGCAAGAAGCGCCTCGCCATCATGGATCAGGACGGTGCCAACGTCCGCTATCTCTCCGACGGCAAGTCGATCGTGCTGACGCCGCGCTTCTCGCCGAACCGCCAGGAAATCACCTACATGTCCTATGAAAGCGGTCAGCCGCGGGTCTACCTGCTGCAGATCGAGACCGGCCAGCGCGAACTGGTGGGCAATTTTCCGGGCATGACCTTTGCGCCGCGCTTTTCACCCGACGGCCAGAAGGTGATCATGAGCCTGCTGCGCGACGACGGCAATTCCAATATCTTCGCCATGGACTTGCGGAGCCGTTCGACGACGCGGCTGACCAATTCGACCGCCATCGACACGTCGCCGTCCTATTCGCCCGACGGCAGCCAGGTGGTGTTCACCTCCGATCGCGGCGGGCGCGCCCAGATCTATGTGATGGGCGCCGATGGCTCGGGCCAGAACCGCATCTCCTTCGGCGACGGCGTCTATTCGACGCCGGTGTGGTCGCCGCGCGGCGATCTCATCGCCTTCACCAAACAGACAGGCGGCGAATTCCAGATCGGCGTCATGAAGACCGATGGCTCGGGCGAGCGGATCCTGTCGTCCGGTTTCCAGCAGGAAGGGCCGACCTGGGCGCCGAACGGCCGCGTGCTGATGTTCTTCCGGGATTCCGCCGGCGGACCGAAGCTGGTCTCGGTCGACCTCACCGGCCGCAATGAACAGTCGATCCCGACGACGAATTTTGCTTCGGACCCGGCTTGGTCGCCGTTGCTGGAATAATGCTGGGCTTGAGCATGCCTTGCTCCAGCATCCCGCGCGGCACTGCTGAAAGAGGCCCAACAGGGCCTCTTTTCACGTCACGGTCGCGTTTTGGCCGCATTTACGCCTACGGTCCGCGCGAAATGTGGCTTTGCCAAACGGCTGCGGACGGGCAGTCTAAACCAAATTTTAACCGTGTTTCTTGAATGCCGGTTAACCCAAACGTGGTTACTGGGTGATCAACGAAATCACTCGAAATGCGAAGGAGAGGCGGCATGGGCCGTATCGCAGCACTTACCAGAAATCCGGTCATGATCGCGCTGGTGGCGATGCTCGCCATCGCCGGTTGCGCCTCGAAGAAGACGCCTAACAATGCCGCCGACCTTGGCCTCAACGGCGCCGGCGCGGCAACGCCCGGCTCGGCGAAGGACTTTACCGTCAACATCGGCGACCGCATCTTCTTCGATACGGACTCGACCTCGATCCGTGCCGATGCGCAGACGACGCTTTCGCGCCAGGCGCAGTGGCTGAACCAGTACAAGCAGTATGCCATCGTCATCGAAGGCCATGCCGATGAACGCGGCACGCGCGAGTACAATCTGGCGCTCGGCGCCCGCCGCGCCGCCGCCACCCGCGACTTCCTCGTCGCAAAGGGCGTTTCGGCGAGCCGCCTGAAGACGATTTCCTACGGCAAGGAGCGTCCGGTCGCGGTTTGCGACGACATCTCCTGCTGGTCGCAGAACCGCCGCGCGGTCACCACGCTCAGCGGCGCCGGTTCCTGAGCCTTCGTGCTGCCGACCGGAGCGTCAAGGAGGCGCTACGGTCTAGCGGCAAAAATGCCACACACCCTTGCGAAAGGCGGCCCCAGGGCCGCCTTTTTCATATCCGGATACCCGAAACAAAATTTGGCCGAAGTCTCGGCTCCTGCTATGAGCCGAGGGCGCTTGGCTGGTCCCACTCTGATTGGAAGGCGCGAACAAGCTAACGAAATCACGGCGAGAGGCACATGCATTTGAGATCGGTTCTAAGCGGCACCCTTGCGCTGTTGCTCCTATCAGGCGTCACGGCTCTGGCGGGCACAGGGCAATCGACCGACAGCGGCTTTTCCTTCCATCTGCCCAGCATCGAATTGCCCGGCATTTTCGGCCAGAAGAAGAAATCGGATCAGGTTCAGCTGGTGCAGTCCGACGGTACCGCCGTGACCGGGCTGGAAGAGCAGCTGCGGCAGATGAACGGCAAGATCGAGGAACTCAATTTCCAGGTCCTGCAGATGCAGGAGCAGATCCGCAAGCAGCAGGAAGACAACGAGTTCCGCTTCCAGCAGCTTGAAGGCGGCACGCAAGGCGGGCAGCCGCCGGCACAGAAGAAATCGGACGCCACCACGACGGATACCAACACCGATGTGGCAGCGGCTCCGGCAACGCAGGCGCCGGCCGATGCGGGCACCGCGCCCGCCGCCGGCCAGGAGGTCATCGTCGAATCGCCCAATGGCGACCCCGGCAAGGTGATTCCAGGAACGGGAGCGCCGGAAAAGACTTTCGGCACCATCACCGTCGACAAGAACGGCAATGTCATCGATGCCGGCGGCAGCACCCAGGCGACCGCGCCGGTGCAGGACACCGCGCCAGCCAGCGGCGCTCCGGCCAAGGCCGGCAAGTCCGACGGCACGGTGGTGGCGGCATTGCCCGCCACCAACGACCCCGAGGAACTCTACCGCAACTCCTATCAGTTCATCCTCTCGGGCGACTACAGCACCGCCGAGCAGGGTTTTCGCGATCATATCTCCCGCTTCCCCAAGGATGCGAAGGCGGCGGATGCGCATTACTGGCTTGGCGAGTCTTTGCTCGGCCAGCAGAAATATCGCGACGCGGCCGAGACTTTCCTCTCCGCCAGCAAGGACTATCCCAAGGCCAAGAAAGCTCCCGACATGTTGTTGAAGCTCGGCGTGTCGCTGGTCGGCCTGAAGCAGCATGACGTGGCCTGCGCCACCTTCAGCGAGATCGGCAAGCGCTACCCCGACATCTCCGGTGCGCTCAGGGAACGCGTCAAGCAGGAAAAGGCGCTGGCGGCGTGCTGATCCTTTCCGTGCATGTCGTTGCCCCGAAACCGGGACCATCTTTGGGCGACATGCATTGATGCTCGATATCGAGCCTGACCTCTCGAAGAGCCTTTTTTCGCATATCGATTTTACCAGCGGCGCCGTTGCGGCCGTGTCCGGCGGCAGCGACTCGACCGCCCTGCTCCTCCTTCTCAAACACCATCTCGACCGCACTGCGCCGGCAACGAAGCTGCTGGCAGTGACGATCGACCACGATTTGCGGCCCGGTTCGGCAGCGGAAGCGCAGGGGATGGCGAGGCTGTGCGCCAAGCATGCCATTGCGCATCGCATCCTGACATGGTCCGGCCCCAAGCCATCGACCGGTCTGCCCGCCGCGGCCCGGGAAGCGCGTTACCGTCTGCTGGCCGCGGCGGCACTGGCGCAAGGCATCGGCCTGATCCTGACCGGCCATACCGCCGACGACCAGGCGGAAACGGTATTGATGCGGCAGGTCCGTGATGAGGGCGGGAGCCATGCCGACACGGCGGGCCGCGGGCTTGCCGGCATGGCGCCGGCCACCTTGTATGACTGGCGCAGCTGGATCGTGCGGCCGCTTCTCGGCACGCGGCGCGCGGCGTTGCGCAACGTCCTGCGACGTCAACATGTCGGCTGGGCCGACGACCCGACCAATGTCGACGAGGCGTTCGAGCGACCGCGCCTGCGCGCGACGCTAGCCGACGAGAACGGCATGCAGCGCATCGACGATGCGCTGGCGCTGGCCGCGCATGAGGGCAACGCGCGCTGGCAGCTTGGCCTGGCTGCCGCGGACCTGATCCGCCGTTTCGCGACCCAGCCGGCGGCGGGGCTCATTCGTCTTGATCCTGGCTTGCTGACCGCCGGGGAGGAGCATGCGGCCGTCTACGCACTGCGCCTTCTGCTGGCCACGACCGGCGGGATTGCCTTTCTGCCGGACCAGGCCCGCAGCGAGGCGCTGTTTGGCCGGCTGAAGGCCGGATTTCTTTGCGCCACATTGTCGCGGACGGTGGTCGATTCCCGGCGCGCCGGCATTTTCCTGCGCCGCGAGGCGCGCGGCCTGCCGCCCGCCGCCGCAGTCACCGAGGGCACCCTCTGGGATGGCCGCCGGCGCATCACATTGAACGACAGCAGCGGCGCATTGTTGATCGCCCCGTTCGGCGCAGCAGCAAAGCGGCCGCCGATTGGCGAGGGGCAAACCCCGCCAAGCCTGATGCGCGCCGCGCTCGCCGCCGAGCCGGCGCTATGGCGAGCCGGTGAATGCTTGGGTTTGCCGGGGAGCATCCGGGCCCCTGCTGTGGTCGAGGCACGGCCGGCCGTTGCCCCCTTTGCCCGCTTCCTGCCGTCCTTCGACCTGGCACCGGCGCGGGCCGTCGCCAGGCTGATTGGCGCGGCCCCGCTTCCCGCCTTGCCTTTCAGTGGCCACAGTGCCTGACGATGTTGGGCGAAAGCTTAACCCAGACCTGCTGTTCTGCTTGGCAAGGGGAGGCGCTCTCCCTATGTTAGGCGCAAGTTTCCTCTCATGACGTGTGTCCGACGCGCGGACGCCAACGGGACAATTGATGAATCCGAACTATCGCAACCTCGCGCTCTGGGCGATCATAGCGGTCTTGCTCATCGCCCTGTTCAATCTGTTCCAGACGCCGCAGACGCGAGGGGCTTCCAGCGATGTGCCTTATTCGCAGTTCCTGCAGGACGTCGCGGCCGGCCGGGTCAAGACGGTGACCATTGCGGGCGCTCGCATCACCGGCACCTACACCGACAATGCCAGCGGCTTCCAGACGTATTCGCCCGGCGATCCGTCGCTGGTCTCGCGGCTGCAGGACAAGAACGTCACCATCAATGCGCGGCCTGAGAGCGACGGTTCCAATTCGCTGTTCGGCTATCTGATCTCGTGGCTGCCGATGATCCTCATCCTCGGCGTCTGGATATTCTTCATGCGCCAGATGCAGTCCGGCTCCGGACGAGCCATGGGCTTCGGCAAGTCGAAGGCCAAGCTTTTGACCGAGGCGCATGGCCGCGTCACCTTCCAGGATGTTGCCGGCGTCGATGAAGCCAAGGAAGACCTGGAAGAGATCGTCGAGTTCCTGCGCGATCCGCAGAAGTTCCAGCGGCTCGGCGGCAAGATTCCGCGCGGCGTGCTGCTTGTCGGCCCTCCGGGAACCGGCAAGACGCTGCTCGCCCGCTCGGTTGCCGGCGAAGCCAATGTGCCGTTCTTCACCATCTCCGGTTCGGACTTCGTCGAGATGTTCGTCGGCGTCGGCGCCAGCCGCGTCCGCGACATGTTCGACCAGGCCAAGAAGAACGCGCCCTGCATCATCTTCATCGACGAAATCGATGCCGTCGGCCGCCATCGCGGCGCCGGTCTCGGCGGCGGCAATGACGAGCGCGAGCAGACGCTGAACCAGCTGCTGGTCGAGATGGACGGCTTCGAGTCCAACGAAAGCATCATCCTGATCGCCGCCACCAACCGGCCCGACGTGCTCGACCCGGCGCTGCTGCGGCCGGGCCGCTTCGACCGCCAGGTGGTGGTGCCGAACCCCGACATCGTCGGCCGCGAGAAGATCCTCAAGGTGCATGTGCGCAACGTGCCTCTGGCACCCAATGTCGACCTCAAGGTCGTCGCTCGCGGTACGCCGGGCTTCTCCGGCGCCGACCTGATGAACCTCGTCAATGAATCGGCGCTGATGGCCGCGCGGCGCAACAAGCGCCTGGTGACCATGGCCGAGTTCGAGGACGCCAAGGACAAGATCATGATGGGCGCCGAGCGTCGTTCGTCGGCGATGACCCAGGCCGAAAAGGCGCTGACCGCCTATCACGAGGCCGGCCACGCCATCCTGGCGCTCAACGTGCCGTCGGCCGATCCGCTGCACAAGGCCACCATCATCCCGCGTGGCCGGGCGCTCGGCATGGTCATGCAGTTGCCGGAAGGCGATCGCTACTCGATGAGCTACAAATACATGATCTCGCGCCTCGCCATCATGATGGGCGGCCGTGTCGCCGAGGAGTTCAAGTTCGGCAAGGAAAACATCACTTCGGGCGCTTCCTCGGACATCGAGCAGGCGACCAAGCTGGCGCGCGCCATGGTCACGCGCTGGGGCTTTTCCGACAAGCTCGGCCACGTCGCCTATGGCGACAACCAGGAGGAAGTGTTCCTCGGCCATTCGGTGGCGCGTACGCAGAACGTCTCGGAAGAGACCGCGCAGATCATCGACGCCGAAGTGCGCCGCCTGATCGACGAGGCCTATTCGACGGCAAAATCCATCCTGACCAAGAAGAAGAAGGAATGGATCGCGCTGGCGGAAGGGCTGCTCGAATACGAGACGCTGTCGGGCGAAGAGATCAAACAGTTGATCGCCGGGCAGAAGCCTTCGCGCGACCTTGGCGACGACACGCCGCCCAGCCGTGGCTCGGCGGTGCCGAAGTCCGGCGGCCGGCGCAAGAAGGGGCCGGAGCCCGAAGGCGGCATGGAACCGCAGCCGTCAAGCTGACAGAGGCCACTGATTTCAGAGAAACAAACGCCGCGGCTTCAACCCGCGGCGTTTTGCTGTTCGGCGTTGGTCATAGGGCGTGCGGCGCGAGCGCGCTTGCCTTGCCGGAGCGTTGCCGGTCGGCGGTGCCGCCGATGATCGGCGGGCAGCACGCCCTGATCCTCTACAGCGGCTCTCGGCAGGGGTTCGACACGCACTCGGAACAACTCGATGCGCTGCGAACCAGCAAATATCTCGGCGAAGATGCCGGCATGGCACCGCTCCACGATATCGCGCTGCTGGCGGGCATGTATGGCCTGTTCGGGGGCGTGTTGCAGGCGCTGGCGCTGACGGGATCGGCGGGAATTCCAGCCGGCGAATTCGTGCCGCTGCTGATGTCATGGTTGCAAGCGATGCAAGGTGGGTTGCCGAAATGGGCCGCGCGGATCGACGCCGGCGACCACACCAGCAATGTCGCCTCCAATCTCGGCATGCAGGCCGAGGCCTATGTCAATCTGATCGATGCCAGCAGGGCCGCAGGCATCGGCACCGAACTCATGCTGCCGCTGCAAGGCCTGATGAAGCGCGGCGTGGCGGCCGGCAAGGCCAACGCCGATCTCACCAGCCTGGTCGAGCTTCTGCGGTCAGCGAAACAGGTCGATTGAGACTGCTTGAAGGCAACAAAAGGCCCGCGAAGCTGACGCCTCGCGGGCCTTTGTGTTTGTCTGGTTATATGGCGCTCAGGTCTTCAGCTTGGCGTTGCAGAGGCTGTAGAAGCCGCCGCCCTTCTGGATCCACTWGAGGCCGCCAAGCGCGTTTGCGTCCTTGAGGGCATAGTACTGGTCGAGACAGGTATGCATGCGGCCCTTTCCGGGGGTCTCGCTGGCGTATTTCGGCGAGATCGCCGACGGGAAAGTGACGCCCTTCGGCGCAGCCGTCGTCGGCTTTGCCGGCTCTTTGGTGTAGTTTGCCTCGCTCGGAGCCGGCACCGTGTCGTCATCCGACGCGGCGGCACCGCATTCGGTCTTGCGGAAGTCGTTCCACTTCATGCCTTTCAGCGTGTTGGCCGTCTTGGCAGCCTGATACTTGGTGCTGCATTCGGCCATGGTCAGACCCTTGCTGTCGGCGGCCGCAGCAGCCTTGGTGGTTGACGGCTTGGTGTCGGCGGCGGCTGATGCGCCGGCGGCGCACTCGGCCTTGCGGAAGTCGTTCCACTTCATGCCGTTCAGGGTGCCGGCAGCCTTCGCCGCCTGGTACTTGGCGCTGCATTCCTTGGCCGTCAGACCCTTGGCGGTGCTGTCTGTTGCCGCGGCGGTGGTCGTCTTGGCTGCCTTGGCCGGCTTCGTTTCAGCTGCCTTCTTGGTGTCGGCTGGCTTGGTATCGGTGGTCGCGGCGGCATCGGTGCCGCACTGCGCCTTGCGGAACTGGTTCCAGGTCGCCCCGGCGAGTGTCCCCGCGTCCTTGGCGGCGTTATACTTCGTGCTGCACTCGGCCATCGTCAGCGCGTTGGCTGGCGAAGCCAGGAACAAGGTCGCGACGGCGAGGCCGGTCAAAGTGGCAAGTCGGTGGATGAGCATAGCGTTTCTCCGTTGCAGCAGCCCATGATACGTCCCTGCAAATCAATAACGCTCAACGGTCGGTTGCGCCAGATGCTAAGTGGCGTATATACCGCCCAAAGCTGGCTCCTCCCGACAAGGTGATGAAATTGTTGCCTGTTGCTGGATTGCGAGCAAGATTTTTTCAGGTGCATTCGCGCTGAAATGCTCGCATGACTGGTATATTGCAGCGTGGCAGTCTCAGCAATTGGGTTGCAGTCATGTTGTGTGCGGTGCACAACAATGATTTTCTAAGGATTGGTAACATACAATCACACAATGTGATCATGGCGCCCCGGCCAATTGTGGCATGACGTGCCGGCAAAGAACTGTCGAGGAATCTGGTAAGCATGGCAGGGAATTATTTCGGCACGGACGGCATTCGCGGGCGCGCCAACAAATTTCCGATGACCGCTGAAATCGCGATGCGGGTCGGTATGGCCGCCGGCCTCTCGTTCCAGCGCGGCAGTCATCGTCATCGCGTCGTGCTCGGCAAGGATACCAGGCTTTCGGGCTACATGATCGAGAATGCGATGGTGTCCGGCCTGTGCGCCGCCGGCATGGACGTGTTCCTTCTCGGCCCGATCCCGACGCCAGCCGTCGCCATGCTGGTGCGTTCGCTGCGCGCCGATATCGGCGTCATGATCTCGGCCTCGCACAATCCCTATTACGACAACGGCATCAAGCTGTTCGGCCCTGACGGCTACAAGCTCTCCGACGAGATCGAAGAGCGCATCGAGGGCATGCTCGACAAGGACATCGAACTGACGCTCGCCGATTCAGACGGGCTTGGCCGGGCCAAGCGCGTCGATGGCGTGCATGACCGCTACATCGAATTCGCCAAACGCACCTTGCCGCGCTCGATGTCGCTTTCGGGCCTCAGGATCGTGGTCGACTGCGCCAATGGCGCCGCCTACAAGGTGGCGCCCGAGGCACTGTGGGAACTGGGTGCCGAAGTCGTCGCCATCAATGTCGAACCCAACGGCTTCAACATCAACAAGGAATGCGGTTCGACCCATCCCGCGGGGCTGCAGAAGAAGGTGCACGAAGTGCGCGCCGACATCGGCATCGCGCTCGACGGCGATGCCGACCGTGTCGTCATTGTCGATGAGAACGGGGCGATCGTCGACGGCGATCAGATCATGGCACTGATCGCGGAATCCTGGCACCAGAGAGGGCGGCTTGCCGGCGGCGGCGTCGTGTCGACGGTCATGTCCAATCTCGGCCTCGAGCGTTTCCTCGGCGACATGAAGCTGCAATTGCACCGCACCAAGGTCGGCGACCGCTATGTCGTGGAGCATATGCGCGCGCATGGGCTCAATGTCGGCGGCGAACAGTCGGGCCATATCGTGCTGTCGGATTTCTCGACCACCGGCGACGGCCTCGTTTCGGCGCTGCAGGTGCTGGCCTGCATCAAACGGCAGGGTCGGCCGGTCAGCGAGCTGTCGAAGAAATTCGAACCGGTGCCGCAGCTTCTGAAGAACGTCCATATTTCCGGCGGCAAGCCGCTCGAGGAAGCGCCCGTCAAGGCAGCCATCGAGGATGCCCGCCACCGCCTGGGCAAGGCCGGGCGGCTGGTCATCCGGCCATCCGGCACCGAGCCGCTGATCCGCGTCATGGCCGAGGGCGACGACCCGCAACTGGTCGAGGCCGTCGTCAACGACATCGTCGAAGTCATCTCGGAAACACGCAGCGCCGCCTGATCTCTAGCGCGCCCGAAGGGCGTCGCGCCCAACGCGCCCAAAGGGCGTCGCCCAGCGCCCATGCAGGCGTCGCGCCTCAGCATATCCACCCGCAAAAAAAGGCCCGCCCTTCTGGCGGGCTTTTTGTTGGCCAGCAGTCGCTCCCGGTCTCGAAAATCGCGCCCTGATTCCTCGAAGTGTAGAGATTCGTGGTTAAGCAACAGGGTTAAACGCCTTTTAACCTTTGCAATTCATTATCCACGACTGAAAGCAATCGCATTTCGGACACGATCGCCGTTCCGAACTTCCTAGGGGTGACAAGCATGTTCAATACAGCAAGAAAGGCCCTGCTCGCTGCGCTGTTCGCAGGGCTGACCGGGCCGGTTTTCGCAGCCGACCTCCCGGTGGTCGAAGAGGCTCCGCCGCCGGTCTACGAGCAGCCGGCCGATATTGGCGGCTGGTATATTCGCGGCGATATCGACTATCACAAGTCGGATGTGCGCGGCGTCGACTACATGACTTACTCCATCGATCCCTGTAATTGCCTGATCACACCCGGCAGCAAGAGCTTCGATTTCGCCAATCTCAAGGGCGGTTTCTCGCTCGGCGGCGGTGTTGGTTACAAGGTCAATGATTACTTCCGCACGGACTTGACTGCCGACTACTGGTTCAAGTCGAACTTCGACGGCGGCACTTCGGATGCCGTCTCGACATCGACCGAAGAGTCAAAGATGAGCGCCTTGCTCCTGCTGGCAAACGCCTATGCCGATCTCGGCACATATCATGGCATCACGCCCTATGTCGGTGCCGGCATCGGCGGCGCGCATGTCAAATGGGATGATCTCAGGGACCCGAACACCACCGAGTTCAACCCCGGCTCGTCCAACTGGCGCTTCGCCTACGCTCTGATGGCCGGTGCTTCCTACTGCCTGACCGACAAGATCATCCTTGATGCCGGTTATCGCTACAGCCACATCCAGGGCGGTCGCATGTTCGAATGGGACGCAAGCAGCGCCGGCCCCGGCTTCGACGGCGGCATCAACACCCACGAGGTGCGCGGTGGCCTGCGCTATCAGTTCGGCGGGAACAACGGTTGCGCGGCGCCGGTGGTTGCCTATCAGCCCGAACCCGAGCCGGTCTACACCAAGTAACGCCAGCATTCCCAGCAAGTTCGCGAACCGCCCGGCATCGACCGGGCGGTTTTCGTTTGAGCGGTTCTGCGTTTCATGGAAACGCAGAACCGCTCAATCTCTTTGTCTTGACGCAATCCGTTTGACACTTTTCCTGGATTGCTCGTGGGTCGCCTGCAATGAAAGTTTCCGCCGGAAATGAATTTGCTAACGCTCTGTTAGCCTTAACCGGCACTTAACCACTATGGTTAACAATGCTTCCTGAAACGATGGCTGCCGTTGCAATAGCTGGCGGCGCCAAATTCGGGAGTCGGGTCCATGACAGTTACTTCGCGTATAGCGCTGGCGCTCGGCGCACTTGCCCTTATGCCGCTGACGCCCACGCTCGCCGCCGACTATGATCCGCCGATCTACGTCGACCAGGCGCCGGACTATGTGCCCGTCGAGGTCGGCTCGGGCTGGTATCTGCGCGGCGATGTCTCCTATCTGGTGCAGAAGAGCTTCGAAAATGAGGATTTCACCTTCACGCCGGCGAGCTACGACGACAAGGAAGATCCCATCTTTGTCAGCATCGGCTTTGGCTACCATTTCAACGACTATCTGCGTGCAGATCTCAATCTCGGCTACCTGCCCGGCAACAAGATCAGCGTCGGCTATGACAATTCAGCGATCGTGACGCCGCCGGTAGAGTCGACCGTGGCATCGGCATCGCTGAAGAACTACGCCTTCTCTGGCATGCTCAACGGTTATGTCGACCTTGGTACCTATGTCGGGATCACGCCCTACCTCGGCGCCGGTATCGGCGTTGTCCGCAGCACGCGCAAGCTTTCGGCTAGCTTCATCGACAACAATGACCCGACCAGCGAGTTGATCCAGCAGGACGACCAGACCAAGTACTCGCTGGCTTACACGTTGAATGCGGGGCTTGCCTATCAGGTGTCGAAGAACGTTTCCGTCGATCTGGGCTATCAGTATTTTTCCGCCCCCGACGCCGAATATGTGACTGCCGAAAGCCTGACCTCCTTCCCGGTCCACAAGGGGATCAGCAATCACCAGCTCAAGCTCGGGCTACGCTACGATCTCTGGTAGCAGGCTCGGTACACATCAAAACACCGGCGGCGGATCTTCGGATCTGCCGTTTGCGTTCGAGGTCGCGACATCCTGATCACGGATCGCCGGTATCCTGCCAACGACAAAAACTTTCCTCTTGACGCCCGAAGCCTGAACGCATATCGCCGTCCGTGGGCCACCCCTCCCCAACGAGGGGCCACTATCTGGAAGGATAGACCACGATGACGACACATACGAAGCCCGGACTCCGTCCGGCAAATCCCAATTTCTCCTCAGGTCCCTGCGCAAAACGCCCCGGCTGGTCGGTCGAGGCGCTGAAAGCTGCTGCGCTCGGCCGTTCGCACCGCGCCAAGATCGGCAAGGCCAAGCTCGAACAGGCGATCGAGCTGACGCGGGAAATTCTCCAGGTTCCGGCGGACTACCGCATCGGCATCGTGCCGGCGTCGGACACCGGCGCGGTCGAGATGGCGCTGTGGTCACTGCTCGGCGAGCGCGGCGTCGACATGGTCGCCTGGGAGAGCTTCGGCTCCGGCTGGGTCACCGATGTGGTCAAGCAGCTCAGGCTTGCCGACGTGCGCAAGATCGAGGCCGGCTACGGCCAATTGCCCGACCTGGCGAAGATCGACTTCGATCGCGATGTGGTCTTCACATGGAACGGTACCACGTCGGGCGTGCGGGTGCCTAACGGCGATTTCATTCCCGCGGATCGCAAGGGCCTGACCATCTGCGACGCGACTTCGGCCGCCTTTGCGCAAAGGCTCGACTTCCACAAGCTGGATGTCGTCACCTTCTCCTGGCAGAAGGTGCTGGGCGGCGAGGGCGCGCATGGCATGCTGATCCTGTCGCCTCGCGCCGTCGAGCGGCTGGAGACCTACAAGCCGGCCTGGCCGCTGCCGAAGATCTTCCGCCTGACCTCGGGCGGCAAGCTTATCGAAGGCATCTTCAAGGGCGAGACCATCAACACGCCGTCGATGCTGTGCGTCGAGGATTATCTCGACGCGCTTCACTGGGCGAAGTCGATCGGCGGCCTCGAGGCACTGATCGCCAGAGCCGATGCCAATGCCGCCGTCATCGATCGCTTTGTCGGCAAGTCCTCATGGCTCGGTCATCTCGCCGTCGAACCGGCGACGCGGTCGAACACCTCGGTCTGCCTGTCCTTCACCGACCCAGACGTGTCCGCGCTCGACGCCGACGGGCAGGCGGCTTTCGCCAAGGGGCTGGTCTCAGTGCTGGACAAGGAAGGTGTCGCCTATGACATCGGCGCCTATCGCGACGCACCGCCCGGCCTGCGCATCTGGTGCGGCGCGACGGTGGACACCGCCGATCTCGAAGCGCTGCTGTCCTGGCTCGACTGGGCCTTTGCCGCGCAAAAGGCCTCGCTCAAGGCCGCGGCCTGACTCCGAAGGGCTGGGTGGGGTCGCCTCCACCCGGCTCAACGATCCAACATCCAGAAGATCAGGCCATCCGGCCCACAAGGACCCCATCCCGGTGCTTCCGCGCCGACCCTCCTCTCAAGGTGGAGGGTCGCCAATCGCAAAGGATCAAATCCATGCCTCGCGTTCTCGTCTCAGACAAACTTTCTCCCACCGCCGTGCAGATCTTCAAGGATCGCGGCGTCGAGGTCGACTATCTGCCCGACCTCGGCAAGGACAAGGAAAAGCTCGCCGAAGTGATCGGCCAGTATGACGGCCTCGCCATCCGCTCGGCGACCAAGGTCACCGAAAAGCTGATCAATGCCGCCACCAATCTCAAGGTCATCGGCCGCGCCGGCATCGGCGTCGACAATGTCGATATCCCGGCGGCGAGCCGCAAGGGCATCATCGTGATGAACACGCCCTTCGGCAATTCGATCACCACCGCCGAACATGCGGTGGCGATGATTTTCGCGCTGGCGCGCCAGATCCCGGAAGCCAACGCCTCGACCCATGCCGGCAAATGGGAAAAGAACCGCTTCATGGGCGTCGAGATCACCGGCAAGACGCTGGGCATCATCGGCTGCGGCAACATCGGCTCGATCGTCGCCACGCGCGGCGTCGGCCTCAAGATGCATGTCATTGCCTTCGACCCGTTCTTGTCGGACAGGCGGGCCGAAGAGCTTGGCGTCGACAAGGTCGAGCTGGATGAGCTTTTCGCCCGCGCCGACTTCATCACGCTGCACACGCCGCTGACCGACAAGACGCGCAACATCATCGACGCCGCCGCGATCGCCAAGATGAAGAACGGCGTGCGCATCATCAACTGCGCGCGTGGCGGGCTGGTCGTCGAAGCCGACCTGATCGCGGCGCTGAAGAGCGGCAAGGTGGCTGGTGTCGGCATCGACGTTTTCGAGGTCGAGCCGGCCGAGCAGAATGCGTTGTTCGGCATGGAGAATGTGGTGGCAACGCCGCATCTCGGCGCCTCGACGGCGGAAGCGCAGGAGAATGTCGCGCTGCAGGTCGCCGAACAGATGGCCGACTACCTGATCAAGGGAGCCGTCTCCAACGCCATCAACATGCCGTCGATCACCGCCGAGGAAGCGCCGCGGCTGAAGCCCTTCGTCAAGCTCGCCGAAGTGCTCGGCGCCTTTGTCGGCCAGGTCACCGAAGACCCGATCACGGAGGTCGAGATCCTGTTCGACGGCTCGACCGCGACGATGAACACGCGCGCGCTGATCAGCGCCACCCTTGCCGGGCTGATCCGGCCGCAGGTCTCCGACGTCAACATGGTGTCGGCGCCGATCATGGTGAAGGAGCGCGGCATCATCGTTGCCGAGGTCAAGCGCGACAAGTCCGGCGTGTTCGACGGCTACATCAAGCTGACGGTCAAGACCGAGCACAAGACACGCTCGATCGCCGGCACCTGCTTCTCCGATGGCAAGCCGCGCTTCATCCAGATCAAGGGCATCAACCTCGACGCCGAGGTCGGCCAGCACATGCTCTATACGACCAATGCCGACGCGCCGGGCATCATCGGCCTGCTGGGCACGGTGTGCGGCGAGAACGGCGTCAACATCGCCAACTTCCAGCTTGGTCGCAATCGGCCGGGCGGCGATGCCATCGCGCTGCTCTATCTCGATGCGCCATTCCCGGAAAACGTGCTGGAGCAGGTCAAGGCGCACAAGTCGATCGACTCGGCCAAGCGGCTGCACTTCGACGTCAACTCGATGTGACCCCGCGACTTGCTACGAAAGATCGAAAGGCGCGGCCTGGTCCGCGCCTTTCGTTTGTTCAGCGTGTCCTGGCCGACCGCAGCGCTGCCTTGCGCCCGCTGTATTCGGCAAGCCCGATGCCGCCCACCACAAGCACCAGAGCCAGCGCCTGGTAGAGTTGGAATGTCTCGCCGACGATCAGCACCGAAAGCAGCGTGCCGAAGATCGGTACCAGGTTGATGAACAGGCCGGCGCGGTTGGCGCCGATCAGTTCGTTGCCCCTGATGTAGAAGATCTGCGAGATGGCCGAGGCGCCGACCGCGGTATAGACAATGACCAGCCAGCCGCGCGCGTCGGGCACGATGACCTTGCCGGCGGCGATCTCCCACACGAAGAAGGGCAGCGAGGTGACAAGTGCGGCAACCGACAGGGCCAGCATCAGGCTCTGCCAGTGCATCGCCGGCTTCAGCCGCAGCCCGACCGAATAGCCGCTGTAGAGAAACACCGCGACCAGCATGATGGCGTCGCCGAAATTGAGCTCCAGCGTCAACAGCCGACGCGGATCGCCATGGCAGGCAGTCAGGACCACGCCGGCGATGGTCAGCACGACGCCGACAATCTGCGCCCCGTTCACGCGCAAGCGGAAGAAGACGAAATTGGCGACGATGATCAGGATAGGCATCGCCGCCTGTTCGATCGAGACGTTGATGGCCGTCGTGTAGTTGAGCGCGGTGTAGAAGATCGTGTTGAACAAGGTGAAGCCGCTGGCGCCAAGAGCCGCCAGCACGAGCCAGTGCTTGCGCACCACCGGCCAGTCCTTGCGTATCGTCTGAAAGCCGATCGGCAGCAAGATCGCCACGGCCAGCACCCAGCGCAGGAAGACGAGTGTCATCGGCGAGACGTGATCGACCGCCAGCTTGCCGGCCACCGAGTTGCCGCCCCACAGCAAGGTGGTGAGCAGCAGGAATATGTAGGCGCGTCGATGCATGGCGGGATTCCGGGCGCCAGAGGTGAGCTGCGGTGTTTGCCGGCCTATTGCCCCCGTCTGCCCAAGTAAATGATGTCAAAGCCGAAAATTGTTGTGCCTCAGCGCAATTTTGGCGGCAAAGAAAGGTCGCGCTCACGAGGTCTTGACGTTATAGAGGCCTGTCGTTTCGAACCATATTCAAGCCGCTCGGCGGCGTCTCAAGGGAAAAGAAACATGGCCAATGTGGTGGTCGTCGGCTCGCAGTGGGGCGACGAGGGCAAGGGCAAGATCGTCGACTGGCTGTCGGAGCGCGCCGATGTCGTGGTGCGCTTTCAAGGTGGCCACAATGCCGGCCACACGCTGGTCGTCGACGGCAAGGTCTACAAATTGTCGTTGCTTCCGTCCGGGGTCGTGCGCCAGGGCAAGCTGTCCATCATCGGCAATGGCGTCGTTTTCGACCCGCATGCTTTCGTCGCCGAAGTGGCGAAGCTCAAGGCGCAAGGCGTCGAAGTGGCGCCGGATCGCCTGAAAATAGCCGAAAACACAGCGCTTATCCTGTCGCTACATCGGGAGCTGGATGGATTCCGCGAGGACGCCGCCTCCAATTCCGGAACGAAGATTGGCACGACCCGCCGTGGCATCGGCCCGGCCTATGAAGACAAGGTGGGCCGGCGCGCGGTCAGGGTGATGGATTTGGCGGATTTGGAAACGCTGCCCTTGAAGGTCGACAGGCTGCTGACGCACCACAATGCGCTGCGTCGCGGACTTGGACATGCCGAAGTCACGCATGAAGCGATCATGCATGAGCTGACCTCGGTCGCGGCCGAGATCCTGCCCTACATGGACCGGGTCTGGAAAATCCTGGACGACAAGCGCCGCGCTGGCGAACGCATCCTGTTCGAGGGCGCGCAAGGCACGTTSCTCGATATCGACCACGGTACCTATCCGTTCGTCACCTCGTCGAACACGGTCGCTGGGCAGGCGGCCGCCGGCTCTGGCGTCGGCCCGGGCGCCATCGGCTATGTGCTCGGCATCACCAAGGCCTACACGACGCGCGTCGGCGAAGGCCCGTTCCCGACCGAGCAGAAGAACGAGATCGGCGAGTTCCTCGGCACGCGCGGCCATGAATTCGGTGTCGTCACCGGCCGCAAGCGCCGCTGCGGCTGGTTCGACGCGGTGCTGGTGCGCCAGGCCGTCGCCGTCAACGGCATCAAGGGCATCGCGCTGACCAAGCTCGACGTGCTCGATGGGCTGGACGAGATCAAGGTCTGCACCGGCTACCGTCTCGACGGCGAGATGATCGACTATCTGCCGGCCAGCCAGGGCGCGCAGGCACGCGTCGAACCGGTCTACGAGACGCTGGAGGGCTGGAAGGGCACCACCGCCGGCGCACGCAGCTGGAACGATCTTCCGGCCCAGGCCGTCAAATATGTCCGCTACATCGAGGAGCTGATCGGCGCCCCGGTCGCGCTCCTGTCCACCAGCCCGGAACGGGATGACACGATACTTGTGACCGATCCGTTTCAAGACTAGTTTCTCAGCCTTTCCGGGCATCGCGGCCGATTTGCGGGGCCCGGCCCGGGAGCAAAATACAGGTCGACCGAAGCATGGCAGATTTCGTTTCTGTTCTGAAAAGGCAGCTCGACAAGCACGGCGAGCCGGGACTCGATACGCGCAAGCGGATCTATGACGGTGCGCGTACCGCGCTCGAAAAGAGGCTTGCGGAATTTTCGCCGCCGCTGTCCGCCGAGGTCATAGCCAAGCAGAAGCGCTCCCTGGAAGACGCTGTCGCGAGTGTCGAGCGGGACTACGCCAAGAGCGCGCCGGACACTGATCCGCTTGCGGAGCTGGAACACATCTTTTCCTCGATCGACCGCAACAAGAACCAGCCGAGCCATGCACGGCAACCGACGAAGGAAGAACCAACCTGGCCGGCACCGCCCGCGGCCAAACCGGAACCTTATCGACCGGCGCCACCACCTGCCGCCAAGGTCGAGCCAAGCTGGCAAAAGCCGACGCAAGCGCCTTCTGCTCGCACAGAAACGCCCCTTCCGGGGATGGACAGCGAGGAGGCCGAGGACGACGGGGTCGATGTCTTTTCAACCAACGAAGAGCCGGTGTCGGACACTTTCCAGCGCCTGAGGCCCGCCGAACGCAGGCGCAGCTATGGCGGCTTGATCGCTGTCGTCGTCGCCTTGCTGGTCGTTGCCGGTGGTGGCTATGGCATCTGGCTGAACAAGGACGCCTTCGGCAAGATGCTGGGGCTCGACGGCAGCACCAAGGTCGTGAAGACGGAACCGGTGAAGCCGGCGCCGGCCAAGCCGGCAACAGATGCCGCGGCAGCGCCGCCAGCACCCGCGGCCGGCGGCACCGAAAGCGAAGCCCCGAAATTCACCCAGCGGCTGACGCCGCAGGGCAGCGAAGTCGACCCCGGCCCGGCCGGCGGACAGAGCGGCATCGGCGAAGGCGAATCGGTCGCCGCACTGACCACGCCGCCCTCGGCGACGAACGCGCCAGCGGTTTCTGCACCAGCTGCCGCCACTCCGCCCGCGGCCGCCCCCGCCACAACGCCACCACCCGGTACGGCACCGGCACCGGCGACGCCTCCTGCAGCGGAGGCCGCACCTGCGGCGCCGGCTGCAGCCGCCACGCCGCCAGCACCGGCAGCCGCCACGCCGCCAGCACCGGCAGCAGCACCGGCAGGCGCCGCGCCGGCACCTGCAGCCGCGGCGGCCGCGCCTGCGGAAACCGCGTTGCCGGTGGGCCAAAAGGCAATCTTCTATGAGGAGCGCACCAGCACCGCCCAGGGTTCGGCGGAGCCCGGCAGCATCGTCTGGTCGCTGG
The DNA here is from genome assembly GCF_056404455.1 of Mesorhizobium sp. P2_D1. NCBI lineage: Bacteria > Pseudomonadati > Pseudomonadota > Alphaproteobacteria > Hyphomicrobiales > Phyllobacteriaceae > Mesorhizobium > Mesorhizobium sp. P2_D1. The sequence continues at coordinate 73,566 of NZ_JBFUDZ010000019.1, forward strand.
TGCAGGAATCGCCCGGTGGCGACCTGCCACCGGAACCGGCGATCCGTGCTGAGGCAACCATTCCCGGCAAGGACATCCAGTTGCGCATGACCATCCGTCGCAACACCGACCAGACATTGCCGGCCAGCCATATCATCGAGATGATCTTCCTGACGCCCGACGGCTTCGAAGGCGGCGGTGTCGACAACATCCTGCGCGTCGCGATGAAGAGTTCGGAGCAAGATGCCGGCAGCCCGTTGATCGGCATTCCGGCCAAGATCGCCGACGGTTTCTTCCTCGTTGCGCTAAACGACACCAAGGCCGATGAGGACGCCAACATGACCTTGCTACGCGGGCAGGACTGGATCGATGTGCCGGTCGTCTACAAGACCGGACGGCGGGCGCTGCTGACCATGGAAAAGGGCATTCCCGGCGAGAAGGTGTTCGACGAGGCGATCAAGGCCTGGCAGGCGAAGACGGCGGGCTGAGCAGGGCGTCGGGCGTGGCGCCCGCTGTCTCAAAAGCCCTGGAACAGCATGTCGAGCGCGGCGACGATGTCGTCATGGTGCATGGAAAGATTCCCCTCTGCACCCGGGAGTTCAGAGGCCGTCAAGGCTGACATGAACTGCGTGACCATCACATGATTTTTGCCATCGATGGCGAAGGTCGGGTTTAGCCGGCGGCCCGGAACCGGGGCTATGTTGGGCGGCATCAACGGAATGACGACTCTCGTGCTCAGCCCGTCAAGAAGGTCGGACTGAACATCGAGAAGGTAACCTTTGCCCTCGGTATTCCGATAGAAATCGTAACGTGCCATCAAAAGAGCCGGTGTCTGGCCAATGGCAGTCCGTTGCGCTCGACATATTCGTTGGAGCTTTTAATGGCTTCCTTGTTTTCTTCTTGCCATCGACGCGTTTTTTCCGCCGCAATCGCTTTCGCGATACCCGCCTCGGCGGCGCGGGAGATGTTAATACCCAGCGCCTTCGCGTCGTTGATCAACTGAGAGTCAATGGACGTGTTGACGGACTTGCGCTGAGGTTTTGACGTCGATTGGAGCATGGACATAGCCTCTTTTATGCGCATAATATAGGCGCATAAAAGCCCACAAGCAAGCGAAGGCGGCTAACGCCTCCGTTGCGGTCCGGTGCTCCTCACCCTTCCATCTCCTCGCGCAGCATCTCCAGTTCCAGCCACTCTTCCTCCAATGCGGCCAGCGTCGCGCGCTCCTTGTCGAGGGCGGCAATGGTCTTCTGGAACGAAGCCGGATCGCGCTCGTAATAGGCCGGATCGGCGATGTTGTTCTCAAGCCTCGAGATCGACGCCATCACGGCTTCGATTTTCTTGGGCAGGGTTTCCAGCGTGAATTTCTGCTTGAACGACAGTTTCTTCGCCGGCCCCTTTGGCGCGGCGGCTTCATTTTTGGTTGCCGCCGTGGCTTCGCCGGCTTCGGCTTTCACCCGCGCCTTGCGATCGTCTAGCCTGGTGCCGCCGCGCTGCGCCAGCATGTCCGAATAGCCGCCGGCATATTCGATCCAGCGGCCGCCGCCGTCCGGCGCAATGATGCTGGTTACGGTGCGGTCGAGGAAATCGCGGTCGTGGCTGACCAGGATGACGGTGCCGGCAAAGCCGGCAACCAGTTCCTGCAGCAATTCCAGCGTCTCCATGTCGAGATCGTTGGTCGGCTCATCGAGCACCAGAAGGTTTGCCGGCCGCGCCAGCACGCGCGCCAGCAAGAGCCGCGCCCGTTCGCCACCGGAAAGCTCGCGCACCGGCGTGCGTGCCTGCTCGGCCTTGAACAGGAAATCCTTCATGTAGGAGACGACATGGCGCTGCTCGCCATTGATGACGAGGTTCTCGCCGCGTCCGTCGGTGAGATATTGCGCCAGCGTCTCCTGTGGATCGACTGCTTCGCGCTTCTGGTCGAGCGTGGCGATCTCCAGATTGGTGCCGAGCCGCACCGAGCCGGCATCGGGCTTCAACTCACCGGTCAGCATCTTCAGCAGCGTCGTCTTGCCGGCGCCGTTCGGCCCGACGAAGCCGACGCGATCGCCGCGCTGGATGCGGGTCGAGAATGCCCTAACCACGGTGAGGTCGCCGAAGCTCTTCTCGATGTTTTTCGCCTCGATCACCAGCTTGCCGGATTCGGCGGCGTCGCTCGCCACCATGGTTGCCGAGCCTTCGGCGCCGCGATGGCCACGAAAACGCTGGCGCATGGTCTGCAATTCGCCAAGGCGGCGCATGTTGCGCTTGCGCCGCGCCGTCACGCCGTAGCGCAGCCAGTGCTCCTCGCGCACGATCTGGCGGCCGAGCTTGTGCTGTTCGCGCTCTTCCTCTTCCAGCACGAGGTCGCGCCATTCCTCGAAATGGCCAAACCCCTTGTCCAGCCTGCGGGTCTGACCGCGGTCGAGCCAGACGGTGGCGCGCGATACGCGCTCGAGGAAACGGCGGTCGTGCGAGATGACGACGAGTGCCGAGGAGGTGCGGACGAGCTCTTCTTCCAGCCATTCGATCACCGAGAGATCGAGATGGTTGGTCGGCTCATCAAGCAGCAGAATATCGGGCTCCGGCGCCATGACGCGGGCGAGTGCCGCGCGCCTGGCCTCACCGCCGGAAAGATCGTTTGGCCGCTCCTCGCCCGACAGGCCGAGATGCTCCATCAGATAGCTGGCGCGATATGGATCGTCCGCAGGCCCGAGTCCTGCTTCGACATAGGCGCGCACCGTCGCAAAACCCTCCATGTCGGGCATCTGCGGCAAATAGCGGATTGTCGCCGAAGGCTGCCGGAATACCTCGCCGTCCTGTGGCTCGATCAGGCCAGCGGCGATCTTCAGCAGCGTCGACTTGCCAGAGCCGTTGCGGCCGACCAGCGCGATCTTGTCGCCGGCCGAGGCGGTCAAGGCGGCGCCATCGAGCAGCGGCGTGCCACCGAAGGTCAGTTTTATCCCGTCGAGATTGAGAAGGGGCGGGGCCATATCAGCTTTCAGGTAGTGGATAAGGGTGGGCGAGCAATAGCGCGCGGCCCTGGCCGAGTGTGATTTCGAGGCGGCCCTTGACCTCGTTGGAGATGGTCAATGACGAGCCGAACGCCACCTTGACGCGGTCGAGCGGCCATTTGGCGCCGGTGACGGTCAGGCCGGAAAGATCGGAAAAGCCGAGCACCGAAAACAACGTGCCGTCGGCATAGTCGAAGACCGCTTTCCCGTTCAGAAGCGGAGCGCCTTCCTGCGCCCCGCTGGTCAAAAGCATCTCGGTTCCGGCTTCGGCCAGCCGCAGGGCAAGTGCCAGATGCAGGAAGGCGTGGTCGGCGCGCTTGCCGCCGAATGCGCCGGCGAGCACCAGGCTGGTCGCGCCGCGCTCCAATGCGGCGGCGACCGCCAGTTCGCCATCGGTCTGGTCCTTCTCCGTCGGAAAGGTCCGGCGGGGCACGGCGGCGAGGTCATCCGGCAGGTTGGCCGGCACGGAATCGAAATCACCCACCCACAGTTCCGGGACAAGGCCCAGCAGACGCGCATGGCCGATGCCGGCGTCGGCGGCGATAACGCGGGAGCCTTCGACCTGGTGGTCGAGCCGCGGCGTGCGGACGAGATCGCCGCCAAGCAGGATGGTGAAAGTGCTCATATCGTGTGGCCCTTACCAGCCCGGCACGGGAAACGGAAGGCCGGCAAACTGCCACTTGCGTGAGGGATCGGCCCGGCCTATGTGTCGAAACGCTCTAACGGGGTGCCGGACGCGATCTTCGCGGACCGGCTGAGAGGCAATCTCGCCAACCCGCTGAACCTGATCCGGTTTGTACCGGCGGAGGGATTAGACGTTTCGGACAGTCCGGCGCCTCAATTCCTTTCAATTCGAACGAAGGAGGCGCCGATGCGCACGCTTTTCTACTCCCTTGCCTCAGCCATGGTTGTGGCCCTGTCCGGACCTGCCTTGGCCAAGGACAAGCTCACCGTCTACACCTATGAGAGTTTCACCGCCGACTGGGGTCCAGGTCCCGTGGTGAAGAAGGAATTCGAGGCCGAGTGCGGCTGCGATGTCGAGTTCGTCTCCGTCGCCGACGGCGTCGCGCTGCTCAACCGCGTCAGGCTGGAAGGGGCATCGACCAAGGCCGACATCGTGCTTGGCCTCGACACCAATCTCACCGCCGATGCCAAGGCCACGGGCCTGTTTGCGCCGCATGGCGCGGTGTCCGACGTCAATGTGCCGGGCGGCTGGAGCGACGATACTTTCGTTCCTTTCGACTATGGCTATTTCGCCGTCGTCTACGACACTGAAAAGCTGAAGAGCCCGCCGAAGAGCCTGAAGGACCTGGTCGAAGGCAGCGCCGACGACAAGATCGTCATCCAGGATCCGCGCACCTCGACCCCGGGTCTCGGCCTGCTGTTGTGGGTCAAGTCGGTCTATGGCGACAAGGCGCCGGAAGCTTGGGCCAAGCTCAAGTCGAAAGTGCTGACCGTGACGCCGGGCTGGAGCGAGGCCTATGGCCTGTTCACCAAGGGCGAGGCGCCGATGGTGTTGTCCTACACGACGTCGCCGGCCTATCACATGGTCGCCGAGAACACCGAGCGCTACCAGGCAGCGTCGTTCGAAGAGGGCGAATATCTGCAGATCGAGGTTGCCGGCATCACCACGACAGGGGCGAAGAACCCGCTGGCGGAAAAGTTCCTGGCTTTCATGACCGGACCGAAATTCCAGGATGCCATCCCCGAGACCAACTGGATGTTCCCGGCCGGCAAGACCGACAAGCCGCTCAACCCGGCCTTCGACAAATTGGTCAAGCCGACCAAGACCTTGCTGTTCAGCCCCGAGGAGGTCGCCGCCAACCGCAAGGCCTGGGTCGATGAGTGGCTGGCGGCGATGAGCAAGTAGGATTCAAGCTTCGCCATATGTTTGTGCCAAGTCACCCCCCTCTGGCCTGCCGGCCATCTCCCCCGCAAGGAGGGAGATCGGCAGCTCTGTCGCGTCGCTCATTCCTGCCATTTTGGAATTTGGCCTGGGTGGCGAAACGAGCAATCTCCCCCCTTGCGGGGGWGWTGTCCGGTAGGACAGAGGGGGGTGGGCGGGAACTAGACCTTAGCCAAGCATTTCAATCAATTGACACCCATGACAGCGTTGGGTAGCGCGACATGCCCACGCGCCATCCATCTGACCCCCGCATCACCGCCGGCATCATCGCGCTCGCCGCCATCGCGCTGCTGATCGGCGGCGCGTTTGCCGGGCTGCTTTTCGAAGGCGCTCACGACTTCTCTGGCGCTTGGGCAGCCTTCGATCCTTATCTGCTGCGCGTCGTTCGCTTCACGCTCTTGCAAGCGGCGCTCTCGACGCTGCTTTCGGTCGGGTCGGCGCTGTTGGTGGCGCGCGCGCTGTCGCGGCATCCACGCTTCCCTGGCCGCTCCTTCATCCTGCAACTGTTCGCCGTACCGTTGGCGCTGCCGGCGATCGTCGCGGCACTCGGCATTCTCGCTCTCTATGGCCGTGCCGGTTATTTCGCTGGCGTGTTCGCAGTGATCGGCGGTGGGAGCTGGCCGGGCATCTATGGCCTGTCAGGCATCCTCGTCGCGCATGTCTTCTTCAACCTGCCGTTCAGCGTGCGGCTGTTCCTCGAGGCATTGCAGACCATTCCCGCCGATCAGTGGCGGTTGGCCAGCCAGCTCGGCATGGGCGCGCGGCCGGCGTTCCGGTTGATCGAATGGCCAACGCTGCGTGCGGCGTTGCCGGGTGTCGCCGGGCTTGTGTTCATGCTCTGCATCACATCCTTCACGATCGTGCTGACGCTTGGCGGCGGGCCGGCCGCGACGACGCTGGAGGTCGGCATCTACCAGGCGCTGCGCTTCGATTTCGATCCCGCTCGAGCCGTCACGCTGACCTTACTGCAGATCGCCTTGACGTTTGTCGTCGTGCTGGCGTTGACGCGGCTTGGCGCCAATGTGGTCGGCGACACCAACCTGCCGGTGGCGCCACGCCGCTACCTCTCCGTCAATGGGACCGAGACCTTGCTGAACGTCGTGATCATCGTGCTGGCGTTGCTGTTTGTCGTCGGACCGATGGCGGCCACGGTGATGGCCGGGCTTGGCGCCGATCTCGGCCGGCTGGCCGGCGAGGCCGTCGTTCGGCGGGCGACGCTGACCAGTGCGGTGCTCGCCTTCCTGTCGGCCCTGCTTTCCGTGACGCTGTCGCTGGCGCTGACCATGGCGCGCCGGGCGCTGGCGCTGAACCGCCGCTCCGGTACAAAGACGATGCTCGAACATGCCGCCGATACCGGCGCCGGTTTTGTCCTCGTCGTGCCGCCGATCGTCGTCGGCGCCGGCTGGTTCCTGTTGCTGCGCCATGTCGGCGATGTCTTTGCCATCGCCCCGGTCATGGTCGTCACCGTCAACGCAGTGATGGCAATGCCGTTCGCGCTGCGCGCTGTCCGTCCCGCCTATGATGCGGCGAGCGAGCGTCACGAACGGCTCTGTGCTCAGCTCGGAATCACGGGCTGGAACCGGTTGATGCTGGTCGACTGGCCGTCGCTGCGGCGGCCGCTCGCCACCGCCTTTGCTTTCGCCATGGCGCTGTCGCTCGGCGATCTCGGCGTCATCGCGCTGTTCGGCAGTGATTCCGTGCAGACCTTGCCTTACCTTCTGTTGGCGCGCATGGGCAGCTACCGCACGCAGGACGCTGCCGGCCTGGCGCTGCTGCTCGGCCTCGTCTGCCTCGCGTTGATCATGGCGGCGCACTGGCTGGGAACGGAGAAGGACCGGGATGCCTGACGGGGTGGCCAGCAGGACTGAAAAGGGCGCCCCGGTGCGGCTGGACCAGGTGTCATTCAGCTATGGCGAGGCGCCGCTCGTTTTCGATGTCGATTTCGCCGCGGCGAAAATCACCGCCATCATGGGGCCTAGCGGTTCTGGCAAGTCGACGCTGCTCAACGTAGTGGCGGGGTTCGAGACGCCGCAGTCGGGCCGCGTGCTGATCGGCGGGGTCGATGTCAGCGCTGAGCCACCGTCAGCGCGGCCCGTGTCGATGGTGTTCCAGGAAAACAATCTCTTTGCGCATCTCTCAGTGGAGCAGAATGTCGGGCTCGGCCGCTCGCCATCCTTGCTGCTGACCGAAGCGGACCGCGCCGCGATCGCTGAGGCGCTCGAACGCACCGGCCTTGCCGCCAAGGAAAAGCGCCTGCCGCGCGAACTCTCCGGCGGTGAGCGCCAGCGCGTCGCCCTGGCTCGGGTCCTGGTGCGCGACCGGCCAGTGCTCCTGCTCGACGAACCCTTCGCCTCGCTCGGCCCGGCGCTGCGCGACGACATGCTGGATCTGGTCGCCGCGGTGCATGCCGAACGAGGCATGACGGTGCTGTTCGTCACCCACCAGCCGGAGGATGCCCGCCGAATCGGCGAGCACGTGGTGTTTCTGGACAATGGCGTTGTCGCGGCAACCGGCAAGGCGGACGAATTCTTCACCGGGGCTGGCCCGGAAGTGTTCCGGCGCTATATCGGCACGGGTGCCGGGGATGCCGTATCACGAGATGTTGCCCGGAAGCGGACATAATTTACGGTCAAACCGGCTCCAGGCGATGCGGCGCTTGCTTGCCATGGCTGGAGGAGTGTGGCTAGGTCCGCCCTACTGGTCCGGCACAGGCCGTGATTTGCCTGCAGCATCCGCCGCTCGCCCCCGAGGGGACGCGCGACGGATGCTGCAGCAGTTTGAGATAGCGCATGACATTTTCCGAAGATCGCCCCCGATTTTCGTGGTCATGCGCCGGGACCCGAAAGGAAGCCGTTCTGGCGATCGGCGTTGACAAACTACGAATGAATCCGCTGGCGCGCTTTCTCACGCTGGCCGGCTTTGCCGTGGCGCTGGCGAGCTGTCAGATGTTCACGCCTCCCGAGGTTCAGGAATCCGGCTTCCAGCCTTCCGACAGGCCGATCACTGTCGACAATGTCGCTGCCAACAGCAAGCTCGCCGAACTGGCCAAGGCGCAGCATCCGCGCATCCTGGCCACCTATGGCGGCGAATATTCAGATCCCAAGCTCGAGCGCATGGTCGCCAAGGTGGTCGGCAATCTGACCGTCGTGTCGGCCAATCCGACGCAGACCTATCGCATTACCATTTTGAATTCGCCCAACGTCAATGCCTTCGCGCTGCCGGGCGGTTATCTCTACATCACGCGCGGTCTGCTGGCGCTGGCCAATGATTCGGCCGAGCTTGCCGCGGTCATCGCGCATGAGATGGGCCACGTCACCGCCAACCATGGCTTGCAGCGCCAACAGCTGGAAGCCGAGGAAGGCCTGGCGACCAAGGTAGTTTCGGATGTGCTCGGCGACAGCCCGACCGCCAAGGCGGCCTTGATCCGCGGCAAGCTGAGACTGGCGCAATTCTCGCGCAACCAGGAGCTGGAGGCCGACGCCATCGGCATCAAGTCGATCGGCGAAGCCGGCTACGATCCTTTCGCCGCCGGCCGCTTCCTGCAGTCGATGTCGGCCTATACCGATTTCCGCTCGATCAGCGGCGCCACCGACGCCAGCCTCGACTTCCTGGCCACGCACCCCAACACGCCGCAGCGCATCGATCTGGCGCAGCGCCATGCCCGCCAGTTCGGCGCGCCCGGCTTCGGCACCCGCGACCGCGATTCGTTCCTCGCCGGCATAGACGGCCTGCTCTATGGCGACACGCCCGAGGAAGGCTATGTCCGCGGCGAAACCTTCCTGCATCCGGGCCTCGGCGTGTCCTTCTCGGTGCCTCAAGGCTTCATCATCGACAATTCGGCGGCAGCGGTGACGGCAACCGGGCCTGGTGACATGGCGATCCGCTTCGACGGTGTTTCGATCGACAAGAACCGGGCGCTCACCGACTATATCCGCAGCGGCTGGGTGGCTGGGCTGGACGACAGCACCGTCAAGCAGGAAACGATCAACGGTAACGAGGCGGCGACCGCGCATGCCGGTGCCGAAGGCTGGCAGTTCGATATCGCCGTGATCCGCGCCGGCGGCCAGGTCTACCGGCTGCTGACGGCGGCGCCGTCGRCCAGCACGTCGCTGGATGCGGTGGCGCGTTCGGTGAGCGGATCGTTCCGTATCCTCAGTGCCGCGGAAAAGGCGGCGCTGAAGCCGCTGCATATCCGCGTCGTCACCGTTCAGCCCGGCCAGACGATGGGTTCGCTTTCCGCCCAGATGGTTGGTGTCGATCGCAAGCTCGACCTGTTCCGCGTGCTGAATGCGCTGTCGCCAGGTGCCGCAGTCTCGGCCGGCGACAAGGTCAAGATCGTCACCGACAAGTAAGACACCTGCCGCGCGTCAGGCGGCAGTGGCCAGAAATTCCGGATTCTGCTTCACCAGCGCCACCTTGAGCTTTTCCATGGCGCGCGCCTCGATCTGGCGGACGCGTTCCTTGGAGATGCCAAGCGTCTCGCCAAGCGCTTCCAGCGTTGCACCTTCGTCGCTCAACCGGCGTTCCTCGATGATCCGGAGCTCGCGGGCATTGAGGGCGGCGAGCGCCGCTTTCAACCACACGGAGCGGCGCTCGACATCGATCGTGTCGCCGACGACCTCGTCGGGCAGCGGATCGTCCGAGACGAGGAAATCCATGCGCTCGTTCGAACCCGAGTCATCGGCAACCGGCATGTTGAGCGAGGAGTCGGGTGCCGACAGCCGCGAATCCATCATCGCAACGTCGGCCTCGGAGACGCCGAGCGCCTCCGATACCTCGCGATAGAGCGTTGCGTTGGACAGCGGTTCGGTGCCGTTGGCCAGCCGCGCGCGCAAGCGGCGCAGGTTGAAGAAAAGTGCCTTCTGCGCCGAGCTGGTGCCGCCGCGCACAATAGACCAGTTGCGCAGGATGTAGTCCTGCATCGAGGCGCGGATCCACCACGTCGCGTAAGTCGAAAACCGCACCTCGCGTTCAGGCTCGAAGCGGGCGGCCGCTTCAAGCAGGCCGACATGCCCTTCCTGGATCAGATCGCCGAGCGGCAGACCGTAGTGGCGGAATTTGGATGCCATGGAAATGACCAGCCGCATATGCGCAACCGTGATGCTGTGCAGCGCGTTCTGGTCGTTGTCTTGTTTCCAGAGCAATGCGAGTCGGTGCTCTTCTTCACGTTCGAGGTAGGGAGCCCTCATTGCCGCGCGGACCATGATCCGTCCTGCAGTGTCTTCCATCATGAGGCGCTCCCTGGCTCAGGCGATGCGGATGACTTTGCAAACTTGGCAGGGCGCCCGGGTTGAAATCGCAGCGTCGTGCCCTAGAAATCCAGAACGTGCCATGCAGGAAAATGGTTCCGTAGCCGTTGGCGGCTGGATTTGTTGTCCGAGGGATCTCGGCGATGATCGGCGACCCTGTCGATTGCGGCCAAAAAGCACTATTTCGAGAATCTGATTTCAGAAGTTGGTTGTTTTTGAAATCTCGTTCCTTATTTTTTCGACTTGTATCTGTCAGTTTCCAACCCTCACAACATGCCGGACAGCCGGCCAAGGACGGGATCACAGAAAAATGAAATGGCTCAAGTCGCTTATCATCGCCGGAACGCTGCAGGCTCTGGCTGTCACGTCGGGCCATGCCGGCGCCAATCTCGACCAGATCAAGCAGGCGGGCGTTATCAAGGTCGGTACGGAAGGCACCTATGCGCCGTTCACCTATCATGACACTTCGGGCGCTCTGGTCGGCTTCGACGTCGAAATCGCCAAGGCCATCGCCGACAAGCTCGGCGTCAAGGCCGAGTTCCTCGAAGGCAAGTGGGACGGGCTGATCGCCGGTCTCGACGCCAATCGCTATGATACCGTCATCAACGAAGTCGGCATCACCGACGCGCGCAAGGCCAAATATGACTTCTCCGATCCCTACATCGCCTCCAAGGCGGTGCTGATCGTGCGCGGCGACAACACCGACATCAAGACCTTCGCCGATCTCAAGGGCAAGAAGTCGGCGCAGTCGCTGACCTCGAATTTTGGCAAGCTCGCAGAGACCAACGGCGCCGAACTCGTCGGCACCGACGGCTTCGACCAGTCGATCCAGCTGCTTCTGACCGGCCGCGCCGATGCCACCATCAATGACAGCCTGTCGTTCCTCGACTTCAAGAAGCACAAGCCCGACGCCAATGTGAAGATCGCCGCGCAAGAGGAAAATGCCGACTATTCCGGCGTCATCGTGCGCAAAGGCGATCCGGAACTGGTTGCGGCGATCAACAAGGCGCTGGCCGACATCAAGGCCGACGGCACCTACAAGAAGATCGCCGACACGTATTTCGGCCAGGACGTTTCGAAGTAATCTACGCGGCGAGGCCAGTCACCGGCCGATGAGATATCAAGCGGCGAGCCGTCTTTGACGGTCCGCCGCTTTTGTCGTGATATGTCGAGCGCATTCGCGCCTGATCAAGCCGCCTCGACCATTTGGAGGGTCTTACGTGCCGCACTGGCTGCAACTGATGCTGGAGTCGCTGCCTTCGCTCTTGTGGGCGGCCCTGATCTTCACCGTGCCGTTGACACTGCTGTCCTTCGTTCTCGGCTTGACGGTCGGACTCGGTGCAGCGCTTGCCCGGCTGTTCGGCCCGAAGCCGCTGGTCGCGCTTGTGCGCTTCTATGTCTGGATCTTCCGCGGCACGCCGCTGCTGGTGCAGCTGTTCCTGATCTTCTACGGCCTGCCGTCGGTCGGCATCCTGCTCGACGCCTTTACCGCCGCGTTGATCGGCTTCACGCTCAACATCGGCGCCTACACGTCGGAAATCATCCGCGCCGCTATAGGCTCGGTGCCGAAAGGCCAGTGGGAAGCCGCCTATTCGATAGGCATGACCTGGAGCCAGGCGATGCGGCGCACCATCCTGCCCCAGGCCGGACGGGTCGCGGTGCCGCCGCTCTCCAACACCTTCATCTCGCTGGTCAAGGATACGTCGCTGGCCGCCGCCATCACCGTTCCGGAGATGTTCCAGGCGGCGCAGCGCATCGTCGCCACAACCTATGAGCCGCTGATCCTCTATGTCGAGGCGGCGATCCTCTATCTGGCGATGAGCTCGGTGCTGTCGGCCTTGCAGACGCGGCTGGAAGAACGACTCAATCGCTATGGCGGCTTCCTGGAGGCGCGCTCATGATCGGCCTCACCAACATCGAAAAGCGCTTCGGCGACAATCTCGTGCTGAAGGGCGTGACGGTCACCATCGCCGAAGGCAGCGTGACGGCGCTGGTCGGCCCTTCGGGCGGCGGCAAGAGCACGCTGCTGCGCTGCATCAACCTGCTGGAGATCCCGACATCCGGCACGGTGCGGATCGGTGACGAGACGCTCGAATTCCACCCCGGCGTCAAGGTTCCGGCCAGGGATATCCGGCGCCTGCGCCTGCAAACCGGCATGGTGTTCCAGAACTTCCAGCTGTTTCCGCATCGCACCGCGATCGAGAATGTCATGGAAGGGCTGGTGACGGTGCTGAAATGGCCAACGGAGCGGGCGCGCGAGCGGGCGCTCGCTTTGCTGGAGAAGGTCGGCATGGCACACAAGGCCGACGCCTGGCCGGCAACCCTGTCGGGCGGCCAGCAGCAGCGCGTGGCGATCGCTCGCGCGCTGGCCCCGTCGCCGAAAGTGTTGCTGTGCGACGAGCCAACCTCGGCGCTCGACCCGGAACTGGCGCARGARGTGGTCGACGTGCTCGGCAAGCTCGCCAGCGAGGGGACGACCATGGTGATGGCGACGCATGATCTGCGSCTCGCCTCCAAGATCGCGCAGGAGGTGGTCTTCCTCGATGCCGGCGTCATCGTCGAGAAAGGCCCGGCGGCCCTGCTGTTCGGCAATCCGGAACACCAGCGGACGAGGCGTTTCATTGCGACGCTGAAGCAAGAAGCGGAGAGGGAAGGCGGCGGTGAGGCGTAGGCGCCGTCCTCCTTCAGCCTATTGTCCCAGAAACAAAAAACCCGGCACGAGGCCGGGTTTTCATGGATTCAAAGCTGAAAAAGTTCAGGCAGCTTCTTCCTGCTCGGCTTCCTCATTATCGGCCTTGGCGCCTCGCTTAGGGCCCTTGTTGAGATTGACCTCGATCAGGCGCACGGCTTCGGTTTCCGACATCCGGTTGACGGCCGCGATCTCGCGGGCCATGCGGTCGAGTGCCGCCTCGTAGAGCTGGCGTTCGGAATAAGACTGCTCGGGCTGGTTGTCGGCGCGGTAGAGGTCGCGCACAACTTCCGAGATCGAGATCAGGTCGCCGGAATTGATCTTCGCATCATACTCCTGGGCGCGGCGCGACCACATGGTGCGCTTGACGCGGGCGCGGCCCTGCACGACTTTCAGCGCGCGCTCGACATAATCTTCTTCCGACAGCTTGCGCATGCCGATGGAGGTCGCCTTGGCGACCGGCACCTTCAGACGCATCTTGTCCTTCTGGAAGTCGATGACGAACAGTTCCAGCTTGTGCCCAGCGACTTCCTGCTCGTCGATCGAGACGATCTGGCCGACGCCATGCGCCGGATAGACAATGTACTCGCCGGTCTTGAAACCGTGACGCGCAGCGGTGGACTTCTTCTGCGGGGTTATCGTTGCCATTGCGCCCTGAACTCCTTGTTGTGGTACCGGCGTCCTGCCGGCCCGAACTCGCGCGATCGGGGAAGCCGATCGTTAGCCGCACAACAGATGAACCCATCCGGAAAAGCCGGGACCGGCAAACCGCAATAGTGCGACCGCCTGGCCCAGATCGCTCTGGTCCGGAATGAGATTTTCACCTTTCAGTGATTTGGGGCGTCTGCGCCATAAATCGACGTTGTGTCACCGGCATGTTTGGCTGATGTAACACAAAAAGTCGGAAGAATCAAGGTTTTGCTGCATAAGCGAAGGCCACAGTTAAGCGCCGCCTGTCAAGGCGCTTTATGTGACCTGTCTCTTACCCAACGTAATACCAGCCTTTGCGGACCTGTTGTCAATCGCCTTCGCCGGGCTCGGCCGAGAAGTATTTCTCGAACTTACCGGCCTCGCCGTCGAAGGATTTGGCGTCGGCCGGAGGTTCCTTCTTGGCGGTGATATTGGGCCATTTCTCGGCGTACTCGGTGTTAATCTGCAACCATTTGTCGAGCCCCGACTCGGTGTCGGGCTTGATCGCGTCGGCCGGGCATTCCGGCTCGCAGACGCCGCAGTCGATGCACTCGTCGGGGTGGATGACGAGCATGTTCTCGCCTTCGTAGAAACAATCGACCGGACAGACCTCGATGCAGTCCATATATTTGCATTTGATGCAATTGTCGGTCACGACATAGGTCATCGGTCGGCTCCGGGACGTCCCATTTTGTTGGGCTTTTTCCGTGAGGTAACGCCTTTGCCCGCAGCTTGCAAGGGCAGCCATGCCTGGCGGCATCGGCGTTTCCGAAATGGAATTCCAGACTGCAGGCCCGGTAGGGATCGGTCAGGTCCCGCGAAGTGCCTTGTTTGCCGGGTTCAGGGTTCGTTTTGTGCGTCTCGTTGCCCCAAAATCGTCGCGCACTTTTTGGCCGACCCATCAGTCATCACCAAGCAAGCGGTCGGTCTGGCGGCGTTCCTTCTTCGTCGGGCGGCCGCTGCCGGCCTCGCGCAGCGCCGGAATTGCATCGGGAGGGGCTTCGCCCGTCGGCGCGGGCGGCGGCGAGATATCCTCGTACAGCGTGCGTGCCTCCTCGGCCGGACCACGCCGCACGCCGGCGGTCAGCACCTTCCAGACGAAGATCCGACGATCAAGTGTGATGGTCAGGACGTCTCCAGGCTTGACCAGATCGGAGGCCTGCGCTGCTTTGTCGCGATTGATGCGAACCCGGCCGGCGACCACAAGTTTCGCCGCCAGCGAGCGCGATTTCACGGCGCGCGAGAAGAACAGCCATTTGTCGATGCGCTGGCGGTCTCGGGCAGCCGTTGGGGCAACCATCGACGCGAGCCCTGAGTCTACTTCTTCAGCTGGTCGCGCAAAGCCGCGAGCTTGGCGAAGGGCGAGTCCGGATCGAAGCGCACCGGGCGCTCCTCGCGCGGCTTCGGCTGGAAGGTCGGCTTTCCGCCGCCCTTGCCTCGATCGGGGCCGCCACCCTTGCCATCCGGCCTGCCGCCCTTCCAGTCGGGCCGACCTTCGCGTCGGTCGGGGCGCTCGCCTTGTGGGCGGCCTTCACGACGCTGCTCGCCCTCGCCCTGCGGCTTGGGCTTGAACTTCGAGCGGTCGAAGCGCGGCTTGCCGGTGCCGTCGCGCCGCCCCTCGTGGGCAGGACGTTCTCCAGGCGTGGCTGCGGCCGGCGCACCGGCAGCATCCGCAGGCGCGTCGTTTCGGCCGCGCGCCTGTCCGTTGCGCGAGCGATTGTTGCGGCCGGGATGGCGGGGGCGCTGTTCGAAACGGCCCTGACGCCACAACAGGATCGGCTTTGGGGCCTCGGCTTCCGGAGCGGGCTCGCTGGCGGCTGCATCGGCTACCACGACAGGCTCGTCCGACGTCACTTCAGCCGCGGGCGCAGCTTCGGAAACTGGCTCGGCCGATGCAGTCGCGACAGGTTCGGCTTCCGTCTCTGGCTCGGCAGCCAGCACGGGTTTGGCGACCGCGTCGGCGACGGCCTCGGTTGCTGCTTCTTCCGTGGCTTCGGCCGGCGCTTCGGGTTGTTCTTCCGCGACCGGCTCGGCCGCCGCTTCCGCTATGGTTTCGACAGGAATTTCGGCGGTGGCCTCGACAGCGGCAGCCGGCTCCGAACCTTCGACCGGCGCCTCCGCAGCCGCGTCGACCGCCGTGGCTTCCGCTGCCTTGGCCTGCTCGGCCCGTGTGGCCTCTTCAGCCGCGGCCTTCGCCGCCGCCGCTTCGCGCGCGGCATTGTCCTGCGCCTCGAGCCGCGCCTTGACCTCGACGGCCGGCTTCGGCTCGGCACGGTAGCCGAGACCTTTCAGGATCTCTTCCATGTCGTCGGCGGTGGCGCCGAGGATCGACATCATCGGCGGCGTCACCATGAAGGACTGGCCGTCATAGGCGCCGTCCGGCCGTTGGCCGAGACCAGGCTTCCAGTTGGTCGCCGGGCGGATCAAATCCGCCAGCCGCTCCAGAATGTCGATGCGCACCGCGCGGCGGCCGAGATTGCGGTAGCCGGCAAGCTTGTAGAAGGTCTTGTCGAAAGTGGGATCGATGACCACCGAGGTGCGGCCGGAGGCGAGTGCATGGACCACGTCGCCAAAGCCCGGCTTGTCCTTGCCGTCGTTCTTCAGCGCCCACAGCAGCGTCACCAGTCCGGCTGGCGCCGGCTTGATCAGCGCCGGCACGAAGACATGGTAGGCGCCGAAGCGCACGCCGAGACGTCGAAGGGCTGCACGGCCCTCCTGGTCGAGCGACTTCATCTCCTCGGCAATGTCGCGGCGGTTGATGAGGCCGAAATTCTCGACCAGCTGGAAGGCGATGCCGCGGCCGATGCCGGCAATCTGGTCGGCGTTCTTCAGGTCGACCAGCGGCTTCAGCAGCAACTCGATCTGGAAATTGACGAAACGTTCGGCACGCGCCGCGACCTTGTCGCGCGCCGGGCCAGTCAACTGTTCGTCGGCCAGCAGCACGAGGCGCGGCTTGAGCGTGTCTTCGCCGGCAACCAGTGTGCCGATCGGCGCGCCGATCCAGCGCAACGTGCCATCCGAGCCGAGTGCGATGTCGCCATTGGCGCAAGCACCGAAGCGTTCGGCGCGCGCCTCGAATTCGGCGGCCAGCGCCTTCTGGGCGGCGGTGCGCACAGCCTTGGCGTCTTCGCCGCCGGCGGTCTGGTCGGCGGTGAAGCGGAACCCTTGCAACTCGCCGACATGATGGCCTTCGACAAGGACGGTTCCGGTAGGACTAATTTCGGCTTCAGGCATGGTATTTTCTCTAAGGCGCCGCATGAGGACGGAAGTCCTGCGGTCTACGAAGCGTTTCGTCAACCGCTCATGCAGCGCATCCGACAATCTGTCTTCGATTTCGCGCGTCTTTTCCTGCCAGTGTGCCTGATCGGCCAGCCAGCCGGGCCGGTTCGACACGAATGTCCAGGTGCGGATCTGGGCAATGCGATGCGACAGCGTGTCGATGTCGCCTTCGGTGGTGTCGGCGCGGCGCACCTGCTCGGCCATGTAATTTTCGTCGACATGGCCATGCCGGGCGAGGTCCGTATAGATCGAAGCAATGAGGTCGGCATGCTGGGCCGGCGCGATCTTGCGGTAGTCGGGCAGCGCGCAGGCTTCCCACAGGAGCTCCACGCGTTTGGCATTGGTGGCGAGTGCGCGGATATCCTCGTCGCGCGACAGGTGCTCGAGCGCCTGCGCATCGACGGCAGGCAGTGCCCGCGTCAGCCCCTCGACCGGGGCGTTGGTCTCGATCGAGCGTTTCAGCGCGTCGAGGTTGGCGAAGTCGAAATGCGCGGTGCGCCACTGCAGCACCTTCACCGGGTCGAAGTCGTGGCCTTCGATCTTCTTGACCAGATCCTCGTCCAGCGGATCGACCTGGCCGGTGACGCCAAACGTGCCGTCGCGAAGATGCCGACCGGCGCGGCCGGCGATCTGGCCGAGCTCGGCCGCCGTCAGGTTGCGATACTGATAGCCGTCGAACTTGCGGTTCTGGGCGAAGGCGACATGATCGAGATCAAGGTTGAGACCCATGCCGATGGCGTCGGTGGCGATCAGATAGTCGACGTCGCCCGACTGGAACAGCGCCACCTGGGCGTTGCGGGTGCGAGGCGACAGCGCGCCGAGCACGACGGCGGCGCCGCCCTGCTGGCGGCGGATCAATTCAGCGATGGCATAGACCTCGTCGGCGGAGAAGGCGACGATCGCCGTGCGCCGCGGCAGCCGCGTCAGCTTCTTCGAGCCGGCATAGGCGAGATGCGAAAGCCTCGGCCGCGTCACCACGGAGACGCCCTTCAAGAGGCGCTGGAGGATGCCGTGCATGGTGGCCGCACCCAGCAGCAGCGTTTCCTGGCGGCCGCGCAGGTGCAGGATGCGGTCGGTGAAGATGTGGCCGCGCTCGAGATCGCTGGCCAACTGCACCTCGTCGATGGCGACGAAGGCGGCGTCGGTCTCGCGCGGCATGGCCTCGACGGTGCAGACCGAATATTTGGCGCCGGGCGGCTGGATCTTCTCCTCGCCGGTGATCAGCGCGACCTTGTGGGCGCCGACCTTTTCGCAGACGCGGCCATAGACCTCACGCGCAAGCAGCCTGAGCGGCAGGCCGATGATGCCGCTCTCGTGCGCCACCATGCGCTCGATGGCGAGATGGGTCTTGCCGGTGTTGGTCGGCCCAAGCACGGCGGTCACGTCACGGCCCGACAGGATCAGCGGCTCGGTATGTTTCGACTGGATGTTCATCGACCTGGAAATAAGGCTTTCTGGTCTCTCGTTGTCGGGAGCGTGCCTCAAGTGGCGCGTATGACAGGCGACACATAAGGATTTCGAGCGCGAAGCGAAAGCGGAATGTTCCACCGGCGGCTCGAAGTCGTCTCCTGTCAGGCTCCAGATTGGCTGCGGGTTAACAGTTGGAACGAGTCTGGAACGAATCGGACACGAATCAGTGACTCGACCAGATTCAGCTTTTGTTCACGGCTACATATGGATTTTGTGACCATGAGTCTCACCACATGCTGAATCAACGAACTGGCCCGTTTCATGCAGGGCGAGCTCTGCCGTTAACCTTTGCCGGCGAACGACTGGAATGCTTTGGTCAGCCTCATCCAAGATTATGAAATTGTTAACCTTTCCTAAACGGCGTTCAGGATTTGACGGGCGATTCCGGCTGTCGTCGTTAACACTCCGCTCAAAGCCGGAACGAACCGGCTACGAATCGGCGATGCCAGAATCTTCCCGTTTTGTTCACCCCAATATCTTGTGTTGCGAACAGCTTATCCACCAAGAATCCACAGGTTGCAGAGCCGCTTTTGCACAAGGCGGCCGGTGGCTGTTAACCTCTGCGTGCCGGATTGGGTCAGCAGCCGGCGTGGGGCAGGCCGAAGGCATAAAGCCGCCGGCAAAAGACGGACCGGTTTGCCGGCCCGTCGGTCTCGCCACTCACACCGGCGCTTATGCCGTCTGGACAGAAAATCGCTTCACACTTTTCCTGGGATGCTTCAGGCGAAGTGAATTGCTTCAGGCGAAGTATTGGCCGCCATTGGCTGTGATGGTCGAGCCGGTGATGAAGCCTGCATCTTCGGATGCGAGGAAGACGACGCAGCGCGCGATCTCTTCCGGCTCGCCGAGGCGACCGATCGGGATCTGCGGGATGATGCGCTCGTTGAGCACCTTCTCGTCGATCGCCTTGACCATTTCGGTGGCGATATAGCCGGGGCAGATGACATTGACGGTGATGCCGGCGCGGGCCCCTTCCTGGGCGAGCGCCTTCGAAAAGCCGATGTCGCCGGCCTTGGCGGCGGAATAATTCACCTGTCCGGCCTGGCCCTTCTGGCCGTTGATCGAGGAGATGGTGATGACACGGCCGAACTTGCGGTCGCGCATGCCGCTCCACAGCGGATGCGTCATGTTGAAGACGCCCGACAAATTGGTGTCGATGACCTCTTTCCACTGTTCGCGCGTGATCTTGTGGAACATGGCGTCGCGTGTGATGCCGGCATTGTTGACCAACACCGAGACCGGACCGAGATCAGCCTCGACCTGCTTGATGCCGGCGGTGCAGGAATCATAGTCGGCGACCGACCATTTGTAGACCGGGATGCCGGTCTCGGCCTTGAATTTCGCCGCCGCGTCGTCATTGCCGGCGTAGTTGGCGGCAACCGAATAGCCGGCGTTCTTCAATGCGATCGAGATCGCCGCGCCGATGCCGCGCGATCCGCCTGTGACGATTGCTACCTTGGTCATGCGTTTCCCCTATTTTGATATCGCCCTGTTGTCGGGCTTGGCAGGCACTGCATACCGACCGGGCGGCTCGCGCCGCCCGTTCAGGTGATATCCCTAGAGCGCTTCCACGCACATGGCGACGCCCATGCCGCCGCCGATGCACAGGGTGGCGAGGCCTTTCTTGGCGCCGCGCCGGCGCATCTCGAAAACCAGCGTGTTGAAGATGCGGGCACCCGACGCACCGATCGGATGGCCAATGGCAATGGCGCCGCCATTGACGTTGACGATCGAGGGATCCCAGCCCATGTCCTTGTTGACGGCGCAAGCCTGGGCGGCAAAGGCCTCGTTGGCCTCGATCAGGTCGAGATCGCCGACCGACCAGCCGGCCTTCTCCAATGCCTTGCGCGAAGCCGGTATCGGACCGGTGCCCATGATCTGGGGGTCGACGCCGGCGGTTGCCCAGGACACGATGCGCGCCAGCGGGGTGATGCTGCGCCTCACCGCTTCGGCTTCGCTCATCAGCACCGCACCGGCGGCGCCGTCATTGATGCCGGAGGCGTTGGCGGCGGTCACCGTACCGTCCTTGTCGAAAGCCGGCTTGAGCTTGGTCATGGCGTCGAGCGTGGCGCCGTGGCGGATGTACTCGTCCTGGTCGACAATGGTGTCGCCCTTCCTGCCCTTGATGGTGACGGCGACGATCTCGTCCTTGAACTTGCCGGCCTTCTGCGCCGCCTCGGCCTTGTTCTGCGAGGCGAGCGCGAACTGGTCCTGATCGTCGCGGGTGATCTGGAACTGACGAGCGACGTTTTCGGCGGTGTTGCCCATGTGGTAGCCGTTGAAGGCATCCCACAGTCCGTCCTTGATCATGGTGTCGATCAGCTTGAAGTCGCCCATCTTGACGCCGGCGCGCAGGTGCTGGGCATGCGCCGAAAGCGACATCGATTCCTGTCCGCCGGCGATGACCACCTTGGCATCGCCGGTGGCGATCTGCTGCATGCCGAGCGCAATGGCGCGAAGGCCCGAGCCGCAAACCTGGTTGAGGCCCCAGGCCGTGGTTTCCTTGGGCAAGCCGGCATTGATCGATGCCTGGCGGGCCGGGTTCTGACCCTGAGCGGCGGTCAGCACCTGGCCGAGGATGACCTCGTCGACCTCGCCTGGTTCGACACCGGCACGCGACAGCAGTTCCTTGATGACGATAGCACCGAGCTCATGCGCCGGGGTGGTGGCGAAAGCGCCGTTGAAGGAGCCGACCGGCGTGCGCGCCGCACTGGCAATGACGATGGAAGCGGACATTTTCTTCTCCAGACTTCAAGGGTGTTGTTCTGTCGTTGAGGACTTTTCTTGCCCTTTCCAGAACCCAAGTCAAACCGGAAATGGGCATGGCGCCCATGCGCTGCAAGCACATCGCACCTTGCGATGGCGCTACTCTGTCCGTTGCTGCGCAGCATATTTTGCCTGCTATGCAGCATTTAATGATGCCGCAGTGCACAAACTGCTTGGAATTGTGAGGCTTTTGCGCATATCCTCAAAAAAGGCACAATCGTTACCGGCGGCTTACTCGGGGGCGCCGGTGTCCCGGGGAGGATGCAGATGGCCGCGAAAGACGATCCGATCATCATCAAGAAATACGCCAATCGCCGCCTCTACAACACCGGCACCAGCACCTATGTGACGCTCGAGGACCTCGCCGAGATGGTCAAGAAGGGCGAGGAGTTCACCGTCCAGGACGCCAAGACCGGTGACGACATCACCCATCCGGTGCTGACCCAGATCATCTTCGAGCTGGAGAACAAGGATGGGCAGAACATGCTGCCGATCCCGTTCCTGCGCCAGCTGATCGCCTATTACGGCGACCAGATGCAGATGATCGTGCCAAGCTTCCTCGAACAGTCCATGCTGGCCTTCTCCAAGGAGCAGGAACGCTTTCGCGAGCAGATGAAGGGTGCGCTCGGCAAGTCGCCGCTGGACATGATGAAGATCACCACGCCGATCAAGGCGCTGGAGGAGCAGACGCGGCGCAACATGGAAATGTTCCAGAATGCAATGCGGCTGTTCACGCCCTTCCCGCCGCCGGGTTCCGCGCCAGCCGCGGCCCCGGCCGAGCCGGGCAGGAAGGAAACACCGGAAAAGCCCGACGACCTTCAGGATCTGAAGGATCAGATCGCCGCCATGCAGCGCAAGCTCGACACGATGTCGTGAACGGTTCGGATCGAAAGATCCGCTAGCCGGCGCATAGTGCTATCGCGGCAGCAATCCCTCATAGCGGCCGCGTGGCCTGATGACACTTCCACTTGTCACCTGTTCGATCGTGTGCGCGGCCCAGCCGACGCYGCGTGCGAGTGCGAACAGGCGGAACGGTGCATCGCGCGGCAAGCCAAGGCCGCGTGTCAGCACGGCCAATGCGAAGTCGATGTTCGGGCGTGTGCCGGTCGCGGCAAGGGCCGCATCACGCAGCGATTGAGAAAGATCATCGATGTCGATTACGCTCAGCAATGCCGCCGCGCGGGGATCGCCGTCGGGATAGAGCGGATGGCCGAAGCTCGGCAGAGGCCGGTCATGGCTGAGCCAGCGCCGGATCGCCGCCTCGGCACCGTGCCGCCCCGCATCCTCGGCCAGTTGCATCACCGCTTCGCCGGCGCCGCCATGGCGAGGGCCTGACAATGTCGCCAACCCAGCGAGCAGGCAAGCGGCCATCGGCGCTCCGGTCGAGGCCGCGACACGGGCGGCGAAGGTCGATGCGTTGAGTTCGTGGTCGGCGAGCAGGACGAGCGCGCGGCGGATCGCATCGGCTCCCGCTGCATCCACCGACCAGTCCCGCGCCAATCGCCGATGAACTGGGTCCGGTCCCGCTGATGCGCCCAAGGCGCTGGCCAACACGCCGACCGCGTGCGCGGCATCGGCATGCAGCGAGGTGGCGCTGCGCCCGAGTGAAGGCCGCCCCTGGCCGGCAAGCACGGCAAGTTGCGCAAAGGCCGAGGCCCGGCCGGGTTGGTGGGCCGCATCCGGCGCCGGCGCTCGGAAGGCCACCGGTTCAGGCAGCGCCCAGAGCACTGCCGCTGTTTCTTCCAACGTGGCACTCGCTGAAAGCGCAACGGCGTCCTGGCCACGATAGACAAGATGACCGTGCAGGACGGTCGAGATCGAGGTGACGATCGACGGTTCGCCCCAGGCAATGGCGCTTTCGGCGATGGCCGACGGGCTGCGTCCTCGCGCCCTTCGCGTTGCCAGTGCCGCTATGTCGTCGGCACGATATTGGCTGCGGCGCGGATCGGCGCGGTCCGGTTGCATGCCGATGCGGCCGCGGCTGACATAGGCGTAGAGTGTCTGGGGCCGCACCTTGAGCCTTTCCAGCGCCTCTTCCCGCGACAACCACTCGGACATATCGAACTCTGATATTGATTATATTGATCAAGATTGATCGGCAGATTGCCTAGCCTTATCTCTGATGCGGAAATGGATCAAGGAGGCAGGCTATGGCGAGTGGGCTCGACGACGTTGTGGCGGCTGAAACCGTTCTCTCCGACGTGGATGGTCTTGGCGGCCATCTGACCATCCGCGGCCATTCCCTGCGGGACCTGGCCGGACGCTGGAGCTACGCGCAAGTGGTCAGCCTGCTGCTCGATGGCTTCTTCGAAGACCTTCCCGGCGATGCCGAACTGGCGCGAGCGCTGGGCCAGGCACGCGCAGAAGTGTTCGAGCGGCTTTTGCCCTCATTGCCCTTGTTGGCTCCGCTCGATGTCTACAGCGCCATGCGCGCCGGCATGGCGCTGTTGCCGGACGGCGAGACTTTGCCGGACGCGCTACGGCTGGTTGCGGCGCCCGCGGTGCTGACGCCGGCCCTGCTTCGCCTACGGCGCGGTGAGGCGCCCATCGCGCCGGACAGCCTGTCCGATCATGCCGCCGACATGTTGAGGATGCTCAGCGGTCGTGCCTCGCCGGCGCTGGCGAAGGCGCTCGACACCTATCTGGTGACCGTCTGCGATCATGGCCTCAATGCCTCGACCTTCGCCACCCGCGTGGTCGCGTCGACGCAGGCCGGCCTGACATCGTCCGTGCTGGCCGGGCTCGGCGCGCTCAAGGGGCCGCTGCATGGCGGCGCGCCCGGTCCGGTGATCGAGATGCTGGATGCGATCGAGGCGCATGGCGATGCCGCCGGCTGGCTGCGCGACGAGGTCGCGCATGGCCAGCGCATCATGGGCTTCGGCCATCGCATCTACCGCGTGCGCGATCCGCGTGCCGACGTGCTGAAGGCGGTCGTGCGGCAACTCGGCGGCGAGAGCGAAACCGGTCGCCGGCTGGCCTTCGCGGAGACAGTGGAGCAGGCCGCGCTCGACGTGCTGCGGATTGCCAAGCCGTCGCGCTCGCTGCAGACCAACGTTGAGTTCTACACCGCGCTGCTGCTGGAGGCGGCGGGTTTCCCCAAGGAGGCATTTAGCAACGTCTTCGCCGCCGGGCGTGTCGCCGGCTGGATTGCGCACGCCCGCGAACAGCAGACGACCGGACGGTTGATCCGGCCGCAGTCGCGCTATGTCGGGCCGGTGCCGGACCTCGTTGCCTGAAGCTGTCTGCCTGTTTCGATGGATGCCGCCTCCTCCGCTTCGAAGCGGCGAGGCGGTTCTTCATGACCGAAATTCATGTGATCACGCGACCGTGTTCGTGTTCTTGCCTTGGTCAGGACTTATATGCTGCACTGCAACATAGGTCCGCTGTAACCGAACCGTCCCGATCCTCGGGCGCGATGAGGCCTGCAGCATCCAAAACGACAGGAACGCCATGACGAAAAACGACAAGGCGGAGGAAACCAAGAAGATCAACATCGCGCTTCAGGGCGGCGGCTCGCACGGGGCCTTTTCCTGGGGCGTGCTCGACCGGCTGCTGGAGGATGGCAGGCTGGAGATCGCAGCGGTGTCCGGGACCAGCGCCGGCGCCATGAACGCGGTGGCGCTAGCCGACGGCTTCGTGCGTGGCGGCGTCGAGGGAGCACGGCAAAAGCTCGATGATTTCTGGCGCGCGGTGGCGGCAAAGGGCCGGTTCAGCCCGGTGCAGCGCATGCCGTGGGATGTCGCCTGGGGCAATTGGTCGATCGAGAACACGCCGGGCTATGTCTTCTTCGACACCATGTCGCGGGTATTTTCGCCCTATGTCGCCAACCCGCTCGGCCTCAACCCGCTGCGTGACGTCGTGCAGAAGGAGATTAATTTCGCCAATGTTCGCGCTTGCAAGTCGATGGAACTGTTCATTTCGGCGACCAATGTCGAAACCGGGCAGTTGCGCGTCTTTTCCGACGGCGAGATCGATCTCGACACGGTGATGGCCTCGGCTTGCCTGCCGCAACTGTTCCGCGCCGTCGAGATCAAGGGCGTGCCCTATTGGGATGGCGGCTATGGCGGCAATCCGGCGCTTTATCCGTTCTTCAAGACGGCGGCGACCGAGGACGTGCTTCTGGTGCAGATCAATCCGGTGGTGCGGGAAGGAACGCCAAGGAGCGCCAACGAGATCCAGAACCGCATCGACGAGATCACCTTCAACGCCGGGCTGTTGCGCGAATTCCGCTCGATCGCCTTTGTCAAGGAGCTGATCGCCGCCGGCCGCCTGCCGCATGGCGAATACCGCGACATCCGCATGCACCGCATCGATGCCGACGAGGCGTTCAAGGACCTGTCGGCGTCGTCGAAGGTCAATGCCGAATGGGCGTTCCTGAGCTATATGCGCGATCTCGGCCGCACCGCCGCCAGCGACTGGCTGGAGGAGAATTACGATGCGGTCGGCAAGCGCCCGACGCTCGATCTGTCAGGCGAGCTCGATGACGGCTTCAAGCCGGTGCGTGGTCCCGCACCTGGCCGGCGGGTCAAGGAATTCCTCGCTGTGCGCAAGAACCCGGAGGCAGAGCGCCGTCGCGCCTGACCCGAAAACCGGCACAGCCTGGCTTCTTGGCTTCATCCAGCTTTTAGGGTCAGGTCGATCACCCTGATCAGGGCGGCGGCGGCCTGCCGCTGCCCGCCGGGATCGCTGATCCGCGCCTTCATGCCTTCCAGCCCGTCGAGCAGCATGTCGGCAAGCAGTTGCGCCGACAGTCCCTTGGCGGTGAGATCGGCGCCGTTCCTGGCAGCCTCGCCCTCGATCGCGGCGGCGATATGTTCGACAAGACCGCCGCGCCAGCAGCCGACCAGATCGCCAAGGCTCGATTTCATGTCCAGCAATTCGGCGCCGTGCGGCGAGGCAACGACCGCGCTCATCATCGAGATGAACGCCTCGTCGATGGCTTGCGTCATGCGCTCAGTGAAAGCGCTATCGCCGGCCAGAGCCATTTTCGCCGACTCGACCGAGCGCGACAGCACCATCATGGCGATGGCGCGGAAAATGTCGGTCTTGTTCTTGAACAGGAGATAGAGCGCCGGCCGCGACATGTCGGCGGCGCGGGCGATGTCGTCCATGGTCGTGCGGGAGAAGCCATAAGCCAAAAACACCTTCATTGCGCCATCCAGGATACGGACGCGTTTGGGGTCAGCGGCGGCGATGTCTTCGATCTGATTCATGGGACAACATTATCCTGGAAAAATCTCAATTGACAAAATGACGTAATTTGTCAATCTGTATCGAGACGAAGCGACCCAAGGGGACGCTTCGCCTTTGGGCTGTGGACGACAACAAAAGGGTATCCCCATGCGCCTCACCGTCGATGGGCAGTCATTCGACATCAATGCCGATCCCGACATGCCGCTGCTGTGGGCGTTGCGCGATCTCATTGGCAAGACCGGACCGAAGTACGGCTGCGGCATCGCCGCCTGCGGCGCCTGCACCGTGCATGTCGACGGTCAGCCGGTGCGCTCCTGCTCGCTCCCGGTCGGCGAGGTCAGCGGCGCCGTCACCACCATCGAAGGCATCGGCACGGCGGACAAGCTCCATCCAGTGCAACAGGCATGGCTGGAGGAACAGGTCGCGCAATGCGGCTACTGCCAGGCCGGACAGATCATGAGCGCGGTGGCACTGCTCGACGAGGTCGCCGATCCCAGCGACGCCGACATCGACAACGCCATGGGCGGCAATCTTTGTCGCTGCGGCACCTATCCGAGGATCCGCTCGGCCATCAAGAAGGCCGCCGCGCTCAAGACGGCGGGGCTCTGACCATGGCCAGTGTCGGAAAGATTGCCCGCCGCACGTTCCTGATCGGCGCGGCTGCCGTGGCGGGGGGCGTGGCCGTCGGCTACTACTATTATCGCAAACCGTTTCCGAACCCGCTCGAGACCGACCTCGGCAAGGGCGAGGCGACGTTCAACCCCTATGTGAAGATCGGCGCCGACAACACCATCACCATCGTGGCGCCGCGCGCAGAGATGGGGCAAGGCATTTCGACGACGCTGGCCGTCATGGTCGCCGAAGAGCTCGATGTCGGTCTCGATCAGGTCAAGGTCGAGCCCGGCCCGGCCTCCTATGCCTATTACAACGCCGCGATCCTCGAAGAGGGCGGCCCGTTCGCCTTCTTCGACGAGAGCATGACCGCGCAGGCGGTGCGCTCAGGTCTCGGCGTGGTCGGCAAGCTCCTTGCTATCCAGGCCACCGGCGGCTCGGCTTCGGTGCGCGACGGTTTCGACAAGATGCGCCAGGCGGGCGCCGCAGCCCGCCAATTGCTGATCGCCGCGGCGGCGCAGAAACTCGGCGTTGCCGCCACCGACCTGGAAACGGCCAATGGGTCGATCCTGCATAAGGCATCTGGCAAGTCGCTGACCTATGGCGCGGTTGCCGCGGCTGCCGCCGCCATGGCGCCGCCGGCCGAAGTCAGGCTCAAGGACAGGGCCGACTGGAAACTGCTGGGAAAGCCGCAGAAGCGCGTCGACATGCTGGCCAAGGTCACCGGGGCACCGATCTTCGGCATCGATGTCAGGCTGCCAGACATGCTCTACGGCACGGTCAAGATGAGCCCGCGCTTCTGGGCCAAGCCGGTCAAGGCGGATCTCGCCAAAGCCGAGAAAATGCCCGGCGTGATCAAGATCGTAGCGCTCGAGACGAATTACGGTCATGGCTTCGGCATCATCGCGGAAAATACCTGGGCGGCCTTCAAGGCGGCCGATGCCATCGACGCCCAGTGGGCGGATCCCGAATATCCGCTCAGCAGCGCCGCCATTTCCGACGTGCTCAAACAGGCGCTCGGCACCAAGGGTTCGGCTATGCGTGACAATGGCGATGTCGATACCGCCTTTGCCGACGCGCCACGCGAAAGGATGGTCGAGGCAGACTATACGGTGCCCTATCTGGCGCATGCGACGATGGAGCCGATGAACGCCACGGCGCGGTTCAAGGATGGTGCCCTCGACATCTGGTGCGGCAACCAGGCGCCGACTCTGGTGCGGCAGCTTTGCGCCAACGCGGTCGGTATCGAGCAAGACAAGGTCACCGTGCACACCACCTTCATGGGCGGCGGTTTCGGCCGCCGCGTCGAGATGGACTACGCGTTGTGCGCCGCACTGATGGCGAAGGCGACAGACGGGCGTCCGGTCAAGGTGACGTGGACGCGCGAAGAAGACATGCGCCATGACGCCTACCGGCCGGCCGCGGTCGGCAAGTTCCAGGCGCGGCTCGGCGACGACGGCATGCCCATCGCCATCGACATGAAGATCGCCTCGCCATCCATGATAGCCAGCACCTTGCGCCGGCTGTTTCCCTCGATCTCGCCGCTCGGACCCGACAAAAGCATCGTCGACGGCGCCTATGACCAGCCCTACACCATCCCGAACTATCGGGTGAGTGGTGTCGCCGCCCCCGTCTCCATTCCCGTCGGCTCCTGGCGATCGGTCGGCAGTTCGATCAACGGCTTCTTCCACGAGGGCTTCATGGACGAGATTGCCACTGCCGGCAAAATCGATCCGGTCGAGATGCGCAAGAAGCTGATGGCCGCCTATCCCGCGGCGGTGAAGGTGGTGGAGAAAGTCGCAGCGATGGCGAAATGGGGTGAGGCGCTGCCCGCTGGCAAGGCCAAGGGCATGGCCTTCACGCTGTCCTTCGGCAGTTGGGTCGGCGAGATCATCCAGGTGGCGGATACGCCGGCCGGCATCCGCATCGAGAAGGTATGGATCGCGGCCGATGTCGGCACCGCGCTTGATCCGGGCATCATCGAGGCGCAGCTGATTTCCGCCGCCATCTACGGTCTTTCGGCGGCCATGGGACAGGAGATCACCTTCGCAGACGGTATGGTCGAACAGTCGAACTTCCACGATTTCGACGCCATGCGGATCTTCCAGTGCCCGGTCTTCGAAGTCGCCATCCTGGAAAATTTCCACAAGATGGGTGGCGTCGGCGAGGTTGGCACTCCGCCGGCCGCACCGGCGCTGGCCAATGCCATCTTCGCGCTCACCGGCAAGCGCATCCGCACGCTGCCTTTGTCGAAAACGGTGGCCTTCGCATGAAGAGGCTCCTCATCATGCTGACGCCTGCTGCCATGCTCGTCTTTGTGGCGTCGTTCGCAACCGCACAGGAGAGCCAAACATCACCGAGCCAGGCGGTCGACATGACCAAGGGCCAGTCCGAATGGGACAAGATTTATGCGGTGTTCTCACACCCGCGCTGCGCCGATTGTCATGTCGCGGACGGCCGACCGCGCTGGTCGGGTGCGCATTATGGCGGCACGCGCGTGCACGCCTTCAATGTCCAGCGCGGTGACGACGGATCAGGCTTCGGCAATCCTGGTCTGCGCTGCACGACTTGCCATTTCGCAAGCAATTCCAATGCATTGCATGGACCGCCCGGAGCCGAGAACTGGCGCCTGGCGCCGGCCGAGATGGCCTGGTTCGGGAAATCCTCCGCCGAAATCTGCGCCCAGATCAAGGATCCGGCGCGCAATGGCGGTCGCAGTTTGGACGATATCGCGCTGCATGTTCGCGACGACAGGTTGGTCGGCTGGGGCTGGGCGCCGGGGTCGAACCGTGAGCCGGCTCCGGGTTCGGCCGAAGCAACCTTTCAAGCGATCGAAAACTGGTTGGCGGTGGGTTCACCTTGCCCTGTGCCGTAATGGTCTTGCAACTTTAAGGCTATATCGCGGTGCAACTTTGATGTAGAAGCGCGCTTCGCCGATCACGGCAAATTGAAGATGGCCTGGCGCGCACCCATATCGGCGACGCGCCCGCGTTATGAGGACGCTGGCCGAATCCGCAGTGGAAAAAACGACGATGAGAATCAGGTTTCACAAGCTTGCAGCCGTTGTTGTGCTCATTGGTTTCGCGGCCTGGATGGCGACAGGCGAGTTTTCGTCGGTCGGCAGCGTCGCCGCCAACAAGGCCAAGGCTGCCGAAGTCGAGCAGGGCAAGGCACCGGACGCGAACAAGCCCAAGGCTGCTGAAGCCGAGCCGAAGGCACCGCTGCGCACCGTCGCTGTGGTGACGCCGCCGCGCAAGACCTATGCGCGCGCCATCCGCGTTTCCGGGTTGACCGAAGCCGACAAGCGGGCCGTGCTGGGGACGCGCGTTGCCGGTGTCATCGACAAGTTGCCGGTCAAGCAGGGCCAGCACGTCAAGACCGGAGATCTGGTGCTGATGCTTGCGGCCGAAGAAAAGATCTCCATGGTCGACAACGCCAAGCAATTGGTAGTGCAGCGCCAGGCTGAGTTGGACGCAGCTCTGCGACTGATGAAGTCAGGCAATTTGCCGAAGCTGCAGCTCGATACAGCGCGCTCGAACCTGACTTCTGCGCAGTCGATGCTGGAAACGGCACAGGCCTTACTCGAGCGCAATGAGGTGAGGGCACCTTTCGACGGCGTTATCGACCGGGTGCCGGTGGAACTCGGCAGTTCCATCATGGAGGGCGGCGAGGTGGCAACCATCCTCAAGCTTGACCCGGTGATCGCCCGCGGCGAAATCAGCGAGCGCGACCTCGGCTACCTCAAGCTCGGCGACAAGGCCAATGTCCGGCTGGTCAGCGGCCAGACGGTCGAAGGCACCGTGCGCTACATCAGCCGCGACGCCTCGTCGGCGACCCGCACTTTCCGCGTCGAGGTGGCGATCCCCAATGGCGACGGCTCCGTGCCCGCCGGCATGACGGCGGAAATCGCGCTCAACGCTCAACCGACCGACGCGGTCGTACTGCCGCGCTCGGTGGTGACGCTGGGCGACAAGGGCGACCTCGGCATCCGTGCCGTTGGCAAGGACAACAAAGTGGCGTTCTTCCCGATCGACCTCGTCGACGACACACCGACCGGCCTTGTGCTCGGCGGCATCCCGGCCGACGCGCGCATCATCGTCGCAGGCCAGGAACTGGTGAAGGAAGGCGATGAGGTCAATCCGGTCGAGGCCGACCAGGCGACCCTCCGGAAGCTGCTGGGCGAGGCGACCGCCGGGACGCAGTAGAAGGGGTCGCGACGGACCAGCCCTGGGCGGGGACAATCGGCTGCGACGCAGCTCCTGAAATTCGAAAACAGGCGTTAGCCATGGATATCGTCAGACTCGCAATCAACAATGCCCGCCTGACCATCTCGGTTCTGGTCTTCCTTCTGCTCGCAGGCTGGGTTGCTTATCAGTCAACGCCAAAGGAAGCGGAACCAGACGTTCCGATTCCGATGATGTATGTCAGCCTGATCTACCAGGGCATTTCGCCCGAAGATTCAGAGCGCCTTCTGCTGCGGCCGATGGAAAGCAAGCTTAAGAGCCTGAAGGGCCTCAAGGAAATGCGCTCGGCCGCCTTCCAGGGCGGCGGCTACGTGCTCGTCGAGTTCCAGCCGCAGACCAATCTGGCGACGGCACTGCAGGACACGCGCAGCAAGGTGCAGGATGGCAAGGCCGACCTGCCGCAGGCGGCTGAAGAACCTGTTGTCACCGAGGTCAATATCTCCGAATTTCCCGTCCTCGTCGTCACCCTGTCAGGCGAATTGCCCGAGCGTGTGCTGACCGCTGCCGCGCGCGAACTGCGCGACCGCATCGAAGAAGTGCCCGGCGTTCTCGAAGGCTCGCTGCAGGGCGCGCGCGACGACCTCGTCGAGGTCGTCATCGACCCGATGAAGCTGTCTTCCTACGGACTGCAGCTCGATCAGCTGATCGGTGCGGTCGGCAACTCCAACAGCCTGGTCGCCGCCGGCAATATCGAGGGCTCGGAGGGCAAATACGCCGTCAAGGTGCCGTCGCTGATCGAGACGCCCGAGGATGTGGCGGCGCTGCCGGTGGTCGCCGGCCCCAATGCCGTGGTTCAGGCCAAGGACATCGCGACGATCCGCTCCACCTTCAAGGATGCCGAGACGGTGACCCGCCTCAACGGCAAGCCTGCCATCGCCATCGAAGTGAAAAAGCGCATCGGCGCCAATTTGATCGACACGCTCGCCAAGGTCAGGGAGGTCTCCGACGCCTTCGTCAAGACCATGCCGCAAGGCATGAATGTCACCTACACGCAGGACAAGTCGGTCTTCGTCAACCAGCTGCTCGGCGATCTGCAGAACCATGTGATGATCGCCGTCATCCTGGTGTTCATCGTCATCCTCTACGCGCTGTCGGGCCGTGCATCACTGTTGATCGGCCTGGCCATTCCATCATCGTTCCTGATCGGCATCCTGTTGCTTGCGATGATGGGTTACACGATCAACATGATCGTGCTGTTCAGCCTGATCCTGGCGGTCGGCATGCTTGTCGACGATGCCATCATCGTCACCGAATTCGCCGAGCGGCGGATGGGCGAGGGCATGCCGAAGGCGGAAGCTTTCGCGCTTGCCGCCAAGCGCATGGCCGGTCCGGTCATCGCCGCGACGATGACGCGCATCGCCGCCTTCTCGCCGCTGCTGTTCTGGCCGGGCATCATCGGCGACTTCATGAAGTACATGCCGATCACGCTGATCGTCACGCTGTCGGCGTCGATGCTCTACGCGCTGGTGTTCGCGCCGACGCTGGGGGCGATCTTCGCCAAGGCACCCGAGCACCATGCGGATGACAATCGCGACGGCTGGTACATGGCAATCGTCAAGCAGGCGGTGCGGTTCCCCATCACCGTGGTGGTGCTCACCGTGGCGCTGCTGTTCGGCGTCGGCTTTGCCTATTCGAAATATGGCGCCGGTGTCGAGTTTTTCCCCAGTGTCGAGCCAGACTACGGCCTGCTCTACGTGCACGCTCGCGGCAACCTTTCGCTGGCCGAAATGGATACCGCGACCAAGATCGCCGAAAACAGGCTGCTCGGCTGGCCCGGCATCAAATCGGTCTACACCCGCGTCGGCAAGACGCAAGGCGGCGGGCAGGATGTTCCGGAAGACGTGGTCGGCGTCATCCAGTATGAATTTATCGACTGGCGCGAGCGCAAGTCGGCGAACCAGATCCTGAGCGATTTGCGTGGCGTCATGGCCGGCATTCCCGGCGTCGATGTCGAGGTTCGCGTGCCTGAAGCCGGTCCGCCAACCGGCAAGCCGATCCAGATCAGGCTTTCGGCGATCGATCCGAAGGGGCTCGACGACAAGGCGCGCGCCGTGGCGGCCCGCATCGCCAAGGTGCCCGGCGTCATCGATATTTCCGACGGCCTGCCGCCGCCCGGCGTCGACTGGGCGCTCGAGGTCGATCGCGCCAAGGCGGCGCAGTACGGCATCAGCCCGACTTCGGTCGGAACGGTGGTGCAGCTGGTGACCAATGGCCTGAAGCTCTCGGAATACCGGCCGGCAGGTGCTGACGATGCCGTCGACATCCGGCTCCGCCTGCCCGAAGACCGGCGGACGCTGTCGACGCTCGACGAGTTGAGGGTACAGACCTCGCAAGGTTCGGTGCCGATCTCGAATTTCGTCGTGCGCAAGCCCGAGCCGACCGTTGGTATCCTCAGCCGCATCGACGGCGCCCGCACGGTGGTCGTCCAGGCCAACGTCGCCGCGGGCACCCAGGTCGCGGCGGTGCAGCAGGAGGTCACCAAGGCTGTCGCGGATATGGATCTCGGCAGTGGCATACGCTGGAAGCTGGCCGGTTCCAACGAGGACAGCGCGGAGGCTAGTGCCTTCCTTGGCAAGGCCTTCGGCGCGGCGATCTTCCTGATCTTCCTCGTACTGCTGATGCAGTTCAACAAATTCACCAGCGTGCTGATGGTTCTGTCCTGCGTGGTCATGGCGACTATCGGCGTGTTCCTGGGGCTGCTGTTGACGGGAGAGGCCTTCGGCATCGTCATGTCTGGCATCGGCGTGATCGCGCTGGCCGGTGTGGTGGTGAACAACAACATCGTGCTGATCGACACCTATGACCGGCTGCGCGAAGAAGGCTGGGACAAGATGGAAGCGGTGCTGCAGACCTGCCGCGAACGGGCCCGCCCCGTGGTGCTGACGGCGGTGTCGGCGATCCTCGGCGTGCTGCCGATCGCCTTTGGCCTCGGTCTCGAAATCTTCCATCATGAGACGACGATCAACGCGCCGTCGACGCAATGGTGGATCTCGCTGTCGTCGGCGATCGTCTTCGGCCTGTCCTTTGCCACCCTGCTGACGCTGGTGGTGACGCCGTCGATGCTGATGATCTTCACCCGCAGCAAGAACAGCCGCTTCTACGCGTTTTTCCGTCGGCTATTCCGGCGCGACAAGGGAAAGGTCTCGTCGACCGAGACGCCCGATACGGATGTGGGCAGCGAGCCGGCTATCGCCTTTCCGAAGGCGGCCGAATAGACCTGCCTGCGAACCTCCGACGCAAAGGCCGCCCGGAACAACCGGGCGGCCTTTTGCATTGTCCCTTGAACAAAATGTCAGCGCGGGGCGTTCTTTATGCCGATCACCACCATCCTCATGATCGTCCTGATCCTTGTCCTCATTGGCGCGATACCGGCCTGGCCGCATTCGCGCTCCTGGGGTTATGGGCCGTCGGGCATTGTCGGTGTCGTGCTGGTGGTGCTTCTGGTGCTGCTGTTGATGGGGCGGCTCTGAGCCGCCCTCATTCGGTAGTGAAACGGTGTGGACAGACGGGCGGGGATTGCTGCGCCCGCCGACGTGCCTGTCAGGCCGCTTTCGCAACACCATTCACCTCGGCGATGCCGATGTCCCCGAGAGCCTCGGCGACTGCTTGACCCAACGGCGTGTGCGGAGTCTCGCCGATGATGTGTTCCAACCGCGTCGAGACCAGCCGATGCGGCTCGAAGCGCAGATAGGACATCGAGACGATCTCGCGCCACATGGCTACGAACGGGCTGCCGGCACGCAGCACCCACCAAGGCATCGAAGTCATCTTGAGTGCTCTGCCAAGCGCCTTCTCTGACGCAGCCTTGAGTTCCAGATCGGTGATTGCATGGCCTGGAAAGTTCAGCGCCTCATAGAAGCCGAGCTTGTCGAGATTGCGCGCCAACGCGACGAAGCCTAGGGCGAAGTCCGGCAGGTAAGCCCATTCATGCACCAGATCGACCGGACCGGGCGCGGTGTAGATGCCCTTGTTCATCTTGGCCGCGACGACGAGGTCGAACCATGATCCGCTGCCGGTGCCGCCAAAGAAGTCGCCGGCCCGCAAGAGAATGGTGCGGACACGTCCGACCTTCGCCTCGCGGCGGAATAGGTCTTCCATGGCACAGCGGATGCGGCCCTTTTCCGTCGTCGGGTGGAAGGGCGTGTCCTCGGTGATCACCGCCGGCATCGGTGAGCCGTAATTGTAGACGGTGCCGGGAAAGAGGTGCAGCGCGCCGTTCGTATGGCAGGCGGCCATGACGTTTTCGGCCATCGGCAGGCACTTGCCCCAGTCGGTGTAGATCGGGTTGAGGCCATTGAAGATGATGTCGACGCCTTGCGTGGCGCGGATCAGGGCTTCGCGGTCGAGCGCGTCGCCGGCAACGGCCGTGGCGCCCTTGAGTTCGGCCGGCACCTTACCGCTGCGGGTGATTGCGCGGACGTCATAACCCGCATCGATGAAGGCCCTGGCGACCACACGGCCGAGCCGGCCATTGGCACCGAGAATTGCGATCTTGGTCATTTTTTGTCTCCGTGTGGATGTTTTGCAGCTCGAATATGGTCCCGTCGCACACGAATGGAAATTGACCATAATTTGGCTTCTGATATTCATAAATGAATGAATGAAATCGACTGGAACCTGATCAAGAGTTTTGTCACCGTGGCGGAGACCGGCAGCCTGTCGGCCGGCGCTCGGAAGCTCTCTGCCAGCCAGCCGACGCTTGGCCGCCATATCGCCGAGCTTGAGCAGGCGCTTGATATTACGCTGTTCCGGCGTGGGCGACGCGGCTATGAATTGACGGAGGCCGGCAGCACGCTGTTCGAGCGCGGCAAGGCGGTGAGCGAGCAGGCGAGCGCCTTTTCCCGGCTGGCGCTGGGGTCGGTCGAGGCGATCGAAGGCACGGTGCGCATCGCCGCCAGCGAGGTGGTGGCGGCTTATGTGCTGCCGGAGATAACGGCGCGGCTCGGCATCGAGGAGCCCGGCATCGAGGTCGAGATTGTTGCCTCGAACC
>NZ_JBFUDZ010000020.1:0-98080 GCF_056404455.1 Mesorhizobium sp. P2_D1
CCATTGCCTTGCCATTGCCTTGATCACCATGTCGTTGACCGACAGCTTGTAGGCCGGCACGTCACCCTTTTCGGTCTTCTTGACTGGCGCTGCCGCATTGATCTGCGTGCGCAATGCCAAGAGCGCATCGAGTTCGCAGTCGAGCGTCAGGTAGAAATGCGGGATGGTGGTCTTGGCCTCGACCAGGCGGCGCGCGATGGTCTTGCGCATATTGTCATGCGGGACGAGTTCGTAGGAGCCTTGCTCGAACAGTTTCAGCACCTGCTCGTCCGACATCGCCTTCACCGGCGCGGCGGCAGCAGCCGGAGCCGCCGGAGCGCCTGCGGGCGCTGCCTTGGCGGCAGGCTTGACGCTGCCACCGGCAATCGCCGCATCGACGTCGGCTTTCACCACGCGGCCATGCGGGCCGGTGCCTGCAATGGTCGAGAGTGCAAGACCCGCCTCACGGGCAAGACGACGAGCCAAGGGTGTTGCGCGCGCAACCGAAGGCGATTTGCCGATCTCCTCTCTTGTGGGGGAGATGCCCGGCAGGGCAGAGGGGGGCGCGACGGACTGAGATGCGGGCGGGACAGCGCCCCCCTCTGTCGACTTCGTCGACATCTCCCCCACGAGGGGGGAGATTGGCGCCTTGTCCTGCTTCGTAGCAGCCCCGTAAATTTCATCGTCGGCATAGATCCACGCGACAGCCGCGCCGACAGGAATGTCGATCCCCTCCTTCCCGGTGACGTCACGCAGCACGCCGCTGGCCGGCGCATCGATCTCCATCGCCGCCTTATCGGTCTCGATCTCGAACAGCACATCGCCCTTCTTGACGCTGGCGCCTTCCTCGGCGAACCAGCGCGAGATCTGTCCGGTCGCCATGTCCATGTCGACCTTGGGAAGAATGACTTCGGTCGGCATCGATCAGCGACCCCCTCTCACCAGGTCGCGCGCAGCCGCGATGATGTCGGGAACCTGCGGCACAACAGCCTTTTCCAGCTCCGGATTGTAGGGGATCGGCGTCTCCGCCCCGCCCAGCCGCACGATCGGCGCATCGAGGTAATCGAACGCCTCGCTCTCGGCGATCATCGCGCTGACCTCGGCGCCGATGCCCAGCGTCTTGACCGCTTCGTAGACGCACATCAGCCGCGACGTCTTCTTGACGCTGTCGATGACGGTCTGCTTGTCCATCGGCCGGATGGTTCGGAGATCGACGACTTCGATATCGATGCCTTCGGCCTCCAGCGCCGCCGCGGCGTCGAGCGCCTTGTGCACCATGATCGAGGTGGCGACGACGGTCAGGTCGCGGCCCTCGCGGCGGATGTCGGCCTTGCCGATCGGCACCGTGTAATAGCCTTCGGGCACTGGCCCCTTCATCTTATAGAGCAGCTTGTGTTCGAAGATCATCACGGGATCGGGATCGGCGACCGCGGCCAGCAACATGCCCTTGGCATCGTATGGCGTCGCCGGCTGGATGACCTTGAGGCCCGGCACATGGCCGAGCCAGGCCTCGAGGCTCTGGCTGTGCTGGGCCGCGGCACCGGTGCCGGAGCCGGCGGGAAAGCGCATTACCACCGGAACCGAAACCTCGCCGCCGAGCATGAAGCGCATCTTGGCCGCCTGGTTAACGATCTGCTCCATGGCGAGCGTGGCGAAATCGGAAAACTGGAACTCGAAGATCGGCCGCATGCCGGTGAGGGCGGCGCCCACCGCGACGCCCGCGCCACCCAGTTCCGAAATCGGCGTGTCGATCACCCGCTCGCTGCCAAACCGATCGACCAGATCGCCGGTCACCTGGAAGGCGCCCCCATAGACGCCAATATCCTCGCCCATCAGGAAGACGCGTTCGTCCATGTCCATGGCGATCGCCATGGCTTCCTGGATCGCCTGGGCGTAGCTCAGTTCACGCACCATCGCGTCCATCACGCCTGCTCCGTATAGACATAATTGCCGGTGTCGCGCACATCCGGCGACGGGCTGGCCTTGGCAAACTCGATGCCGTCGGCGATCTCCTGTGCCACCGCGCCGCGAATGGCCTCGATGCCCTTGTCGTCGATGAAGCCGAATTCGCGCAGCTCGCTTTCGAACAGGGTGATCGGATCGCGGTTCGACATCCAGTCCTCGATCTCCTCCTTGCTACGATAGCGGTTGCGGTCGCTCTTGGAGTGACCGCGATGGCGATAGGTCTTGGATTCGATCAGCGTCGGCCCCTCGGCGGCGCGTGCACGCTCCACAGCCTTGTACGACGCCTCGGCGACTTCCGAAAAAATATTGCCGTTGACGATGACACCTGGCATCGAATAGGCGGCAGCGCGCTCGGCGATGTTCTTGACGGCGGTCGAGCGCGCCGTCGAAGTCGACATGCCGTAGCCGTTGTTCTCGCAGACGAAGATCACCGGCAGCTTCCAGACCGAGGCCATGTTCAACGCCTCGTGGAAGGCGCCTTCATTGTTGGCGCCATCGCCGAAGAACGACACCACGACCTTTCCAGTCTTCATCATCTTGGCGGAAAGTGCTGCCCCAACGGCGATCGGAATGCCGCCGCCGACGATGCCATTTGCGCCAAGATTGCCCTTGCCCACATCGGCGATGTGCATCGAGCCGCCACGGCCCTTGCAGTAGCCGGTGGTCTTGCCGAAGAACTCGGCGAACATGCGCTTGACCTCGGCGCCCTTGGCGATGCAGTGGCCGTGGCCGCGATGCGTCGAGGTGATCTGGTCATCTTCGGCAAGCGGCATGCAGATGCCCATGGCGCTGGCTTCCTGGCCGATCGACAAATGCATTGTGCCGTGGATGAGGCCGCGCGTGTAGCACTCCTCCGCACCCTCTTCGAAGCGCCGGATGAGGTACATCTTGTAGAGCACATTTCTGAGCTGCTCGGCGCTGTACTGTCGATAGACGAAGGGCAGGTTGGCGCGACTGTCGGCGACGGCTTTGCTGGCTCCGGCCATGGTCAGGCTCCCGCGGACCCGTAGACGAGCTTGTCCTGGCGGGCACGCAGTTCGGCGATCTTGGAGCCTGGCGCTGGAGCAGCATTCGCATAGGTGATGAGCTCGCCCTTCTTGATCGGCTGGGTCACCGAGCCGCCCTGCAGCAGGCCGCAGGGAATGGCCTTGGCTGCGCGCGCCTCCGGCGCCGTCATGATCCAGGCGCGGTAGCAATATTCGCCGATGGCATCGAGCGTCTCGCCCGGCTTCATCTCCTTCTTGGCCACCGCGCAGACTTCGGCCGTTGGTTTCGCCAGCGGGACCATATCCGCCTTGCCGTAGAGCACGACACGGGCGCAGGTCAGCGGCACTTCGAGCGAGGTCAAATGATAGGGACGGTGGAAGGTGAAATACGGGCCCTTGCCCATCTTCAGATCTTCCATGCGCTCCGAAATGCGCGGATGCGACATGTCGGCGACGACGAAGACGCCAGGCGCGACACCCTTGCCGATCGAGTAGTCGACGACGCCGACCTTCGACAGCACGCCGCCGTCCTTCTGCGGCACCAGGACCTTGGACAGCTCGCCAAGCGTCGCCGCCGGGCCATGCATGCCGGGCTTGTCCGGAACCAGCCCGGTGGCATTGGCGATCGCCGCCATCTCGACCATGGTCTTGGAGCCATCGACGAATTCGACCAGCATGCGCACATTCATATGCCGGCGCTCGGCCTCCTCCTCATAGTCGGGAGGCGTAGCGTCGATGTTGAGCGGATTGTTCTTGCCCTTGCCGGCGGCGACGATCGGATGGCCCATCGCCGAGACGAATTCGATCAGCTCCATGCAGGACGACGGCTCGTCGCCGGCACCCAGCGAATAGGTGACGCCAAGCCTGTCGGCCTCGCTTTTCAGATAGGCGCCGATGGTGACGTCGGCCTCGACATTCATCATCACCAGATGCTTGCCATGCTCCATGGCGCGCAGGCCGATCTCGGCGCCGACCGCAGGAACGCCGGTGGCGTCGATGACGACATCGATCAGGTCATTGTCGATGACCAGGCTGGCATCGTTGGTGACCGCGACCTTGCCGGCCTCCATCGCCGCCGTCATCGCCGAAGCGTTCGACACTTCGCGCGCATGGCCGGTTTGCTGGAAGGCAATATCCACCGCCTTGCTGGCGGCGGGCAGGTTCAGTTCGGAAATGGCGCCGATCTCGATGCCGGACATATGAGCGACGCGGGTGACGATATCAGTTCCCATCTCGCCGGAGCCGATCAGGCCGATGCGGATGGGCTTGCCCGACCTGCCGCGTTCCTCGAGATCGCGGGCAAGGCCCGTCAACGAAACATTGGAAGCCATACCGCTCGTTCCTCCCATAATGCAGGCTATTCAATTGCCTGACCGGTATTGAACATATGTATTTCTGTCAAGACTAATGTGCACGCTAGTCGCTTTTTGACGCCCCATTGTGGAGGCTCCGCGTGACCCAAAACAGCCCACCAACGCGGGGGCCGCGCAGCCGTTGCGCAGACAACACACTGGCACGGCTGCGTGCCTCCCGGCACACGGATTCTGGGTAGCTCGTCCACCGGTCGTGGCGATCGCTGCACCACGCCTCTCGACGGTTCAGGCTATAGAGCCGGCGGCACCGGGAAATCGTGGAAATGCACGATCACCCCATCCGCATCGATCAGGATCACGGCATAGGCTGGCGGCTCGTGGCCGAGGCTCCAGCTCTGCGAGAAATCCAGCGCGGTCTGATGATTGGTGCTGCGCAACGTGCTGATTGGAATGCCACGCCAGCTGCCGGCGATCAGCCGGTGGACGTGTCCGGCGAAGATGTGGCGGACATTGCCGTGGCGTAGCAGAACCTCATGCAAGGCATCGGCGTCGGCGAGCATGACACGGTCGAGCTTGGGGATGTGGATCCGGAACGGCGGATGGTGCATGAACAGGAAGACCGGCCGATCGCGGGCCTCTTGCAGTTGCTCATCGAGCCAGTCGAGACGCGCTGCACATAGCTTGCCCTCGACACGTCCGCTGTCCAGCGTGTCGAGCAGGATCAGGCGGCCCTCAGCGTCATCGACGACGTTTTGGACGAAGCCGCGCTCGGCGGCGGCTTGCGGAAACATCTCGAGAAACACCGCCCGGTCGTCATGGTTGCCGAGCATCAGCCGGCAGGGCGGACCGAACTTTGTCAGGCTCTCCCTCAGCGCTTCGTAGGCGGGGCGCTCGCCGTCATTGGTCAGGTCGCCGGAAATGACCACCAGATCAGCGTCGGCATGGTTGGCGCCGATGTCGGCAAGGCAGGCTTGCAACCTGGAGAGCGGATTGGAGCCGTAAAGAAGACCGCCCGGCGTCATCAGATGCGGATCGGATATCTGGATGACTTTCATGGACCTGACCGGGATGCTTCCTGTTGGCGGCTTTCCTGTTGAATCCTGGCGGCACCAGCCGGCAAACGAAACGCGTTGACCATCCTCACTGTGCGGTCCAGCCGCCGTCCATGGGCAAGGTCGTGCCGGTGATCTGCTTGGCAGAATCCGAGCACAGGAACAGCGTCAATGCCGCAAGTTCGTCGACGGTGACGAACTCCTTTGTCGGCTGTGCCGCCAGCAACACGTCGTGCTTGACCTGTTCCTCGGTCATGCCGCGCGCTTTCATCGTGTCGGGAATCTGCTTTTCGACCAGCGGCGTCCAGACATAGCCCGGCGCGATCGCATTGACCGTGATGCCGTCAAGCGCTGTCTCGAGAGCCACCGTCTTGGTCAGGCCCGCAATGCCGTGCTTGGCCGACACATAGGCCGACTTGAACGGCGAAGCGACCAGCGCATGCGCGGAAGCCGTGTTGATGATGCGGCCCCATTTGCGCGCCTTCATGCCGGGCACCGCCGCCTTGATCGCGTAGAAGGCGGCGAGCAGGTTGATGCGGATGATG
Organism: Mesorhizobium sp. P2_D1; assembly: GCF_056404455.1. Taxonomy (NCBI): domain Bacteria; kingdom Pseudomonadati; phylum Pseudomonadota; class Alphaproteobacteria; order Hyphomicrobiales; family Phyllobacteriaceae; genus Mesorhizobium; species Mesorhizobium sp. P2_D1. The sequence goes on from NZ_JBFUDZ010000020.1 coordinate 5,841, forward strand.
GCTTCCCATTTGTCGTCCGGGAAGTCCTCGATCGGCGCGACATGCTGGATGCCGGCATTGTTGACCAGGATATCGAGACTGCCGAACGCGGCCTCGGCCTCATGCACCATGGCGCTCACCGCCGCGCCGTCCATCATGTTGGCATCGGAGTAGCGGCACTTGACGCCGAAATCCTTCTCGATGCCGGCGCGCTCCTGTTCGATTGCCGCGGCATCCCCCAGCCCGTTGATGGTGACGTTTGCGCCTTCAGCGGCAAAGGCGCGGGCTATTGCCAGGCCGATACCGCTGGTCGAGCCGGTGACGAGGGCATTCTTCGAAGACAGGGAACCCATGGTGATCTCGCGCGAGGTGGGAGGGAACATGACATATAATTGTGCATCGCAGCATGACAATGGCAGAGCCATGTGTCGATGCGATTACAACCTTGCGACAACGCCGGAGCATGGCTCCTGTCGCTTCGAAGCCGTGTCGCCGGGGTGACACGGCACTGTCATGGTGCCGTGCAACATAATCGGTTGCGCATTCGCGCGGTCATTCCTGACGAAATTTTGCCTGTTAAAGACCTTGGGGGTGCAGCTTGGAAATCGCCGATGTCGTGAAGCGGGCCTATGCGATGCCGCTGACCAATCCGTCCTTCCCGCCAGGGCCGTATCGTTTCTTCGACCGCGAATACGTCATCATTACTTACCGCACGACGCGCGAGGCGCTCGAAGCCGTCGTGCCAGCGCCGCTGGAGATCGACGAGCCGCTGGTCAAGTACGAATTCATCCGCATGCCTGATTCAACCGGCTTCGGCGACTATACCGAGACCGGCCAGGTGATCCCGGTGCGCTACAAAGGCCAGCACGGCGGCTACGTTCATTCGATGTATCTCGACGACGACGCGCCGATCGCCGGCGGGCGTGAACTGTGGGGATTTCCCAAGAAGCTGGCCAGCCCCAAGATCGTGCATGAGGGCGAAGTGGTGGTCGGCACGCTGCACTATGGCAGCGTTCTGTGCGCCACCGGCACCATGGGCTACAAGCACCGGGAGGCCGATCACGATTCCGTGCTTGCCTCGCTGGCTGCTCCCAACTTCCTGGTCAAGATCATCCCGCATGTCGACGGCACGCCGCGCATCTGCGAGCTGGTTCGCTACTACCTCACCGACATCACGCTGAAGGAGGCATGGACGGCGCCCGCGGCACTCGATCTGCGGCCCCATGTCATGGCCGACGTTGCGAAGTTGCCAGTGCTCGACATCGTATCGGCTGTTCATTTCACCGCCGATCTGACGCTCGGGCTGGGCGAGGTGGTTTACGACTACCTCGCTGATCGCAACCCTTCCGAGATCAGCGCAACCCAGCCGGAGAAAATTCGTGCTTGAACGCAACCGCAAGAAGGAGGCCACAGCCACCATCGAGGAAATCTCGGCGCAGTATGACCGCATCGCGCTGGTGTTTCAGGGTGGCGGCGCGCTCGGCGCCTATCAGGCCGGGGTCTATCAGGCACTGGCCGACGCCGGCTGCGAGCCGAGCTGGCTTTCCGGCGTGTCGATCGGCGCCATCAATGCGGCGATCATCGCCGGCAATGAATCAAGCCGCCGCCTGCAGCGTCTCGAGCAATTCTGGCAGACGATCTCGGGCCGCAAGATATGGGCCTATACGCCGGAAGGCGACATCTACCGCGACATCCGCAACCGCACAAGTTCTTGGATGACGATGACCATGGGCCAGCCCGGCTTCTTCAAGCCGCGCAATCCCAATCCCTGGTTCGAACAGCCGGGAGCCGAAGGCGCCACCAGCTTCTATGACACGGCCGAATTGAAGGAGACGCTGGAAAGCCTGATCGACTTCGATATCCTCAACGACGGCAAGAAGCGGCTGAGCGTCGGCGCGATCAATGTCAGAACCGGCAACTTCGTCTATTTCGACACCGAGAAAGTGCGCATCGAACCGGAGCATATCATGGCCAGCGGCGCGCTGCCGCCGGCCTTCCCGTCGATCCGCATCGAGGGCGAATACTACTGGGACGGCGGCATCGTCTCCAACACGCCGCTGCAATACCTGCTCGACCAGGAGGAGGACCGCTCTTCGCTGGTGTTCCAGGTCGACCTGTTCAGCGCGCGCGGCACCTTGCCACGCGGCATGGCCGACGTGCTGTCGCGGCACAAGGACATCATGTATTCCAGCCGCACGCGCCAGAACACCGACAATTTCCAGCGCATCCATGCGCTGAAGATGAAGCTGCTCGAGGCGCTGAAGCGCGTGCCCGCCGAACTGTTGAAGGATGGCGAAAAAGAGCTGATCGAGGACTATTCGCAGGCAGGCGTCGTCAACATCGTCCACCTGATCTACCAGCACAAAGGCTATGAGGGTCACGCCAAGGACTACGAATTCTCCGGCACCTCAATGCATGAGCACTGGGAGATGGGGCTGGAGGACACGCAGCGCACGCTGCGCCATCGCCAGTGGCTGACCCTGCCGACCAATGTCGAGGGCGTCGCCATCCACGATCTGCACCGCGAGGATCCGACCTGAGGTCATTGCTGCGCCTTCCTCTGACGAGGCGCACGCCAAATTTCACAGTTTTGCGGACCAAGGCCTTCAGCCGCGTTGAAATAAGCCAGACTACCCCAAACAAAAAACGGCGCCGAAACCGGCGCCGTTTTCATTTCAACATCTGATTGTCCGCTCTAGAACACCTGGCGGAAGATGATGAACAGCACGAAGGCGAGCGTGATCGAGCACGGCAAGGTCAGTACCCAGGCAAGCAGCAGGTTGCGCACCGTCGACCATTGCAGCCCCGAACCGTTGGCGGCCATCGTTCCGGCAACGCCCGACGACAGCACGTGCGTTGTCGACACTGGCAGTCCTAGCCGGTCGGCCATGCCGATGGTCACCATCGCGACAAGCTCCGCGGCGGCACCTTGGCCATAGGTCAAATGGCTCTTGCCGATCTTCTCGCCGACCGTGACGACGATGCGCTTCCAGCCGACCATGGTGCCGAGGCCGAGCGCCAGGGCAACGGCGACCTTCACCCAGATCGGGATGAACTTCGTCGCGTTGTCGACGGCCTTGTGATAGTCGGTGACCGCCTTCAGATCGGCGGCCTCCATCGGCAGCAACTTCTTCTTGTCGATCAGCTTGAGTGCCTCGCCGATCAGGTAGATGTCGTTGCGGGCGTTGCTGACCAGATCGGTCGGCACGTTGTCGACAGTCGCATAGGGCTGCAGGCCCGCTGTCGTGTTGTGGATGTAGGTCTGTAGCGCGACCGTCGTCTGGTCGCTCCAGGTCCGGGTGCGGACGGCATCCTGGACGGCGGCCTTGGCGTCGGTGACGGTGACGCCCGGCTTGACATATTTGCCGAGCGCCTGTTCGACGTTGACGGAAGCGGCCTTGTAGGCCTCGAGATAGTTGATGTCGGGCGTCCGGTTCAGCGCAAAGGCCGTCGGCACGACACCGATCAGGATCAGCATGATCAGTCCCATGCCTTTCTGTCCGTCATTGGAGCCGTGCGCGAAGCTGACGCCGGTGCAGGTGAAGATCAGCAGCCCGCGGATCCACCATGGCGGCGGCGTGTTGCCTTTCGGTGCTTCGTAGAGGGCCGGATTGCGCACGAGCAGCTTCATCGCATAGAGCAGGATCGCCGCGGCGAAGAAGCCGATGATCGGCGACACCAGCAAGGTGATGCCGACATTGGTCGCCTGCGACCAGTCGACACCGCTGGTGGCACTGCCGGCAGGTGCCATGAACTGGTTGGCGAGGCCGACGCCGATGATCGAGCCGACCATCGTGTGCGAGCTCGACGCCGGCAGGCCGAGGAACCAGGTGCCGAGGTTCCACAGGATGGCTGCAACCAGCAGTGCGAACACCATGGCAAAGCCGGAGGAAGAGCCGACCTGCAGGATCAGCTCGACCGGCAGCAGCGAAAGGATGCCGAAAGCGACCGCACCGCTGGAGGTGAGAACCCCGAGGAAATTGAAGGCGCCCGACCACATGACCGCGAATTCGGCCGGCATGGAGCGTGTGTAGATGACCGTCGCCACCGCATTGGCGGTATCATGGAAGCCGTTGACGAATTCGAAGCCGAGCGCGATCAGCAAGGCAATGCCGAGCAGGATCCACGGCACGGTCTTGGCCTCGGCCAGATCCTGGCTGAGCGCGTAGCCGACATAGACGACGCCGACGAGCACCAGCACGCCGAAGGCCGGCAGGAACCACTTCGCGCTACCCGAACTGTGCAGCGGATGATCCGGTCTCGGAATGCCCGCCTCACTAGAAACTATGTCCACCAAGTCCCACTCCTATTGCATTGCAGCAAAGAACCGGGACGAACGCTATGGCCGCACAATGAACCCTGTGTGACGATATCGGACACAACTTCCGAGGATATTTCAGGCGAAAAGCCTGGCGTCGACGCTGTCAGGCGCCCCTGGACCGCGTCTTCAGGATCGCCGAAAACAGCGGATCGAAGGCCCGGCTGATCGGCGCCGCGGCGGCACCGAGCGCGATCGACCAGGGATCGGTGGTGCCGAGCTGCAGGCGCGGCAAATGCCGCCCCGGCCGATCGGCGATCGACGGCAGCAGCGGATGCATCGCCTCGACCAGCCGGCGGGCCAGCGCTTCCGGCGCTCCGCTGGTCAGGATGACGGTCTGCGGATCGAAGATCGTTTCGATGAGATGCACGCTCCAGCGCAGATCATGCGCCGCACCATGGATCCAGGCAATGATCTTGGGATCCTCGGCCGTGACGAGGCCGTCCATCTGTCGGTAGATGTCGTCGTCGGCCGGGTTGAGGCCGAGATGCTGGTAAAGCGAGGCCAGCGACGCGCGATGTTCGAGCGGCGTCGAGCCGGGGCCGGCCGGCGACAGCAGCGCCATGCCGATCTCGCCGGCATTGCCATAGCCGCCGCTGTAGAGCTCGCCGTTCAGGATCAGTCCGGCGCCGATGCCGTAACCGATGTAGAGGCAGACCGCGTGATCGACGCCGTGCGCCGCGCCGACGATGCGCTCCGCCGTCGCGCAGGCGGCGGCGTCGTTCTGCAAGCTGACATTCAGGCCTGTGCCTTTCGCTAGCGTCTCCAGCAGCGGAAATTTCTGCCAGGCCGGCATCATCCATTTATCGTCGGAATTCTTCAGCCCGAAAGGACCCGGCATGGCGACGCCGAGACCGACGAGCCTCTCTTCGGATTGGGCGGACATCTGGGACAGCTCACGCCGGACGCCGCCGACCAGGCCAAGGATCACCTCGACGCCCTTCGACGGCTCATCGAACGGCAGGTTGGCCTCGGCTCGCGCCAGCACGCTGCCGACCAGGTCGACGGCGACCGCCCGCGTCAGGTGGCGATCGATCTGCAACCCGATGGCGAAGGCGCCTTCGGGAACCAGCCTGTAAGGGGTCGAGGGCTGACCCCTGCCCTTGCGCACCGCCTCGAGGGCAACGACCAGGCCGTCGCTTTCGAGATCCTCGATGATGTTGGAGACCGCCTGCTTGGTGAGTTGGGTCGCCCGCGCCAGGTCGGCGCGCGACAGGGCGCCATTGAGGCGCAGCGCCTCGATCATGACACGACGGTTGTGCGCACTCGTGCCTTCCTGGTTGGTGCCGCTCTTGGCGCGGATTGGGCTGAAATCGTCCACCGGCGTTTCCCTCTTGACTCCATTAGGATATTGATCGACTAATTAAGTCAAGCGAATTGACTTAATAGCAAACCGACCGCAGAAAAAGACGGCCAGGGCTTTGTGCCGGGCGCCGCCCACGGTCGGGGACCATTGGGTCACGTGACATCAATCCGGGAAGGCAACGCATATATCGCCCGCCCGCCAACATCGGAAATGGGAGAAGAAGATGCTGAAATCGATCGGTAAGACACTCTTGGGTGCAGTCTTTGTCGGAGGATTGCTCGTTCCCCATGCTTTCGCCGAAACGTCCATCAATGCGCTTTTCATGGCGCAGGCCGCCTACAGCGAGGCTGACGTACGCGCCATGACGGACGCCTTCACGAAGGCCAATCCCGACATCAAGGTCAATCTCGAATTCGTCCCCTATGAGGGCCTGCACGACAAGACCGTGCTCGCGCAGGGCTCGGGCGGTGGCTACGACGTCGTGCTGTTCGACGTCATCTGGCCGGCCGAATACGCCACCAACAAGGTGCTGGTCGATGAGTCTTCGAAGATCACTGGCGACATGAAGAAGGGCGTGCTGCCCGGCGCCTGGACCACGGTCCTGTATGAAGGCAAATACTACGGCATGCCGTGGATCCTCGACACCAAATACCTGTTCTACAACAAGGATATCCTGGAGAAGGCCGGCATCAAGGCGCCGCCGAAGACCTGGGAAGAACTCGGCGAACAGGCCAAGATCATCAAGGACAAGGGCTTGCTGAAGACACCGATCGCCTGGAGTTGGTCGCAGGCCGAGGCCGCGATCTGCGACTACGCCACGCTGGTCAGCGCCTATGGCGGCGACTTCCTCAAGGACGGCAAGCCGGACTTCCAGAATGGCCCCGGCGTCGCGGCGTTGAAATACATGGTCGACAGCTACAAGTCGGGCCTCACCAATCCCAATTCCAAGGAATTCCTGGAAGAGGACGTGCGCAAGGTCTTCGAAAACGGTGACGCCGCCTTCGCGCTGAACTGGACCTACATGTACAACATGGCCAACGACCCGAAGGACAGCAAGGTGGCGGGCAAGGTCGGCGTTGTGCCGGCGCCAGGTGTCAGTGGCACCAGCGAGGTGTCGGCCGTCAACGGCTCGATGGGCCTTGGCGTCACAGCGGTCTCCAAGCATCCGGACGAAGCCTGGAAATACATTGAATTCATGACCTCGCAGGCGACGCAAAACCAGTATGCCAAGCTCTCGCTGCCGATCTGGGCGTCGTCCTATGACGACCCGGCGGTGACCAAGGGCCAGGAAGAGCTGATCGCCGCCGCCAAGCTCGGCCTGGCTGCGATGTATCCGCGCCCGACCACGCCGAAGTACCAGGAGCTGTCGACCGCCTTGCAGCAGGCGATCCAGGAATCGCTTCTCGGCCAGTCTTCACCGGAAGACGCCTTGAAGACCGCCGCGCAAAACAGCGGCCTCTGAGCACTGTTGTCGTTCAACATGGGCGGCCTTGTGCCGCCCATGTTATGTCCAGATCAAAGATGAACGAAGAAAGGCTGCTCCGATGTCGGGCACCTGGATGACAACCCGTGCATGGTTGCTGATGCTGCCGCTGCTCGTGGTCATGGTCGCCGTCATCGGATGGCCATTAGTCGATACCGTCGGGCTTTCCTTCACCGACGCCAAGCTTGTCGGCACGGGCGGCAATTTCGTCGGCTTCGACAATTATGCGAACATGCTGTCCAGCTCGAATTTTTCGCGCACGCTGGTCACCACGACACTCTTCGCGGTGATTTCGGTCGCCGCCGAAATGGTGATCGGCGTTCTCGCAGCACTGCTGCTCAATCAGCAGTTTCATGGCCGCGCCATCCTGCGCGCCTTGATGATCCTGCCCTGGGCGCTGCCAACCGTGGTCAACGCCACCCTGTGGCGGCTGATCTACAATCCCGAATATGGCGCGCTCAACGCTGCCCTCATACAAATGCACCTCATCGATGCCTACCGTTCCTGGCTCGGCGAGCCGGGCACCGCCTTGGCGGCGCTGATCGTCGCCGACTGCTGGAAGAACTTTCCGCTGGTGGCGCTGATCGCGCTGGCCGCACTGCAGGCGGTGCCGCGCGACATCACCGCCGCCTCGCTCGTCGACGGCGCCGGGGCCTTAAACCGCTTCCGCTTCGTCATCCTGCCCTATCTCGCCGGCCCGCTGATGGTGGCGCTGGTGCTGCGCACCATCGAGGCTTTCAAGGTCTTCGACATCATCTGGGTGATGACCCGCGGCGGCCCTGCCAACAGCACGCGCACGCTGTCGATCCTCGTCTACCAGGAGGCTTTCTCCTTCCAGCGCGCCGGCTCCGGCGCATCGCTGGCGCTGATCGTCACCTTGCTCGTCACCGTGCTGGCCGTCGCCTATGCGGCGCTGGTGCGCAAGACCGCCGGGAGTGCCGCCTGATGGAACGCCAGAGCCCTGCCTTCACCATCTTCATCCACGCCTGCGCTGTGCTGCTCGCAGCCGTCATCCTGGCGCCCCTTGCCTGGCTGTTCATCATGAGCATCTCGCCAGCCGCCGACCTTGCCGCCAAGCCGCTGCGCTGGTGGCCGCAAAGTGCTGACTTCTCGCGCTACGGGCAATTGCTGTCGACCGCCGAAAACAGCGCCGGCGCTGCCTTCACCTCATCGCTGCGCAACAGCCTCGAGATTGCCGGCATGGCGACCATCGCCGCGCTCGCGCTGGCGATCCCGGCCGGCTGGGCCGTCTCGCGCACGCCGTCGATCGGCTGGTCGCTGTCGATGGTCATCGCCACCTACATGCTGCCACCGGTGGCGCTTGCCGTGCCGCTTTATATGGGCCTGTCGTATCTCGGCCTGCTCAACAATGTCTTCGGCCTGGCGCTGGTCTACCTRACCATATTGGCGCCGTTCACCACCTGGCTGATGAAGTCGGGTTTCGACTCGATCCCGCGCGAAATCGAGGCGGCGGCAATGATCGACGGCGCCGGCCTGTTCCAGACGCTGCGCATCATCACGCTGCCGCTGGCCGCACCTGTAATGGCGACATCGGCGCTGTTTGCCGTGCTGCTTGCCTGGGACGAATTCTTCTATGCGCTGCTGTTCACCTCGGACCAGCGCGCCAAGACCCTGACCGTCGCCATCGCCGATTTGGCCGGCGGCCGTGTTTCCGACTACGGATTGATCGCCACGGCCGGCGTGCTGGCAGCCTTGCCGCCGGTGCTGATCGGCCTGGTCATGCAGCGGGCGCTGATTTCGGGCCTGACCAGCGGCGGTGTGAAAGGATGACGATGACCACTGGCAAGAGCCGCCCCGCCGGGCTCATGGCGATCGACCGGGAAATGGCGCGCCAGCATGCCGACGCGATCGCGTCGTTCGAACGCAACGCCGCCATGGCTGCAAAGGTCGCCGCCTCGATCCGGCGGAGCGGGCGCCTGTTGCTGCTCGGTATGGGCGGCTCGCATGCCGTCGGCCGCGCCGTCGAGCCGCTCTACCGCGCGCTTGGCATCGATGCGCTGGCACTGCCGCTTTCCGAGCAACTCGGCCAACCGCTGCCACTGGCCGGCAGGACGGTGCTTGTCACCTCGCAGTCCGGTGAGAGCGCCGAGGTCGTCAGATGGTTCGCAGAGGCTGGCGGCACCGCCGATGTTTTCGGCCTGACGCTTGAAGGCGATTCGTTCCTGGCTCGCACCGTGCCTTGCATGGTCGGCGCCGGCGGCACCGAACTGGCGTTTGCCGCGACCCGCAGCCTGACCGTGACCTTCGCCTTGCATCTGGCGATCCTCGCCGCACTCGGCGAGGACCCGAGTGCCGCGCTTGGCGCCTTGGATCAGCCACAAGACAACGACATCACACAGGCGCTCGCAGCACTGGCTGGGGCGACGGCCATCGTCACCTCGGGCCGCCAGTTGCAAGGTCTTGCCGAAGCGCTGGCACTTGGCCTCACCGAACTGTCGCGCCTGCCGTGCTTTTCGCTCGAGGGCGGCCAGTTGCGTCACGGGCCGATGGAAATGCTCGGCCCGCACATCGGCGTCATCCTGTTTCGCGGCAACGACCCGACATCGGATCTGGTGACCGCGATGGCCATGTCAGTGGTCGAGGCCGGCGCACCGCTGGTCGTCTTCGATTCGTCCGGGCAAACGCCTGTCGCAGGAGCCGTGACACTTTCCTTCAAACCGGCTTCCGGTATGGCCGCGATCTTCGCCATGCTGCCTCCAGCGCAGCGCCTGATGATCGCTTTCGCCGATGCCCGCGTCGACAATGCCGGCACGCCGGTTCGCTCGACCAAGATCACCAGGAGCGAGTGATGCGTCCGCTTGCGGTGATCGGCAACGTCAATGTCGACCTGATTGTCGGCCCAGTAGCGCCGTGGCCTGCCGCCGGAACGGAGACCGTCGTCGACCACGACGAATTGCGCGTCGGCGGTCAGGCCGGCAACAGCGCGCTGGCCTGGGAGGCGCTGGGCGTCGATTTCGCCGTTGCCGCCAATGTCGGCGACGACCAGTTCGGCCGTTGGCTTCGCGAGGCCTTTGGCCGCCGCGCCGAGAAATGGCCGGTCCGTCCTGAAGGCACGACGCTGTCCGTCGGCATGACCCACCCAGACGGCGAGCGGACCTTCTTCACCACACGCGGACATCTGCCGCGCTTCGGCCTCGGCGATGTGTTTTCCGTGCTCGACGGCAGGGCGCTCTCGGGCGGCTACGCGCTGTTGTGCGGCTCTTTCCTGACCGACGATCTCACACGCCATTACGACGCGTTTTTCGACTGGGCGGACAGCAACGGCATTGCCGTCGCGCTCGACACCGGCTGGCCGATCGATGGCTGGACCGAGGCCAATTGCACGGCCACCCGCGCATGGCTGTCGCGCTGCGAACTGGCGCTGTTCAACGAGGTCGAGACCGTGACCCTGGCCGGAATGCAGAGCCCTGTAGAGGCAGCCCGCGCGATCCGGTCGAGCATGAGGGAAGGCGCGACCTTCGTCGTCAAGCGCGGCCCGCTGGGCGCCATCGCCATCGGCCCGGACGGCGCACTTGTCGAAGCCGTCGCGCCCGATGTCCGGGTGGTCGACACGATCGGCGCCGGCGATGTCTTCAACGCCGCCTTCCTCGCTGCACTGGCGCAGGAGCAGCCGTTGTCGGACTGTCTCTCCGCCGCGACGCATGTGGCGTCACGCGCGATTTCCACCTTGCCCCGCAACTATGGTGGGCCGATGCAGTTCAGGGAATCCACACATGAGCGCGCTTGAAATCCGCGACATCCGCAAGAGCTACGGCAGTGTCGAGACGCTGAAAGGCATCGACATCGCGCTGCAGAGCGGCGAATTCCTAGTGCTGCTCGGCTCCTCGGGTTGCGGAAAATCGACGCTGCTCAACATCATCGCCGGGCTGGCCGAGGCGACCAGCGGCGATGTGCTGATCGGCGGTCGCTCGATCCTTGGCGTTCATCCCAAGAACCGCGATATCGCCATGGTCTTCCAATCCTATGCGCTCTATCCGAACCTGACCGTCCACCGCAACATCGGCTTCGGATTGGAGATGCGCGGGGTTGCCGCCGACGAGCGCGACAGGGCCGTACACGAAGCGGCGAAGCTGCTGCAGATAGAGACCCTGCTCGACCGCAAGCCGAGCCAGCTTTCCGGCGGCCAGCGCCAGCGCGTCGCCATTGGCCGGGCGCTGGTGCGCAAGCCGCAGGTCTTCCTGTTCGACGAGCCGCTGTCCAATCTCGACGCCAAGCTGCGCCTGGAAATGCGCACCGAGCTGAAGCGCTTGCACCAGATGTTGCAGACCACGATCGTCTATGTCACCCACGACCAGATCGAGGCGATGACGCTGGCGACCCGCATCGCGGTGATGCGCGACGGCCGGATCGAGCAACTCGGCACGCCCGAAGATATCTACGACCAGCCGGCGACACTCTATGTCGCGGGTTTTGTCGGCGCGCCGTCGATGAACATGCTGCAGGCGGTCGTCGCCGACGGAAAGCTGGCCATAGCCGATACCGAGGTGCGGATACCCGTGCCTGCACGCTTTCGACACTCGGCCCGCGACGGCGCACCGGTCGTCGTCGGCATCAGGCCCGAAGCGCTTCGCGTGGCGACCAGTGCTGCGACAGACTTGTCATTGCCCGTGGAGATCGAGGTCGTCGAACTGACCGGACCCGAACTGGTCACCACGGCCCGCATCGGTGCACAGCGGCTGACGGCTTGCTTGCCGCCACGGACCCGGCTTGCCAAGGGTGAAGCATGCAGCTTCGCCTTCGACGAGACAGCGCTTCGCTTGTTTGACCCGGCAACCGGCAAGGCCTTCCTGGATCAGCCCTGATCGATGTCCTCGCGGGTCTGAGGCGATCCCGCAATCTCAAGCAAGGACGCCACCAGCAACTGCCGCTCGTCTTTCGAAAGGACATCCGCATCGAAGAGGCTCATGCTGCGCAGCCCTTCTATGGCCAGGTAGCAGACCAGCAACGACTTCAGATCCGGCGTCTCGCCCTTCAGCCGCTCGAAAAGCTGCTGCTTGAACGTCTTTATCGGCGTCATGAAGTCGGGATCCTCGGCGATCGCCGAAAAGATCCAGGATGCCGATGGCCGCTTCTCCTCGCAATCGCTTGCCGACAGCGTGATGTAGACGGCGAGTGGGTTTTTGCCTTTGTCGGCACTGTTTGCGGTTTCGAGCGCTTGCCCGAAGTCACGCAAATAGCCCTCGACCAATCCCTGCATCAACTTGGCCTTGGTCGGGAAATTGTAGAGCAACCCGCCTTTCGATACGCCGGCGCGGCTGGCGACCGCTTCCAGCGACAGGCTGCCGGGCCCGGATTCTCTTGCGACGTCCGCCGCCGCAGCAAGAATCTTCTCGCGCGAATTCGATCTTGGAGCTTTCATGGCCCCTCCCATCGCAAGCTTAGGCCCAATTGACAAGACCGTCCAGACGGTACAGTAAGACCGCCGTTATTTGAAATCGGGACCCGCAGTCGATATGTGTCCCGATGTCCGCGCTTTGCGCCGGATTTCGGCTGAGGGGACTTCCTTGTTCAAGCGTATCCTTCGTATCGTCATCATCGCCCTGGTTCTGCTCGTCCTCTTCGTCGTGGTCGGTGGCATTGTGGGCTTCAACTTCCTGCGCGACAACGGCATCAAGCAGTATTTCGCTACGATGAAGCCGCCGGCGGCGACAGTGTCGACGACCATCGCCAAGCCGTCGACCTGGACGCCGGGCGTCGAGGCTATCGGTACGGTCAGGGCTGTGCGCGGTGTCGATCTGACGGTTGAAACCACCGGTATCGTCAAGGAAATCCTGTTTCACGCCAACCAGAAGGTTGCGGAAGGCGCGGTCCTGCTGCAACTCGACGGTGCGGTCGAGCGCGCCGATCTGGAAGCGACGAAGGCGCAAGTCGCGGTCGTCCAGATGGCGCTGACGCGCGCCATTGAACTGCAGAGGCGCGGCGTCAATGCGGACGCTACGCTCGACACGGCGCGGGCAACCGCATCGGCAACCGCCGCGCAAGTGAACAAACTGCAGGCGGTGCTCGACCAAAAGCAGCTGACGGCGCCTTTCAGCGGCACGGTCGGCATTCCGAGAATCGACCTCGGCCAGTACCTGGCGCCTGGCACCGTAGTGGTGACGTTGCAGGATCTGGACACGATGCGGGTCGATTTCTCGGTTCCCGAACAACAGCTCCCGCTACTCAAGATCGGCCAGACGGTGCGGCTGGGCATCGGCGGCGGCGAGATGCCCTATGCCGGTACCATTCGCGGCATCGACCCGAAAATCGACCCATCCAGCCGGTTGGTGAATATCAGGGCGGAAGTCGCCAATCCTGAAGGCAAGCTGACCCCGGGCCAGTTCGTGCAGGTCCGTGTCGAACTGCCCGAAGAGCAGAATGTGCTGGCGCTGCCGCAGACGGCGCTGACCACCAGTCTCTATGGCGACTATATATTCGTCGTACAGCCGGCGAAGCCCGCCGAAGCGCCCCCAGCGCAGGCAGCCAAGCCGGAAGAAAAGCCCGCCGCGTCGGCAACCGACAAACCGGCGGACGCCCAGCCCGCAGACAAAGAGCCCGCGGATACCAAACCGGCTGACGCGATGAAGCCGGCGGCAGATGCAACCAAGCCTGCCGCCGATGCGGCAAAGCCAGCGGACAAGGCTGCCGATCCGGCCAAGCCGGCGGCGGAAGCTGACAAGCCCGCGTTGGTGCTGTCGCAGGTCTTCGTCAAGCCCGGTCGTCGCAACGAGGGCATGGTCGAGATCGTCGAGGGGTTGAAGGCTGGAGACGAAGTCGTCACCGCCGGTCAGAACCGGCTCTTCAATGGCATGTCCGTCGCGGTCGACAACACTATCGACCCGACCAAATCGGCGAACAAGCAGGCCGACCCGCAATGAGCTTTTCCGATATCTTCATTCGCCGGCCTGTCCTTTCGACGGTCCTTGCCTGCATGATCCTGCTGCTGGGTTTCCAGGGCATCTTCAACCTGTCGATCCGGCAATATCCGAAGGTCGACGAGACGGCGATCACCATCACGACGGCCTATCCCGGCGCCAGTGCCGACCTGATCCAGGGCTTCATTTCCGCTCCGATCGCCCGCGCCGTGGCCTCGACCGAGAACATCGACTACGTCACCTCGTCGAGCCGTCCGTCTTCCAGCACCGTGACGGTGCAGATGAAGCTTGGCTCCAACCCCGACGTGGCACTGACCGAAGTGCTGTCCAAGGTCCAGGGCGTGCGCGGCACCTTGCCGGACGCCTCCAAGGACCCCGTCATCGTCAAGGGCACCGGCCAGCAGTTCGCGATGATGTACATCTCGATGCAGAATCCGAACATGACGAAGGAGCAGCTGACGGAGTATATCGAGCGCGTCATTCGGCCACGCATGTCGACGGTCGAAGGCGTCGCCGACGTGCAGATCTTCGGCGCCCAGGAATACTCGATGCGCGTCTGGATCGACCCGGTCAAGCTTGCCGCGCGCGGCGTGACTGCCGCCGAAGTTCTGGAGGCGATCGATAATTCCAACTTCCTGTCGGCGCCGGGCAATACGCAGAACGAGTATGTGGTCTCGTCGATCACAGTGCGCTCGACACTGCAGACGCCGGAAGCGTTCGCCGCGCTGCCGCTGCGCTCGACCGACGGCAACGTGGTGCGGCTGCGCGACGTAGCTCGCGTCGAACTCGGCGCCGAGAACACCGACACCAGGGTCAGCTTCAACGGCAAGCCCGGCACCTTCCTTGCCATCTTCCCGACACCCGCGGCCAACCCGCTGACCACGGCGGCGGCGCTTACCAAGCTGGTACCGCAGATTCAGGAAACACTGCCGAAAGGCATGACCATCGAGGTCGTCTACGATGCGACCGGGCAGATCAGCGCCTCGATTGAAGAGGTGTTCAAGACCATCGCCGAGGCGGTTGCCATCGTCATCGTCGTCATCCTTTTGTTCCTTGGCTCTTTCCGTTCGGTGATGATGCCAATCGTCACCATCCCGCTGTCGCTGATCGGCGTCTGCTTCCTTTTGTTTGCGGTGGGCTATTCGATCAACCTCCTCTCCCTGCTGGCCATGGTGCTGGCAATCGGCCTCGTCGTCGATGACGCCATCGTGGTGGTCGAAAACATCCACCGCCACATGGAAGAAGATCACATGTCGCCGATGCAGGCGGCGTTCAGCGGCATGCGCGAAATCGCGTCGGCCATTGTCGCCATGACGATGACGCTGGCCGCCGTGTTCGCGCCGCTGGCCTTCACCGGCGGCCTGACCGGCGCGCTGTTCCGCGAATTCGCGGTCACGCTCGCTGGCTCGGTGGTGCTGTCAGGTGTCATCGCCGTCACCATCACCCCGATGATGTCGGCGCGCCTCTTGAAGTCCAGCACACCGGGCCGTTTCCAGCGCATTGTCGACGGCACCTTCGCGCGGGTCGAACACGTCTACGAGAGGGCCGTCACCGGTTCGTTGAACTATCGCCCGCTGACGCTGATCATTGTGCTGGCGCTTGTCGGCGTCACCGGCTTCATGTTCACCAAGACCTCGAGCGAACTGGCGCCGGAAGAGGACCAGGGCTTTCTGCTCTCGATTGTGACGGCGCCACGCTATGCGACGTCCGACTACACCGAGACATACGTCAACCAGATGCTCGGCCTGGTGAGGGATATTCCCGAGACGCGGGCGCAGTTCTCCGCCGTCGCCTTCGGCGGTGAGACAAACAGCGCCTTCGTCGGCTTTGCCTTCAAGGACTGGGCTGAGCGCAAACGCAATTCCAAGGAATTGCAGGCCGACATTACGGCCCGTCTCGCCAAGGTGGCGGGTGTACAGGCCTTCGTCTTTGCGCCACCGACGCTGCCGGGCTCCGGCGGCGGCCTGCCCATCGCCATGGTGGTGCGATCGACCGGCGATTCCTCGGAAGTGTACGATGTGGCGGAGAAGATCAAGAACAAGGCGCAAGCCTCCGGCCGCTTCATCGTCGTGCAGAATTCGATGGCCTATGACGCACCGCAGGTGACGGTGACCATCGATCGCGACCGCGCCGCGGCCCTCAACCTGCCGATCGCCGATATCGGCCGGACGTTGACGCTGCTGGTCGGCGGTGCCGAAGTGGCGCAATTCGATCGCGACTCCAACAGCTACGACATCATCCCGCAGGTGCCGCAGGAGTTCCGCGACAACCCCGAAAAACTCGGCCAATACTTCGTACGCAGCGTTACTGGCGAAATGGTGCCGCTGTCGGCGGTGGTGAAGATTTCGACCAATGCCGCGCCGGCGGCCATCGAGCAGTTCAACCAGCTGAATTCGGCGACGATTTCCGCGCTTCCACTGCCCGGCGTCACCACCGGCGACGGGCTGAAGGCACTGGAGGACATCGCCAGGGAGAACTTGCCCGATAGTTTCTTCATCGATTACTCCGGCCAGTCCAGGCAGGAGAAAGAACAGGGCAATACCATCCTGATCGCCTTTGCGGCGGCCGTCATCGTCATCTATCTAGTGCTGGCGGCGCAATTCGAAAGCTTCCGCGACCCGCTGATCATCATGATGGCGGTGCCGCTGTCGATCTTCGGCGCCATCGTGCCGCTCAATCTGGGCCTCGGCACGCTCAACATCTATACGCAGGTCGGCCTGATCACGCTGATCGGCCTGATCACCAAGCACGGCATCCTTCTGGTCGAGTTCGCCAACCAGCAGCGTGAAATCCATGGCATGCGGCGGCGTGACGCCATTATCGCCTCGGCCAAGGTCCGCCTGCGCCCGATCCTGATGACGACGGCGGCGATGGCGCTTGGCGTGGTGCCGCTGATCACGTCCAGCGGTGCGGGCGCCGCCGCGCGCTATTCGATGGGCCTGGTCATCTTCACCGGCATCCTGGTCGGCACCATGTTCACGCTCTTCGTCGTGCCCATGTTCTACACTTTCATCGCCAGCAAGGACCTGCCGCATCTGGCCGAGAAGCCGGATCCCAAGCTGATGCCGGCACTACCGAACTGAAGCAAAAACAGGATGACAACAAAAAAAGAGGCCGGAAAATTCCGGCCTCTTTTTTTGGCTGGGCTCGATACCGCCGGTTTGAGCTGTACTCGATACCGCGCAAACTTTCCTGCGGGAGCCTTGAACGAGGACGCCGCGGTTGGCCTGCCCCGTTTCACAGCCTGCTACTTGACGATGACGATGCTGGTGTTGGTCGGCCCGAACATTTCGACGAGCTGATAGAAATCGGCGGCGTTGTCGGGATGCAGCCGCACGCAGCCATGCGAAGCCGGCTGGCCGAGGCGCTTGATCGCGTTGGTGGCATGCACCGCATAGCCGCCGCTGAAGAAGACCGAGTGCGGCATCGGCGCGTTGTCGTACTTCTTCGAATACCACATCTCATGCATGCGTGTCGGCTTGAACGAGCCGGTCGGCGTCACATGGGCTCCGTCGCCGGTGGAAACCTTCCAGGCGAAGGCCGGCCGGCCGTCGACCGAGACTTCCATGACCTGCTGTGAAAGCGAGACGCGCGCCACGATCTTGTTGGCGGCGTGCGCTGCGCCCGAGCCTGCGCCGAACAGCAGTGCCGCACCGGTCAGGGCGGCGGCGGCGACGTTGATGAGCTTGGCGGAAATGGCGGTGTGCATGATGGTATCCCCTCTCTCTGCCGGACTTGGCCGGCTCCAATTCGATGGCTGCTTATCCCAATGGCATGTTTCGGGGAGATTTCGTGAAATGCTCGTTTTTGTTTCGAATCTGTTTCCTCTGGTTAACAAGAAACGCCGCTGACGCAGCCGAGAATGGGGGACAGACACTGCTTGCTGACGGGGCTCAGATCACAAACATGGGTATTTGCCTCTAAACGAAGGTGCGAATTTCTGTATATGAAACAATGATCTTCGATCTCGAAACCAAGCGGCAACAAAGCGCGACTCCAAGCGGCATGATCCGGATACCGGCCGCAAGCAAAGTTGACGTAACGAAAACAGCCGGTACGAAAATGGAAACGAAATCGAACGCACTGTCCTGGGTTCTCAGGATCAGCATCGCGGCAGTGGTCATCGGCGGCGTCGGCACGGTTGCCGGCAACTCGTTGACAAATCTCGGCGCGATGACGTCGGGCGAGATTTCGACCCTGCATGCCGCACTGTTTTTTGCCACGGTCTGGATTGTTTCCAGCCTGCGCGTCGTTCGGCTCAAGGCCCTCTGGCGGGTCGGTCTTAAGCTGACGGGAATGCGCGGCCCCTCCGGCAACTTGCTGCCGAGAGGACCGAAGGCCCGCGCCGCAGCGGGGGGCTCCGTGAGCGGCGCGGGCACTTCGGGAGTATCCTGAAGTGACCTGCAACACACATATGGGGAACTGATACGATGAACACGAAATTCGCCGCTTCGGTGCTTTCTGCACTGCTTTACGCACAGGGCCTGCTGGGCTTTGCCGCCGTTGCCACCGTGCTGCTCAGGGACCGCGCCCATGCGAGCGAGCTCAGCATGGGCAATGACATCCCATCGGGTCCCTCGCTGCTGGTGGTGCGCTGATCGTCAGGAGCATCGGATCCAGGTGGAAACTCCGATGCTCGAACCAAGAGATGGCGTCAGTGCCCAGCCGTCAGTCGACGAATTGCTGCGGCGGATCAAACCGATAGCCGGCGCCGCGAATGGTGGTGATGGTGTCGGTGTCGAGCTTGCGGCGCAGCCGCACGATGCGCGAATCGATCGAGCGATCGAAGGCGTCGGCGTTTTCGGCAGGTGCCGCGGCAATGATATCGTCACGCGTCAGCACCTTGCGCGGACTGGCCAGGAACAGCCTGAGCAGCGCCACCTGACCGGGCGAAAGCTGCTCTTCCGTGCCGGACCGATGCATGACCATGGCCGATCTCAGATCGACGGTCGCGTTCTCCAGCACGATCAGTTCCTGCGTGCCCCTGCCGCGTCGCGAAAGCAAGCCTCCGACACGGGCGGCGAGTTCCCTGACATTGAGTGGGCTCTCGACGACGTCGGCCGCACCAAGCTCGAGCGCCAGCACCTTGTCGACGAGATCTGCCGGCCGGCAGATCAAGATGAAATCCGGTCCGCCCTCGCCACCATGGCGCTTGAGCAGATCCCGCCCCTCCGCCTGGCTGACGCTGTCGCCGATGACGACGACGTCGATGCCCTTTCCCGACAGCAGCGACTCAGCCTCCCATGGCTGCCGCGCCTGATGCACATCGTGGCCACGCCGCTCGAGATGGTCGGCGAGTTCGGTCGCGACCACTTCGGCGACCGAAACGAGCGCAATGACGGATCGTGCGGCCATATTTTCCAACCGTTCCTTGGCAACTAGATATGAGTGCTGGACATCATGTTTATACCCAATCTACTTTCCACTGAAAGTGGGAGCGAGAGCATCGTGYGGGCAAGAATTGTCATCGTCGAGGATGAGCCCGATCTGAGGGACGCGGTTGCCGAATATCTCGGCGCCGCCGGCTATGACGTGGTCACCGCCGAAAGTGCGGCCGCCGCGCGCAGCCTTGTTGAAACCCAGTCGTTCCACCTCGCCATCCTCGACATCGCCATGCCGGGCGAGGATGGCCTCTCGCTCGGTCGCTGGCTGCGTTCGCGGCTGCCGATCGGTATCATCTACGCGACCGCCGCCGGCACCGCGCTCGACCGCATCGTCGGGCTGGAACTCGGCGCCGACGACTACATCGTCAAGCCCTACGAATTGCGCGAAGTGCTGGCAAGGGTCCGTAGCGTGCTGCGCCGGGTTCCTCAGCCGCAGGAGCTTCAGGGCAAGAAGGCCGCGACGGATCGCCGTTCCGTTGCCTTTGGCCCTTTCCAGGCCGATCTCGATGGTAGGCTGGTCACCGGCGCCAATGGCTCGGTGATCGACATGGCCAAGAGCGAGTTCGACGTGCTGGAGGTTTTCCTGACCCGCGCCAACCGGCTGCTGACCCGCGCCGCGATCTCCGAGGCGATCGGCTTCACCGAAGACCCGGACTCGTCGCGCGCGGTCGACATCCGCATCATGCGGCTGCGCAAGAAGATCGAGACGGATCCGGCCAATCCGAAATTTCTGCGCACGGTGCGCGGCGAAGGCTATATCTTTTCGCTGCCGACCGGCGACGGCAACTGAGCACCCGACCCCAAAGAAGGGTCAGGCTCGCAGCCGTCGCTCGCCGATCGAACTGGCCCTGGAATGACGGCAGAAGATGACCGCTGAAGCAGCAAACACGGATATGCAAGGGCTCAGGCAGGGCGCGGCGATGGCGGCCGTGCGCGTCGTTCGCCGTCTGCGCGAGGCCGGCGACTGGCAGCGCGAGATGGAGGGCATCCTCGAAACGCTCTGCCGGGCCATAGAATGCCAGCGCGGCATCCTGTTTCGCTTGCGCGAGCTGCCCGGCCAGGGCTTCGCCCAGTCGGTCGCCGCCTATTGGATCGACCCCGACTTCGGCGGAGAACTGGCATCGCCAACCGTCATCATGCAGTCGGTCGTCAATTCGGATCCGCTGCTGGAGCGGGTGGCCGAGGATGAGCGGCAAGGCAAGATCTTCGCCGGTCACACGCGCGATCTCGAAGGCTTCCTGAGAACCGACTTCGAAAAGCAGAACATCAAGTCGTTCCTGTCGGTGTCGGTCTTCGCGCATGGCCATCTGTGGGGCACGCTGGCGGTCAATGACTGCGTCGACGAGCGCGAGTGGACCGACGAGGAAGAGGCGACGCTGCACATCATCGCGCTCGCCATCGGCGACGCCATCGAGCGATCGCCCTCCGACGCCCATGCCAGCGAAGTCATTCGCCGCACCATGCTGCAGGCCTCGCTCGACGCCATCATCGTCATCGACGAGGCCGGGTCGATCATCGAATTCAACCCTGCCGCCGAAAAGATGTTCGGCTTCCAGCGCAGCGACATCCTCGGCAAGGACCTGCTCGACACCGTCGTGCCCGAATACTACCGCAAGGGCTATTCTTCGGGCGCCGACTATATGTCCGGCCGCGGCGCGCCTATGGTTGGCCAGCGGCTAGAGACCGTGACGCAGAATGCGGCCGGCGAGGTGTTTCCGATCGAGCTGACGGCGACCGAGATGCGGGTCGCCGATCGCCGACTGATCTTCGGTTCGATCCGCGATTTGCGCGACAGGCTACGCGCCGAGGAGGAGATCGGTCGCCAGCGCGAGAAGCTACACCAGAACGAGAAGATGGCGGCGATGGGTTCGTTGCTGGCCGGCGTCTCTCACGAACTCAACAACCCACTGGCCGTGGTGGTGGCGCAATCGACGCTGCTGCACGAATTCGCCTCCGATCCGCAGACCAAGGTACGTGCCGAGAAGGTGCGTGCCGCCGCCGAGCGTTGCGGCCGCATCGTCAAGAGCTTCCTGTCGATGGTCCGCCTTCATCCTGCAGCCCAGGCCGAGACCGACCTCAACCAGGTGATCCGCGCTGCCCTCGAGGTGACCGCCTACGGCGCGCGATCAAGCGGCATCATCATCGACACCGATTTCGCCGCCGGCCCGCTGCTGGCCATGGCCGACGCCGACCACGTGACGCAGGTGGCGGCCAACTTCCTCATCAACAGCCAGCATGCATTGGCCGGCATTGCCGGCGACCGGCTGATCAAGGTACGGACGTTCCGCAGTGATCGGGGCAACCCCGGCTTCTCGGTCGAGGACAATGGCCCCGGCGTGCCGGAAGCGATCCGCGGCCGCATCTTCGAATCCTATTTTACCACCAAGCCGGTCGGCGTCGGCACCGGCATCGGCCTGTCGATCTCGAAATCGATCATCGAGCGGCACAATGGCAATGTCTGGTTCGAGGAAGTGATACCGAGGGGAGCACGCTTCGTGGTCCAGCTGCCCGCCATTGCGGCCGGCGCCGCCAGCGCCGGCGAGAACCAACCGCGCTCGAGCGGCTTGCGTCATGCCTTGATTATCGACGACGAGCCGGATGTCGCCGGCTCGCTCTCCGACATCCTCGAATTGATGGGCATCAAGTCGCGAATTGCACCCGTCTGGGAATCAGGCACCATCACCTTGGGCGGCCACATGCCGCCCGATATCGTCTTTTCGGACCTGCGAATGCCCGGCATCAGTGGCATATCGATCTATCGCGAGTTGCTTGTCGAAAGGCCCGACCTGGCGCAGCGTTTCGTGCTGGTCACCGGCGACCTGATCGGCGCGAAAGCCGAAATCGAGGCCTTGCCGGCGCAGCAGCGGCCGCAGATCCTGGAAAAGCCGTTCAGCACTTTGGATGTACGCAGCGTGCTGTCCGCCATTGCCGAACAGGCGGCATTGAAAGGATAAAAAGAGGCCCCCAGCCGGGCTCGTGGCAGGGGGCCGAAGAAGAGCGCGCTGGAGGGAGCGCTCGGGGGAGGTCAGAGCATGATCCCAACGAGGGAACCGGTTTCGGGATCAGGCTTTGACAAAAATCAGAAAACGTTCGGCGTGCTGGTCAACGGCGCAGCATTGGCGATCATGCGGATCGCGCGGATCTTGTGCGCTCCTGACTGCTCGGCGATGGCGCGCAGGCAATCCATGCTCTCGGCGCCCCAGGCCTGACCCTTGCAGGCGAAGTCGATCGTCGGCATCGGCAGGCGCGCGGTCCTGGTCGTCGTCTGCGCGCCGTCGACGAGGTTGGCTGGCGGATTCAACGAGGCGAAGGCCGGCCCGACTGTCGGCGCGAACGCCATGCCGATGAAGGCGCAAGCAGCCAGCAGAATGAACATCGCCATGGGATGGTCGCTGGCCTGCTGGCGCAGCGCCAGTTTCGGACGGCGGTCATCGCGCTCTGGAGCCTGGAGGAGGTGCTCGCCACGGGTCGTGTTGACTTTCGCATACATCGCCGTTCCCTTCGCTGAGTTTCTTTTTGGTGATGAAACGAACTTAGCCGCACTTTGTAACCGGGCTAGGGTGGCGCAAGTCTGACAATGTAACCGGCCTGAAACAGTGTTTCGGGCAAAATCGGGCAAAACCGGTCACAGCGGTATCCACATCCTCTCGAAGAATGGGGCTTCGCCCGATTCCGACCCCAATTTGCACTGGCCAAAGCGCAGCCGCGGCGCGGCCCAAAGCGGCGACCGGCAAGCCCTTCCCCGCCCGCGCAGAGGCGCTTCGTCCTTCGCCCGTTCGCCTCGCAAAATTGTGTCGGGACAGCGCCCTTGAAATCGTGACTAACACCCGGATTCTCCGGGATTTTCCGGGCCGACAGCCGCGGAGATTTTGGCTCCAGACGACATAAGGATTCCGTCCCAGAAATTGCCAGATTCCTACAAACCATTGCATTTCAATGAAAAATATGCTTTTATTGAATGAGCATTCAACAAAAAGAAGAGACGTTTTATGAACCCGCACCTCCGCGACGTGGCGATCCCCAACGATTGGGACCGGCGGGGACTGCCGGGCTGGAGTTACCATTCCGATGCCCTTCTGGAACTCGAGAAGGAGCACGTCTTCCGCAACCACTGGCAGATCGTCGGTCATGTCTCGGACATCCCGAATGCCGGCGACTACCTGACCATGGATGTGGTCGGCGAGCGCGCCTTGATCGTGCGCGGCAAGGACGACGTCGTGCGCGGCTTCAACAACATGTGCCGCCACCGCGGCAGCCGCGTCGTCGCCGACAGCCAGGGCAATTGCAAGAATGCGCTGGTGTGCCCGTTCCATGGCTGGGTCTACAATCTCGACGGCACGCTGCGCGGTGCCGCGCGCCCGCGCTCCTTTCCCGATCTCGACAAGACCGAATTCGGCTTGATGCCGCTCGATCTGGAAATCTGGATGGGTTTCATCTTCATCCGTTTCCGCAATGGTGGGCCGCAGCCTTCGGTCGCCGAGTTGATGAAGCCGATCGAGCCGGAATTCGCGCATTACAAGGCCGCCGACATGGTGCCCTCCTGGGGCATCTGGACCCAGAAGACGCCGGTCAACTGGAAGTCGGTGCGCGATGTCGACAATGAGGGCTATCACGTCGCCATGGCGCATCCCGCGCTGCAGGATCTCTATGGCGCCACCTATTTCGACGAGCCGTTCATCAACGGCGTGTCACGCTCCTTTGCCACCTACAATCCGCATGCCGGCCGCCGCTGGAGCGTCAAGAACTATGTCAAGATCGCGCCCGAGCCGACGCATCTGCCCGACTATCTGAAGAAGGCCTGGGTCTATTACGGCATCTTCCCCAATGCGGTCATTTCGGTGATGCCGGAATCGGTGCAGTTCTATCAGGAGTTTCCGCTGTCGACCGGGCAGACCCTGCTGCGCGGCGCCATCTACCGCTACCGCGACGAGAGCCGCGAGCAGGCCGCGGCCCGCTACCTCTCCTTCCGCATCGATCGCGACACCATGTCGGAGGACGTCCAGCTTTCGGTATGGTCGAACGAATCCATGCTGTCCGAGGCCTTCGAGGGCTTTTATCTCTCCGACCTCGAATATGGCGTGCGCACCCATCATGACCACCTGCGCAAGATGCTGCCGGTGCTCGGCCTGGAAACCGCGCCCGAGGAGAAGGACATGTGGAATCTGAACGACGCGCTCAGGTCGCGGTCTTAAGGGCAGACGGCGATCAGAGGCCTTCTCCCCGTGCTACGGGGAGAAGGGAGAATTCACCCCCGCCACACGCCTTCTTTCGTCAGATCATCCATCGTGCGCGAAATGCCCTCGCGCAAGATGCCGACCATGTCGTCGATCTGCTCGCGCGTGATGACCAGCGGCGGCGACATCACGCACATGTTGATTAGCGGACGGACCAGCAGGCCGAGTTCATGGCAATGGGCATCGATGCGCTTGCCGACATTCTTGTCGAGCTGCAGCGGGTTCTTGCTTTCGCGGTCGGCCACGCATTCGACGCAGCCCATCAGCCCGAGGCCACGCACCTCGCCGACCAGCGGCAGCTCTTCCAGTGTCTTCAGCTGCGCCTGGAAATAGGGCGCGACGTCCTGCGTATGGGCAAGCACGCTCTCTTCCAGCAGGTCGAGGTTTTTCAGCGCCACGGCGCAACCGACGGGATGGCTGGTGTAGGTCAGGCCGTGGCCGAAGATCGCGTCGGGATGGTTCGACCGGCGCAATTCTTCCAGCAGCCGCTCCGAGATGATGACACCGCCGAGCGGGAAATAGCCCGAGGTGACCCCCTTGGCGAAGGTGATCATGTCGGGATCGATGCCGAACATGTCGCCCGAGGCAAAGACATGGCCAAGCCGGCCGAAGGCAGTCACCACCTCGTCGGAGACATAGAGGATGTCGTTGTCGCGGCAGATCTCGCGGATGCGCTTGAGGTAGCCGTCGGGCGGCACGACGACGCCGCCGGACGCCTGCACCGGCTCGCCGACGAAGGCGCCGATCTTCTCAGCGCCGACTCGGGCTACCGTGTCGCGGAACTGATCGACCAGGAAATCGGTGAAAGCGGCAAGGCTCATACCGTGCGGGCGGCGGAACGGATCGGGCGAAGACAGCTTGATCACCAGCTCGTCGGCGCCGTCCATCCAGTCGTGGTCGCGCGGTCGGCCATTCAGCGAGGCCGACAGATAGGTCGAGCCATGGTAGGCGCCGCCCCGGCTCAGGATCAGCTTCTTTTCCGGCCGGCCGCGCACATTGTTGTAGAACTGCATGAAGCGCAGCGCCGTCTCGACGGCCGAAGAGCCGCCGGTGGTGTAGAAGACATGGCTGAGATCGCCTGGCGCATGGCCGGCGATGCGCTGGGCAAGTTCCGCCGACGGCGCGTTCATCGTGTACCACGGCGTGTTGTAGGACAGCGCCATCGCCTGGTCGTACATCACCCTGGCGAGTTCCTCGCGGCGGTGGCCGACATTGACGCACCACATGCCGGCAGGCCCGTCGATCAGCCGCTTGCCGGTGCTGTCGGTGATGTAGATGCCGTCGCCTTCGCCGATCAGCGTGCGCGCTTCGGCACCGACAGAACCGGCATAGGGCCAGGGCTGGATGAGATGGCGCTTGGCCAGCTCGACGGCATCGTCATCGCCGACATCAGCCGTATTGCTAGCCCTCAAATCTCTCACAGCAGCCACAATAGCCTCCACATCATCTCGTCCAATTTTTCTCGGCATGAAATTCAGCGTCAAATGCCGGAAATGGCGGCGTTCTTCACTTCATTTTGAATGTCCGTTCAATCAATATTGCAGAAATAGCGCTTGATTTCAATCCGCCGATGCGCGCATGATCAAGAAAGCCGGCAAGCCAAAACAAAATTGGGAACAGGCGCCGGCGCCAGCACAATGGGATGCCGTATGGCGGGACAGTCCAGGCCAGCAACCGAGATCACACCCGGAGCCCTGCAATGACGGCGGCGGCGGAAGGGTCGCCCCCGTGGCGCATGACGCGGGCCAGACGAAATGCCCTTCTGCAATCCGAACCCGTACAGGGCCTTGCCCTGATCAGCCCGACCTTTCTCTACGCGCTCATCCTTCTCGTCCTGCCGATCCTGGTGGTCATTGCGCACTCCTTCTGGACGCAGAACTACCTGACCATCGACCGCACTTTCACGCTGGAAAACTACCGCATCGCGCTGACCGAGCCGATCTACCGCGATCTGTTATGGCGTTCGCTCTACATCTCGCTGACGGTCAGTCTGTTCACGGTCATCCTGGCCTATCCGATCGCCTACTTCATTTCGTTCCACGGCGGTCGCCACAAGAGCCTGTGGCTGTTCCTCATCACCATCCCGTTCTGGACCAGCTATCTCCTGCGCGTCATGTCGTGGAAGGTTATCCTCGGCTACAACGGCGTCCTGAATTCCGGCTTGATGGGTCTCGGTATCATCGACGAACCGTCGACCGCCCTGCTCTACAACTCAAGCGCCGTCATCATCACGCTCACCCATGCCTGGGCGGCCTTCGCGATACTGCCAATCTTCGTCTCACTGGAAAAGGTCGACCGCACGCTGGTCGAGGCAGCCACCGATCTCGGCGACGGCCCACTGCGCTCATTCTTGCGCGTGACCTTGCCGCTGTCGGCGCCAGGCGTGATTTCTGCGGCCTTGATCGTCATGATCCCGACCGTCGGCGACTATGTCACACCGAAGCTTGTCGGCGGCAAGGACGGCGTCATGATCGCCAATGCCATCCAGGCGCAGTTCGGCAAGGCCTCAAACTGGCCGCTGGGCGCGGCCCTGTCTGTCACCACCATGCTGATCGTGACGCTGATGGCGGGCGCCACGGTGCTCATCATCCGCGCTCTGCAGAGGCTGGCGCGATGACGACGGTGCGGCGTTTCCTGTCCGGCGGCTGGCTGCCGGCCTACGCGTTTCTCTACGTCGTGTTTCTCTACCTGCCGGTAATTTTCCTGCCGATCTTCTCGGTCAACACGGCGGCGACGCCGAAGTTCCCGCTCTCCGGCTTCACCTTGCATTGGTACGAGGACCTGCCCCGCACCCCGGCTTTGCTCGACGCCGCCTGGAACAGCCTGATCGTCGGCGTGTCGGCCGCGGTTCTCTCCACGGTGCTTGGCATCCTCGCCGCCCGTTCGATCACCCGCTACCGCTATCCCGGCCGCCGCACCATCAACGGCCTGATCATGGCGCCGCTGGTTCTGCCGGAAGTCATCGTCGCCATCTCGATGTTGCTGGTGATGCTGCAGCTCGGCTTGAGCCTGTCGCTGTTCACCGTCGTGCTCGGCCATGTCCTGGTCTGCATCCCCTATTCGATGACGGTGCTGACCTCCGGCTTCGAAGGCTTCGACCGTAGCCTGGAGGAAGCCTCCGCCGATCTCGGCGAAAGCGCCTTCGGAACGTTCCGGCGGGTGACGCTGCCGATGGTGGCGCCGGCCATCATCTCCAGCCTGCTGGTCTGCTTCACCATCTCGTTGGATGAGTTCATCATCGCCTTCTTCCTCACCGGGACAGAGGCGACGCTGCCGATCTACATCTGGGGCCAGTTGCGTTTCGCGGCGAAATTGCCCGGTGTGCTGGCGCTCGGCACGTTGTTGCTGGTTGCCTCCTTCCTGCTGATGACAGTTGCCGAAATCCTGCGTCGCCGCGCCGCCAGACGCACCCAGAACGAGGGAGGCCTCTATGCCTGAGCAGCCGCAAGTCGAGCGCTCCCAGTCCGATAGGCCAATGATCGAGATCCGCAACATCACCCGCAGCTATGGTGCGTTCAAGGCGCTCGACGACGCCTCCTTGACCATCAAAGAGGGCGAATTCTTTTCGCTGCTCGGTCCATCCGGCTGCGGCAAGACCACGCTGCTGCGCATGATCGCCGGCTTCGACAATCCGACCAGCGGCTCGATCTCGGTCGGCGGCCAGCCGATGGAAGGCATCCCGGCCAATCGCCGGCCGACCAATATGGTCTTCCAGAGCTATGCGATCTTCCCGCATCTCAATGTCGAGCAGAACGTTGCCTATGGGCTGAAGCGGCTCAAGCTGCAGGGCGGCGAGGAGAAACGCCGCGTCGAGGAAGCGCTGGCGCAGGTGTCGCTGACCGGCCTCGGCAAGCGTCTGGCAACCGAGCTTTCCGGCGGCCAGCGGCAGCGCGTGGCGCTCGCCCGTGCGCTGGTCATGCGGCCCAAGGTGCTGCTGCTCGACGAACCGCTGTCGGCGCTCGACAAGAAACTGCGCGAGCAGATGCAGGTCGAGTTGCGCCGCCTGCAGCAGGCTGTCGGCATCACCTTCGTGCTGGTCACCCACGACCAGTATGAGGCGCTCGCCATGTCCGACCGCATCGCCGTGATGTTCGGCGGCAAAATCGCGCAGGTCGCCTCGCCCAAGGAAATCTACCAGCGGCCGGTCAATCGCCAGGTCGCCGACTTCCTCGGCGGCATGAACTTCGTCAAGGCTGAGATCGTCGAGGAGAATGCCGCGTCATTGGTTGTCGACACGCTGGGCTTCGGCCGCGTCAAGACCGACAAGCCCAAGGCCTTCGTGCGCAATGGTGGCGCAGCCACGCTCGGCATCAGGCCGGAACGCCTGCGCGTGCTGTGGGATAACGCGACGGCCAAGTTCGAGGTCGCAGGCAAAGTCGTCGAACGCCACTATTTCGGCGAGATCACCCATTTGATCGTCGAGATACCGGGCCTGGAAAAGCCGCTGTCGGTGACCGAGACCAACGATTTCGGCGCCGACGACATCCCCGTCGGCACCTCGATCCGCCTCGCCTACGATCCCGAGGCGCTGGTGGCGATGGCCGATTGAAGATCGGCCATGATCTTGCCCGCCGCGATGCGCCCGGCAACGATGGCGCCTTCGACATAGCCCGGAAATGACGGCGACAGTTCTGAACTGGCGAAATACACCGGCGCAGCGCCGGCCAGGATTGTGCGCTCGGCGTCGGTTGCCGTCGCATCGATGATGAGATCGCCGTAGGCGCCGCCGCTCCAGCGGTCATCCGTCCAGTCGCGATAGCTGAGATCGAGGATGCCGGCCGCCTCGGGCCCCAAAGCCTCCACCAGCCTTTTCGCTATTTCGGCGCGCAGTGCCCCATCGCCGAGTTCGCGCCAGCGCAAGGCGAGCGGCCCGCCGACGAAGACCACCAGCGCGGCGTCATCGTCGTCCTTGCTGACATCACAGGCAAAAAGCCCCGGCAGGTCGCGCCACATCACCATGCCGCTCAGGCCGTGGTCGCGCCAGAAGGCGGTGGGAAAGCGCACCAGCACCTTGATCACCGCCCCGCTTTGCCAGACCGCCAGAGCTCTTTGCAGGCCAGCCGGCAGCGGCGGCGCAAAATCCAGTTTCGCGGCCATCGTCGGCGGTACGGCGATCAACACCGTCCGCGCCTCGATGGTGCCCGCCGCCGATGCGAGACGGACCCTTCCCGGCCCATGTTCGATCCCCGTAACCGCTCTGCTCAACCGCAGCCGGTCGCCGAGATCGCGAGCCAGATCGTCGGCCAGCGAATGCATGGTTTCGCGCACGAAATACTGCAGCTCCGTCACCTCGTTGGTGATGCGCCGGTCATTGTCGATCAGGTGCCACAACGGCAGCTTTTCCAGAGCCTGACACCACAGGCCTTCGATCATCGAGCGGAACACCGCCTTGGCGTCGTCAGGATCGCTCTGGCCAGCGAGCCATGTGGCTACGGTCAGGCCGGCAATTGCCGGATCATCAGGCGAGATCGCATTCATGCGGTCGCGGATCGCCATCGAGCCGGCATAAGTTCGTTCCGCCTCCCTCGCAGACATCGCCGGTTGGGCGACGAAGTCGCCATCCAGATAAGTCTCGACCAGCGTCTTGCCGCGCGCCGCGACGAGGGCCATCAGCTCCGGCATGTCCTCGCACAGGAACTGACCGCCGCTGTCGACGCGCTCGCCAAGCCCATTCTGCCTGGACTCGACGCGCCCGCCGACGCGGTCACGCGCTTCGAGCAGCCGGAAGTCGATGCCGACCGCCTTCAGCTCGAGCGCTGCCGACAGGCCGGTGAAGCCGGCACCGACGATGACGACGTCGGTTCTTTGCGGTTCGCTCGTCAATAGCCGGCCTTGATCTTCTCGAACTCAGCGACCATGCGCTGCTTGAGCTCCGGCGCCACCGGCTGCTGGAACAGCGTCTTGTCGAGGAATATGTCGAGATTGTCGAAGCCGCGGTCGACCAGCACCTTGTGGTCGATCGCCGCCATGCCGGCGCCATTGCCATGGCCGTAGCCGAAAGTCTTGACCAAGTAGTCCGACACGGCGGGTGCATTGACGGAGTTCAAGAAATCATAGGCTTCGTCGAGCTTGCCCGGCGCATCCTTCATCAGCACATAGCCGCACACCCAGGTCGAAATGCCTTCCTTGGTGTCGCGGTTCATGGCGATCGGCATGCCTTGCCCCCTCAGCGTCACGAAGGTCTCATTCCAGCCCCAGACGAGGTCGACCTCGTTGCCGATAAAGGCCTGGTTGAGGTCGGTGTCGTCGGTCCAGTAGAAGCGGATGTTCTTGTGCACGTCGCGCAAGAAAGCGGATGCCTCCTGGAACTGCGCATCGGTCATCTTGGTCCAGTCCTTGAGGCCGATGACGAGGCTCGCCAGCGCATAGGCGTCGTCGACATTGTCACCGATGGTGACGCGGCCTTTGAAATTGGGATCGGCAAAAATCCTGAGCGACTGCGCCTGTTCGGCCGTCACCTTGTCGGTGCGGTAGAGCAGCGAGGTGTTGCCCCAGTCGAACGGCATGAACCAGGCCTTGCCGTCGGCGGTGGTGGCGAGATCCTTCATCGCCATGATCCCGGGATTGAGGTCCTTCCAGCCGGCGATCCTGGAGGTGTCGAGCGGCTGCAGCATGTCGGCCTCGCGCCACTTGACCACGCTTTGCGAACAAGGGTGGGCAACATCGGCCGTGAAGCCCGCCCGCATCTTCTCGAAAGCTTCGTCCTCGTCGCCAAAGAAAGCGAAGGTCGGCTCGGCGCCGTATTTGGCAGCGTAGGTGGGGTGCAGCAGCGGATCTTCATAGCCCGACCAGTCGAACACTACGAGGTCGCCACCACCCTCCGCCAAGGCATGGACGGAGCCTGCGCCGATCAAACACGCGGTGGCAAGGGCAAGGCGGCGTAGCACTGACTTCATGGCTCGAAAACTCCCCCGTCGCGAAAAAGGTTGCTGTGACGTTAGGAGAATTCGGCTTCTTTGGCGAGCCCGTCCGCCCGCCATGTCGACGGGCGGACGGACCGGCGAGACAGGCTCAATAGCCGGCTTTGATCTTCTCGAATTCGGCGATCATCTTGAGCTTGAGTTCGGAAGGAACCGGCGACTGGAACAGCGTCTTGTCGACGAATTTCTGCACGTCGTCATAACCCTTTTCCTTCAGCACCGCCTGATCGACGCCAGCCATGCCCTTGGCATTGGCCTGGCCATAGCCCCAGTCCTTGACCAGCACCTTGGCGGTCTCCGGATCGTTGACGGCGTTCAGATAGTCATAGGCCTTGTCGATATTGTCGGGCGCGTCCTTGAACAGCACGTAGCCGCAGACCCAGGTCGAGATGCCTTCGTCGGTGTCCTTCTTGGACATGATCGGCACGCCGGCCGCCACCGACTGCACCGTCGCGTCATTCCATGCCCAGGCGAGGTCGACCTCGCCACCGCTTAACAGCTGCACGACGTCGGTGGTGTCGGTCCAGTAGGAGCGCACGTTCTTGTGCACCTGGCGCAGGAAATCCGAAGCCTGCTTGAACTGGTCATCGGTCATCTTGGTCCAGTCCTTGAGGCCGATAGCGAGGCTAGCCAGCGCATAGGCGTCGTCGACGTTGTCGCCGATCGACACCCGTCCCTTGAACTTGGGGTCGGCGAAGGCCTTCAGCGACTGCACGTCCTTGGCGTCGATCTTGGAGGTGTTGTAGGTGAGTTGGGTGTTGCCCCAATCCCAAGGCATGAACCACGCCTTGCCGTCCGGCGTGGTGGCAAGATCCTTCATCGCCATGATGCCGGGATTGAGGTCCTTCCAGCCCGTGATCTTCGACGTGTCGAGCGGCTGCAAGAGGCCCGCCTCGCGCCATTTCACCACGCTCTGCGAGCAGGGATGGCCGAGGTCGGCCTTGAAGCCGGAGCGAACCTTCTCGAACGCCTCATCCTCGTCGCCGAAGAAGGCGAAGGTTGGCGAGTCGCCGTTCTTCTCGACATATTTCGGATGGAAGCTGGGGTCTTCGTAGCCGGACCAGTCGAACACGATCAAGTCCTTGTCGGCGGCGACCGCAAGTGCGGCTGCCGACGCCGCCAGCGTTCCGGCCAGCACCAGGGTCAGTGTCAGGCGTCTCGTTAGTGTTTTCATTGTTCCATCCTCTGTGGTTTTCTTATGGTTTCGCCGCGCCGGCCGCCTTCCACGGATAGTGTTTGGGGAATGCCGCCGACAGGAATTCGTTTGCCGCCTGCAAGGCGGTTTCACGGGTGGTGTCCTCGGTCCCCATCATCAACCGCAGCCACAACCCTTCGGTCATGGCACTGAGTGCCAGCGCCATGACCTGCGGCTCATAGGTATAGTCGCCGCTCTGCTTCAGCGCCGCGCAAAGGTCGATGAAGATGTTTTGGTAGACGGCATCGCGGGCACTGCTCAGCGCCTGATAGGTCGGCCGCGACTTGGCCTCGCCCCAGAAGGCGCACCAGGCGGCGAGCTTGCGCTTGTTGCAGATCGAACGGTCGAAATCGGCCGCGACCAGCGCCTGGAGTTGCCGGGCGGGATCATCGCCGGCCTTCTGCAGGGCATTGCGCCAATGCGCCGAGTACTCGTCATACATATGCTGCAAGGTCGCGATGAGCAGCTTTTCCTTGCTCTCGAAATGGAAATTGACGATGCCGCGCGACAGGCCCGCGCCATCGGCGACATCGGCCATCGTCGTCTCCGAATAGCCGCGCTTGGCCAGTGAATCGATCGTCGCCTCGATGAGCTGAAGCTGCCTGACCTCCTTCGAGGCCTTGCGTCCGCGCTTCTCGGATTCAGCTTTCCGCATTGGTTCAAGGAGGGTTTCCCTGGCGTCTGCCGTCTTCATGGGTCTGATGGTCTCCAGCATCGCCGGCTATCCAACCGGCTTCCGACCGCGAAGATGAGTGGGACGGTGTTCGCCACTGTCAAGCACCTTCTGCATGGCTTCCCAGGTTCGTATGTTCTTGTCGACATAGGCGGCGCCGACCACCGCGGCCACAGTCGGATAGAGCGGTCCTTTCAGCCTTTCCAACTCGCCACGCGCGACGTCGCGGTACCAGGGATTGCGGTCCCTGACGGTGACATCGGCAAAGCCGGCGCGGCGCATCGCCTGCGCATAGCGGGAGGGCGATGCCATGGCGAAGGACAGGCCCTCCGCAGCGACGTAGGCCTTCATCTCGGGCGACGGTTCGCCGTCATGCGAGATCATCCAGTTGGAGGCGGCAAAGACACCGCCCGGCTTCAGTACGCGGAAGATTTCGGCGAACAGGCCATCCTTGTCGGGCACATGCAGCAGCGCATCCTTGGAGAAGACGACATCGAAGGAATGGTTGGCGAAAGGCAGCGAGCCCGGTGGCGCCTGGATGAAGCTGACACGATCCGCGAGCCCACGCGCGCCGGCGCGGCGCCGGGCTGTCTCGATCACCGGCTGTTCGACATCGAAGCCGGTGGCGTGGGCAGCGCCATGGCGCTCGACCAGGTGCAGCGTGATGCCGCCCGAGCCGCAGCCGATGTCGAGGATCGTCTTGCCTTTGAGCGAAAGCCCTTCGACCACCCGGTCAACCTCGTCCGGCCCACCGGGCGACAGGTAGCCATCGCCCCACAGCGCCTCGAGGAAGCGAATGGCGGTGTCGTCATACTCAGGCTCGGCTGCTGCCGTTTCGATCATCGCACCTCGGCCCCGTCAGCCGATTTGAGCACTTTCGATTGCCGGCAAAGCGTAGCGCATACAGGGCAAAACGCAACACCATTTGTTGAACATTCATTCAATATGGCTGGACAAAATGGCGGCTGCCATGCCAAATTCCGCGCATTCGGGAACAGATCACGCAAAAATGAAGAGCGGGTCGCACGGGAAGACTGGGCCAAAATGAAAGCTTGGGATGCGATCATCATCGGCGGCGGACACAACGGGCTGGTCAACGCCTGCTATCTGCAGCGCGCCGGCCTCGACGTGCTGGTGGTCGAGAAGAACGACTGGGTCGGCGGTGCCGCCACCAGCCGGGAATTGACGCCGGGCTTCCTCTATTCCAACTGCTCCTATGTCTGCTCGCTGTTTCGCCCCGAGATTATGCGCGACCTCGAACTGCCGCGCTTTGGCCTGCAGGTCATCTCCTATGAGGGCGGCGCGGTATTCACGCGCGACGGTGACTACCTCGCCAACTACCGCGACCACGATGCCCACCGGCGCGAGTTCGCCCGCTTCTCGAAGCGCGATGCCGAAGCCTATGACCGCTACGCCCGCGACGTGACGCGGCAGTGCCGCTTCATCCAGCCGCTCCTGATGCGCACCGCACCCGACCCGACCAGCCTGCGGCCGCGCGACCTCGGAGAACTGCTCTATCTCGGCAAGAAATTCGCAGGCCTGTCGGCGCAGGAAATGGCGCTGACACTGCGCTTCTGGACCATGTCGATCTCGGAGTTTCTCGACGAATATTTCGAGACCGACGTCATCAAGGCGAACTTCGCATTGTCCGGCATCATCGGCACCGCGCTCGGGCCGATGTCGCCCGGCACCGCCTATGTGCTGCTGCATCACTATATGGGCGAGGTCGATGGCTCGGTCGGCGCCTGGGGTTATGCGCGCGGCGGCATGGGCGCGGTCACCAAGGCGCTGGCCGCGTCGTTCAAGGCGTCGGGCGGCACCATCCGCACCGGTGCCGAGGTCGACCATGTGCTGGTCGGGAGGGGCAAGGCCAAGGGCGTGGTGCTGGCCGGCGGCGAGGAGATTTATGGCAAGCTCGTCGTCTCCAATGCCGACGTGAAGCGCACCTTCCTGAAGCTGGTCGAGGAAAAGGAACTGCCCGATGTCTTCCTGCGCCGGGTCAGGAACTTCAAGATCCGCGGCTCGTCCGGCAAGGTCAACATCGCTCTCGACTCGCTGCCGGAATTCCCGGCGCTGCCGAAGGATTCGCCGGTCTATCGCGGCGACATGCATTTCACCGATTCGATGGAGCGCATGGAGCGCGCCTATGACGACTGGAAGGCCGGGCGCTGGTCGGCCGATCCGTTCCTCGACATGGTCATTCCAACGACCCTCGACCCGACCATGGCGCCGGCCGGCAAGCACTTCATGAGCTGCTTCGTGCAATACGCGCCCCCCAAGATAGCAGGAGCCGAGTGGACCGACGCCGACCGCGACGGCTTTGCCGAGAGCGTGATTTCGCAGATCGCGGAATACTCGCCGGGCTTTCGCGACCGCATCGTCCACATGGAGGTGCGCACGCCGCGCGAGATCGAAGCCGAGGTCGGCCTCACCGAAGGCAACATCTTCCAGGGCGAACTGACCTTCGACCAGCTTTTGTTCAACCGGCCCGTGCCGGGTTACGCGCAATACCGCTCGCCGGTCGGCGGCCTCTATATGTGCGGTTCCTCGACCCATCCCGGCGGCGGCGTCATGGGTGCGCCCGGCCGCAACGCCGCGGCGGAAATCCTGCGCGACCTCGCCAAATCCACCTCGCATATGAGCGCTGCCCATGACGTCATCTGAGACAATCGTCATTGGCGGCGGCCACAACGGCCTCGTCGCCGCGGCCGCGCTGGCGAAAGCCGGCCGCAAGGTGCTGGTGCTGGAAGCCGGAAGCGAAGTCGGCGGCGCCGCGCGCACCGAGGAATTCGCGCCGGGCTTTCGTGTCTCGTCAGTCGCCCATCTGCTGAACCGGCTGCATCCGGATGTGGTCAAGGCGCTGGACCTGGACAAGCACGGGCTGCAATTCGCGCGCGCCGACTTCATGCCGTCGGTTGCGCTGTCGAGGGACGGCCCGCCGCTGGTCTTGCATGGCGCCTATGGCGAGGTGCTGACAGGCGCCAGCTCGTCCGAGCAGTCGGCCTGGAAGGAGCTGCGCGCGCAGCTGCTGCGCTATGCCGGCCTATTGAAGCCGTTCCTCTCCCGGCGCCCGCCCGATCTCGCCGGTATGTCACTGATCGAGACCGCGTCCCTCGGCCAGGCCGCGCTGGCGCTGAAGAAGCTCGGCAAGGAAGACATGCGCGACTTCCTGCGCGTGCTGCTGATGAATGTTGCCGACCTGCTCGACGAGCAGTTGGCTGATATCAGGCTAAAAGGCCTGCTCGCTTTCGATGCGACGCTGGGCAGCCATCTCGGCCCCCGCTCGCCGACATCATTGCTCGGCCTCTACTACCGGCTGGCCGGCGAGACCGGCGGTGCAGCCGGCGCGCAGATACTTCCGCAAGGCGGCATGGGCGCGATTGCCGCTGCCATCCGTGCCGCGGCGGAAAAGGCCGGCGTTACCATCCGCACGTCGACGCCGGTGGCGAAGATCATTGTTGAGAAAGGCCGCGCAGTCGGTGTTGCGCTCTACACTGGCGAGGTGCTGCGTGCCAGGACGATCGTCTCGGCCATCAATCCGGCGACCACCTTCCTCGACCTTGTCGGGCCGCGCGAGATCGATACCGGCTTTGTGCGCAAGGTGAAAAACATTCGCATGAAAGGCGATGCGGCCAAGCTCAATCTGGCGCTCGACCGGCCGCCGCAATTCACCGGAGTCGATGCCGCCGGCCACAAGGGCCGCCTGGTGATCGCGCCCTCGCCCGACCATGTCGAGCGCGCCTTCAACCCATCCAAATATGGCGAGTTCTCACCCGAGCCGGTGATGGAGATCACGCTGCCAAGCCTCGCCGACCCGTCGCTCGCGCCGAGCGGCGCCTGCGTGCTGTCGGCGGTCGTGCAATACGCGCCCTACGCGCTGAAAGAGGGTTGGGATGCCGGCAAGCCGAAATTCCTCAAGGCGATCATGGCCCAGCTCGAAGCCTATGCGCCTGGCATCGGCAAAAGCGTGGTCCACGCCGAGCTTCTGACGCCGGCCGACATCGAAGCGCGCTACCGCATGCCGGGCGGCCACTGGCACCACGGCGAATTGCAGGCCGACCAGATGCTGATCTCGCGACCGGTGTCCGGCTGGTCGGGCTATGGCACACCGCTCGAAGGGCTGTTCCTGGCGGGCGCCGGCTCGCATCCCGGCGGCGGCGTCTCCGGCGCTCCCGGCCTCAACGCCGCGCGGCGCATCATCGCGATGAAGGGGTAAGCCATGGCCCAGGCAATCAGGAAGAAGCCCGTCTCGAAGACAGTCAACGCAGCTGTTTCCGCCCGCATCGCCACGCAGGACCATTTCCGCACGCTGCGGCTTGGCACGCCGTTCCAGCCGCGAATCGACGCGCTGGCCAAGACCCAGGACTGGTACAATTGGGCCGGCTACCGCGCGCCACATTCGCTGTGGGACGAGGAACTCGAATATTTCGCCATCCGCAGCCAGGCGGCCCTGTTCGACATTTCGCCGATGACCAAGTACCGGATCGAAGGGCCGGACGCCGAAGCCTTCCTCGACCGCGTCACCTTGCGCGATGTCGCCAAGCTCAGGCCGGGCCGTGTCCACTACACGGCGTGGTGCGACGACGAGGGCTTCGTCCTCGATGACGGCACGCTGTTCCGGCTGTCGCCGACACGCTTCCGGCTGTGTTCGCAGGAGCGGCATCTGCCATGGCTGCTCGACAGCGCGATTGGCTTCGATGTCACCGTCGCGGAGGAAACAGAGGCTGTAGCCGGGCTCGCGCTGCAAGGGCCGACCTCGTTTGCGGTGCTGCGTGATGCCGGCTTCACCGGCGTCGAGAAGCTGAAAATATTCGACCTCGCCGATTTCCAGCATGATGGCGGCACCGTCGGCATTTCTCGCACTGGCTTCACCGGCGATCTCGGCTACGAACTGTTCGTCCCGGCCGACAGGGCGCTCAGCCTTTGGGACCGCTTGATGACGGCCGGCCAACTGCGCGGTATCCGCGCCATCGGCTACACCGCGCTCAATCGCGCCCGGCTCGAAGCCGGATTGATCGTCGCCAATGCGGATTTCACCACCGCCGAGCACGCCATCCGTGCCGATCGCCTGCGCATGCCGGACGAGATCGGCCTCGGCTTCATGATCGATCTGGAGAAAGGTCATTTCAACGGTCGCCGCGCCATCCTCGAGGCTCGCGCCAAACGCAAGCTGCGCCATGTGCTGGTCGGGCTGGAGATCGAAGGCAACATCCCCGCCGAACACGCCATCGTCTACCACAAGAAAAGCCAGGAGGTCGGCCTGGTCAGCGCCGCCATGTGGTCGCCAATGGCCAAGCGCAACATCGCCATCGCCTCGCTGGCGCGGCCGTATGGTGACACCATGGTCGAGGACCTCTGGGTCGAGATCTACGCCATGCGCGAGCTGCAGTATCAGAAGCTGATGAAGCGGGCCAAGGTGGTGGCGCGGCCCTTCATCAAGCTCGACCGCCGCACCGCCAATCCGCCGGCGGATTTCTGACCATGACCGACGAAGCCGAACTCGAAGCCGCCGAGCAATGGGAGTTGGTCAACACGCCGCTCGGCGAGAAATGGTCGGGCCGCACACGCTATGCCGCCGCCATGTTCTTCTACAAAGGCGGCGAGATGAGCGCCGAGACGCTCGAAGTCTACCGCATCTGCGCGCGGCTCGATTCGGAAGATCCTCTGCCGATCATCCGCGATCGCGGTGTCGGCAAGGACTGGCTCAAGCGCATGGGTTTCGAATAGGTCTTTCTACCCGATGGTTCTCTCCAGCATGCTGAGCCAGTTGCGATAGGCGATCTTTTCGATCAGCGCGCGGCCGAAACCGCGCGCCGCCAATGCATCGATCAGCTTCGGTAGGCCGGCGACATCGCCGATGACGGCCGGGATCATGGCGCCGTCGAAATCCGAGCCAAGGCCGACACCGTCCTCGCCCAGTGCCTGCAGCAGCGAATCGACGTGGCGCACCATGATGTCGAGGCTGGTGTCGGCATTCATCCTGCCGTCCTCACGCAGGAATCCGGTGGCGAAGTTAAGCCCGACCATGCCGCCGGATTCGCGGATCGCGCCG
The DNA here is from genome assembly GCF_056404455.1 of Mesorhizobium sp. P2_D1. Lineage (NCBI taxonomy): Bacteria > Pseudomonadati > Pseudomonadota > Alphaproteobacteria > Hyphomicrobiales > Phyllobacteriaceae > Mesorhizobium > Mesorhizobium sp. P2_D1. The sequence goes on from NZ_JBFUDZ010000020.1 coordinate 45,260, forward strand.
AGCTGCCAGTCAGTGAGGTTGCGCGAATGGCCGCAGATCGCGTGGACGTTGGAATGAGTGGCGACCAGCGGCGCGGCGCTGAGCGCGGCGACATCGCGAAAGCCCTTCTCGTTGAGATGCGACAGGTCGATCATGATCTTTAGCTGGTTGCAGGCCTTGACCAGCGCCTTGCCGGCATCGGTCAGCCCTGGGCCGGTGTCGGGCGAGGACGGAAAGCGGAACGGCACGCCGTGGCCGAAGGCGTTCGGCCGGCTCCAGACGATGCCGAGCGAGCGCAGGCCGGCGGCATGCAACACGTCGAGCATTGTGAGCTCGGGATCGATCGCCTCGACCCCTTCGATGTGGAACACCGCCGCCATCGAGCCTTGCGCCATGGCGTTGCGGACATCGCCGGCACTGCGGCAGACGGTGAGCCCTCCGGCTCGTTCCAGCCTGAACAGGATCGAGGCCATCGCGATCGTCGAGGTCAACGCATCGGCCCGCGGGACCTCGGGCGGCAGTGGCTCGGCATCGCTCGGCGCCAGCGGCACGGCGCTGCGCCTGGTTTTCTCGACAGGCGGCGGAAAGATGGCGAACATGCCGCCGGCAAAGCCACCGGCTTTCGCGCGCGGCAGGTCGATATGACCGCCCGATTTCCCCTCGATGAACAGCTTTTCGACGTCCGTGTCTTTTGACTGGTAGAGTCTGAGCAACGTGTCGTTGTGGCCGTCGAAGACGGGAACGAGGTCGGTTTCGGTCATTGGGGGATCATTCGGTTCGTTTGTCGGCGCGGTGGCTGCGATAGATCATATCCACTTAGGCAAGATGCGCTACCCGTGCAAATGCCAAAGCCATCGAAGCGGGACGACAGCCTGATGTCGCGCCCCGTTCCGATCGACGAAATGCCGGCCGATCCTACTGCTTCAGCACGTCTGCCCACTCGTGGTGGCGGCGGAACTGGGCGTTCGCGAACGGGCAAAGCGGGATGATCTTCTTGCCCGCCGCGCGTGCATCCTCGACGGCGCGGGTGACGAGCCGAAGCCCGGCACCCTGACCGCGGAAGACGTCCGGCACTTCCGTATGGTCGATGATGATCTGGTGCTCGCCGATCTTGGTGAAGGTCATCTCCGCCTCGGCGCCGTCTGGCCCGCGCAGGACGTAGCGACCCTTGGAACCGCGATCTTCCAGTTCGATTTCAGGCAGTTGGTCCGRCATCGCTATACTCCCTGGGTGGCGCCGGCAAAGACATGCCGTGCCGCCTCGATTTCGTTTGGCCGCACCTCGTGCCCGCCGTCATGCCACGCCACTGTGACATCGGCGCCATCGGCACGCAAATAGGCTTCGAGCCGCGTGGTCAGGTTCGGCGGACAGATCGGATCGCGCCTGCCGGCGGTCACGAGAATGTGACGGCCGGCGAGACTGCCGTTGATCTCGGGTTCGAACGGGATCAGCGGATGCATCAGCACCGTGGCATCGAACATCGCCGGCGCCGCAAACACCACCGAGGCCAGGATGTTGGCGCCGTTGGAATAGCCAAGGCCGAACGCGGCTGACGGCTTCGCCGCCTCGATATGGGCCTTGATGAAGCCGGCCATCTTGTCCGTCGCCCGCGCCAGATCGCCCATGTCGTAGACGCCTTCGCCGGTGCGGCGGAAGAAGCGCGCCGCACCATGTTCCGCCACATCGCCGCGTGGCGAGATGATGGTTGCCTGGGGCAAGAGATCGCGCCCCAGCGACAGAAGCTGGTTCTCATCTCCCCCCGTGCCGTGGAAGACGAAGAGCAGCGGACCGCCCGGCGAACCGGGCAGCACCTTGTAAGTGTAAGCGTCCTTGCTCATGGTCTCAGCCTTCCAGCTTCTGCAAATGCTGTTCGAGATAGGGCCGCAGATGCTGATGCTGCGTCGGCAGCTTCAGCGCCTCACCGAGATGAGCGGTATCCTCATCGCGATCGAAACCCGGTTCGTTGGTGGCGACTTCGAACAGCACGCCACCCGGCGTGCGGAAATAGATCGCCCAGAAATAATCGCGGTCGATCACCGGCGTCACCTGATAGCCGGTGTCCATCAGCGCCTTGCGCACTTCGAGCTGCTTGGCGCGGTTCTCGACGGCGAAGGCGACATGGTGGACGGAGCCCGCGCCGAGATCGGCGAAGGCGGCACCCGGGAGCGATTCGATGTCGACGACGTCGGCGCCATTGCCGTTCTTCACCGCCAGCCGCCGGACATTTCCGGACTTGTCGATCTCCTCGTAGCCCATGAACTTCAGCAGCTCCTCGGTGGCGCCGCCATCCTTTAGCCTGAGCGACACGGAGTGAAAGCCGCGGATCGCCTCATCGGTGGGGATGCCGCCTTTCGCCCATGGCTTTCTGGCGTCGGCCTTGTCCTCGACCAGGGCGAAACCATCGCCGTCCGGTCCGGCAAAGGCCAGGCGCTTCTCGCCGAATGTCTCGTCGCGCGACAGGCCCGAGACGCCTTCATCGGCAAAGCGCTTTTCCCAATAGGCGAGCGTGCCTTCCGGCACGGAGTAGACCGTGGTGCCGACTTCGCCGACGCCATGACGGCCCTTGCCGATGTTGGGAAACGGAAAATAGGTCATCACCGAACCCGGCGTGCCGGCCTCGTCGCCATAGTAGAGATGGTAAACGTCAGGCGCGTCGAAATTGACGGTCTTCTTGACCCGGCGCTGGCCGAGTTTCCTGGTGAAGAACTCGTTGTTCTGGCGGGCATCCCTGGCCATCGAAGTGACGTGATGGAGGCCCTTGATCTGATCGAGCATTGTCTTGCTCCTTCCCTTGGTGCTTGTACGGCCCTAGCCGCTGTCCACGCCTATATGAGGACACCAGCGCCTGCGGCAAAGGCGGCAAACACAGAATGGACTGTGCTTTAATAGTGAACAATCCAAATAACTTCGTTCACCAATTGACGAACAAGTCAGGCTTGCGCCGTCGCCGGAATTCGGTTCCATGAGCGGCGTTCGACCATACAGGATAAGGGTATCGCGAGTGACCGGAAAAGCCAGGCGCCCGAATGTTCTTCTGATCACATGCGACCAGTGGCGCGGCGATTGCATGTCCGCCGCCGGCCATCCGGTTGTGAAGACGCCGAATGCCGACGCGCTGGCCGCCGAGGGTGCGCTGTTCAAGCGGCACTATGGTGGTGCGGCACCTTGCTCGCCGGCCCGCGCCTGCCTCTACACCGGCCTCTACCAGATGAACAACCGCGTCTGCCGCAACGGCACGCCGCTCGACGCCCGTCACGGCAACATCGCGCTGCATGCCCGCAGCCTCGGCTATGATCCGACGCTGTTCGGCTACACCGACGTATCGCTCGACCCGCGCCTGCTGGCGCCAGGCGACCCGCGGCTGCAAAGCTATGAAGGTGTGCTGCCGGGATTCACAGTGCGTCAGTTGCTGCCCGAGCATCAGAAGCAGTGGCTGTCCTGGCTCAAGCAGCGGGGCATCGATACCGGCGCCGGATCGCCAGATATCCATCGCCCGGTGAACGAAAGCGGCAAGGCCGAGGCCGCCGTCAGCAACGCACCGCCCGTTTATTCGAAGGACGAAACCGCATCCTCCTTTCTGACCGGCGAATTCACGCGCTGGCTCGGCGAGCAGGAGGACGACGCGCCATGGTTTGCCCATCTTTCCTTCATCAGCCCGCACCCGCCCTTCATCGCGCCCGAGCCATACAACAATTTGTATGATCCGGCTGCCGGTCCTGCCTTCCACCGTGCGGCAAGCTGGCAGGCAGAAGCGGAGAGCCACCCCTATCTCGCCTATGATCTCGGCCGGCAGAAGCAGGCCAAGTTCCGTCCCGAGGCCAGTGGCAAGGTGCATGATTGGAGCGATGACGACTTTCGCCGCATCCGCGCGATCTACTACGGCATGATCTCGGAGGTCGACGCGCAGCTCGGCCGTATCTGGCAAGCGGTCAAGGCCGCAGGCGCGTGGGACGACACCATCATCGTGCTGACATCAGACCACGCCGAGATGATGGGCGACCATTTCATGCTGGGCAAGGGCGGCTATTTCGACGGCAGCTACCACATTCCGCTGATCATCCGCGACCCGCGCCATGGCAAGGCTGCCGGCGGTAGTGTCGATCGGTTCACCGAAGCGGTGGACATTTTGCCGACGCTTCTCGACCTGCTCGGCGAAGCCCCACAACCGCATCTCGACGGATGCTCGCTGAAACCGTTCCTGAGCGGCGGGAGCCCTGCAGCGTGGCGCGATGCCGCGCATTGGGAGTTCGATTTCCGCTCGATTGCCGAAGGCGAAGCCGAACGGCATTTCGGCGTCGCCTCACGCCAATGCAATCTCGCCGTCATCCGCACGGAAGAATTCAAATATGTGCATTTCGGCGGTAACTTGCCGCCGCTGCTGTTCGACCTGGAAGGCGATCCGGGCGAATTGAACAACCTCGCCGCCGATCCGGCCCACCTGGCCGTGCGGCTGGAATTCGCCGAAAGGCTACTTGCCTGGCGAGCCGAACATCTCGACCAGTCGCTGGCACTGGCCGAACTGACCGAGCACGGTGTTGCCGGCCATGTTAGCAGGGGATCAAGGCAGTAGAGCGGTAGGCTTGGACTACGCCGCACCCTACTGCCCTACTGCCCTACTGCCCTACTGCCCTGCTATCCTACTGCACGATCATGCGCTGCTGGTCACGCTTCTCCGTATAGCTGCCCTTGTCGTAAGCAGTCTGAGCCTCGAGCTGTTCCTTGGTGAAGGTCGTGTACAGGTACTTCCTGCCATCCTTGTCGGTCATGAATTTGAGATTATCCATGCCGACCGCGACTTCCTTCTCGCCAATGCCGAGGAAGCCACCGACATCGACGATCACCGCGTCGGTCTTTCTGTCGGGCGCCAGCACGACGTCACCGATTTCGCCGACCTTGGCATCATTGGCGCCGTAGACGGTCGTGCCCTTCAGGTCGTCGGCGCGAATCTCGCCGACAGGTATCTCGGTCAAGGTCGACTTGTCGATTGCCGCCGTCTGGGTCTGGTCGGGTGCCGAGGCATCGGGTGTCGAAGCAGCAGGAGCCTCAGCCGTCTTGTCAGCCGGTGCAACGGCAGGAGCCGTGGCATCGGACGGTGCAGCAGCCGGTGCGGTTGCAGCCGGCTCATTGGAAGCCGTCGTTGCCGGTGCCGGATCATAGGCCTTGCGGTTGAAATCCGGCTGCGCCTGAAGTTCCTCCTTGGTGGTCTGGGCCACCAGCCAGCGGTCGCCGTTCTTCTCCGCCCACTGGGCCTTGCCGAAATCATAGGTGACATTCTTGGCGCCAAGGCCGAGGAAGCCGCCGACGCCGATGACCAGCGACTCGGCCTTGCCTTCATTTGTCAGAACAATGTCGTTGACGCTGCCGATGTTCTGCGCGTCATCGCCGGTGCCGTTGTAGACGGTTTCGCCAATGATGTTGGTGGCGAGATTGCCGTCGGCGCGCTTCACCGGTTCGGCCGGCGCAGCATTCATGTCGACGGGTGTCTGCGCGGTGTCAGCCGGCGCGGATGCAGCCGGAGCCTTTGCGTCCGTCGATGCGGCCGGTGCCGGAGCCGGTGCATAGGGCTTGCTGTCGAACTCCGGCTGCGCCGTCAGTTCGTCCTTGGTCGTCTGGGCAACCAGCCAGCGGTCGCCGTTCCTTTCGGCCCATTGCAGCTTGTCGTAATCGAAGGCGACATTCTTCGCTCCGACACCCAGAAAACCGCCAACGCCGATGACGACGGACTTGGCCTGGCCATCCTTGTCGAAGACGACATCGCTGACCTTGCCGATGTTCTCGGCATCGTCGCCGGTGCCGTTGTAGACGGTTTCACCGATGATGTTGGTGACGATGCTGCCTTCAGTGCGCACCGGAGCGGCGGCTGGCTCCTGAACAGCGGGGGTCTGGGCGGGCGCCGGGGATGTCGCATTCTGCGCATAGGCCCCGGTCGCGACCAGCGCTGCAAGTGCGGTCGTGGCTAAGAGATTGCGGGTCATAATGATCCCTCCTCGTGGGTGATTTGGTACGCGCCGCGCCCGGTTGAACCGTCACTGAGGAGGTTCGGACGCGGCATCTTCTTCACAACGTCGTGACCATGCTGTTGTTCCGACAAAACACTTCGCGTTGTGGCGAAGCCAATAAGCGGGGAAGCGCCAGCGATTTCTCAAAACGGAACCTTTCCCGCTTGATCGCGTTTCAGCCCGTGGCTGGTTCTATCCCGGCCGAATCATGATGGAATGGCGGAGCGGGGCATGAAATTTGCTGCGGTGCTGAACCGGGACGGCGGCACCTTGCGCACAACGGACCTTGCCGCCTTTTCCGACAGGATGCGCCAGGCCCTGGAGACGGCAGGCCACTGCCTCAGCATTGATGTTGTTGCCGGCAAGGACGTGGTGGAGACGCTTGACGGCGCTGCATCGCGACGCTCTGTCGATGTCGTGCTGGCCGGCGGCGGTGATGGAACCATTTCCGCCGCCGCCGCTCGGCTGATGGGCACCAGGAAGGCGCTTGCCATATTGCCGGCCGGCACGATGAATCTGTTCGCACGCGGACTGGGTATTCCGCAGTCCCTCGATGCCGCGCTGAAATCCTTCGCCGATGGCGAGATCATCGCAGTCGACGTGGCCACGGCAAACGGCCGGCCCTTCGTTCATCAGTTCTCGATCGGCATGCATGCCAAGATGGTGCAGCTGCGCCAGAAAATGGAATTCGGTTCACGTCTGGGAAAGATCGGCGCCTCGGCCAAGGCGGCCTGGGCGACGATCAACAATCCACCGGCGATGAACGTGACGCTCAGCATCGGCAACGCCGAGATGGCGGTCCGCATCACCGGCATCGGCATCACCAACAATCTGTTCGGCGAAGGCCACCTGCCCTACGCCGACAACCCGGCGGGCGGCGTGCTTGGCGTCTATGTCACGGTGGCGCAGCAGCGTGCCGAACTGGTCAAATTCTTCTTCAACATGGCGCGCGGAAAATGGCGCGACAACGAACACGTGGAAATCCATCAAGCCGACCGAACGGTCCTGAAAATCCATTCGGGCAGCAGCAAGTTCCGCGCCGTCATCGACGGTGAACTGGTCAGGCTTGACCGTGAGACGGCGATCGAAATCCGGCCTGGCGCACTCAATGTCCTGGTGCCGGCCCGCATCGCAGAGGCGAAGGCTGCCTGATGCGATCTCGAACGATGAAGGCCGAAAATCTAGCCACTTGGCGCGCTTCCTTGCTCCGTCGCCGGCGTCTTGGCCATTTCACCATAGATGTCGGCGATGCCCCAGGCCGCGAAGGCCAAAAGCAGCGCTGCAATCAGGATACGCAAGCCGTGCCAGCCCCACCGCCCCTGACGCGCTTTGTTTTCGGGGATGATCTTGGTCATGATCGGTCCTTGTCTCGTTATTCGCCAACTGGCGCGGTCGGCAAAACACGGTCGGGTAACGGTTCCTCGCTAGGATGGTTCCGGGGACGCCGGCTGGTCATGAGCCGGCAGGTGCGGGAAGCAGCGAAGGCCGGGACGGGCCATTGGGGACTTGGGTGAACAGCAAGGCGGAAACAGTGCCGAATCTGCCGGCCGAAGTTGCGCGCGCGGTCAAGGACGAGGACCGGCTGGCCGTGCTGCACGGTCTGGAGGCGTTGGATACGGCGGCCGATCCGGATTTCGACCGCATAAGCAGCCTTGCCGCGGCGGCTATGCAGGTTCCGATCGCCTTGGTGACGCTCGTCGACCACAAGCGCCAATGGTTCAAATCCTGTGTCGGTCTGGACGAGACCGAAACCGCGACCGACATCTCCTTCTGCGCCCATGCGATTGCTGCAGGCGACGAGCCGATGGTTGTGGCGGACGCCACGACGGACCCACGCTTCAAGACCAACCCGCTGGTCACCGGCAAGCATCATCTCCGCTTCTACGCCGGCGCGCCGATGATCGTGGCTGGCGCCCGCATCGGCACGCTGTGCGTGCTCGACCGCAAGCCGCATGCCTTTCCGTCTAGCGCCATGCTCGAGCAGTTGAAGGCGCTCGCCGGCCTCGCCGGCAGCCTGTTCACTTTGAAGGATGCGACCCGCAGCGGCGCCATCGCCGAGGCAGCACTTGTGCGTGAGGAAAAGCGGCGCGCCATTGCGCTCGACGCGGCTTCGCTCGCCAGCTGGGCATGGGACATCCGCACCGACATCATCGAATGCGATACATTGCTGTCGGAGCTGTTCAACCTGCCGCGCTCGAACCGGCTGCGGGCGCGCGACATCCTCACCGCCATCGATCCTCGCGACGTCTACCAGACCGAAACCCGCTTTCGCGATGCCTTGACCGGCAGCGACGACTATTTCGGCGAATACCGGGTGAAGGGCTTTCATCCTCCGCGCTGGCTCGCCACGCGCGGCCGCGTCATCGAGCGCGACGGCGACGGCAAGCCGACCCTGATCTTCGGCGTCAACTACGACATCACCGAGCGCAAGCTTGGCGACAAGCGGCAACGGCTGCTGCTGCGCGAACTCAACCACCGCGTCAAGAACACGCTGGCGACCGTCCAGGCGCTGGCGACGCAGACCGTGCGGCATGCCCGCCAGCCGAGCGAGTTCCTCGAAGCCTTTGGTGCGAGGCTTCAGGCCCTGGGCATCGCCCACAATCTGTTGTCCGACCGCGAGTGGCGCGGCATCGGCATCCGTGAACTCGTCCAGATCGAGGTCAGGCCTTTCGACACCGCCGACCAGCCGCGCATGACGATCTCCGGCGACGATTTGTTGCTGTCGCCAGACCAGGCTGTCGGGCTTGGCCTGATCCTGCATGAGCTGGCCAGCAATGCGCTGCAATATGGCTCGCTGTCGGTGGCGTCAGGCAAGGTTGATCTCGGCTGGAGGACGAAAGGCAGAAAGGGGACCCGACGCCTCGTGCTGACCTGGCGCGAAAGCGGCGGCCCGCAAGTCGCCCCGCCGGAGCGACACGGCTTCGGCTCGATCCTCATCCGACGCAGCCTTGCCAAGGTCATTTCAAGCGAAGTGACCCATGAGTTCCGGCCGGAAGGCGTGTTTGCCGAAATATCGATGCCGCTGGAAGATCTGCCGAGTGACAAGCCATGATGCCGAACCAAAAGGCCGCGACGCAAAGTTGAAGCCGGTTTTCGGAAGAGATCATGGTCAAAGAGAGAACCGACCTTACTTCCGCTCGTCTTCTTCCGGATCGTGTGGTTTCAAGTTTTCGCGGTAGATGGCGTAGGCAGCCAGCGCCACGGCAGGACCCAGAATGACGCCGAGACCGCCCTTGCCCTTGAGCAGCGCCGGCAGCACGGCAAGCGCCGCGGTGATGCCGATCGCTTTCATGTCGGCATTGCGCTGTTGTGCGCGGCGCCGGGCACGTGAGCCTGCGGATATCTGGAAAATCAGCAGGATCAGCCCGGCAAGCAGCAGGAAACCGGCGCCAAAGCACAGCGCGGCGGCAAGCGATCCGTAGCGACTTGCCGTCCAGATATAGGCTGCCCCGACCAGAAAGCCGAGGCCGCAGAGCGCCACGGATATGGCGAGCCCATAGACGATTGCCGCCGTGCGCGCCCGGCGTATGGCGGCGGCGGTTTCGCCCGACGCCAGACCTGCAATCAGGGATGCGAGCATTCCCATCTGGAATGCGACTAGCGACGCGCGAGGAGCGCGAAGAGGAAGCCGACGCCGGCGGCGATCGCCAGTGACGTCACCGGCTTTTCGCGCACGCTCGCCATCAACTGCGCTTCGATATCCTTGGCATTGCCGCGCAGGCTGTCAAAGGCTGCTTCGCCCTGCGCACGCAATTGCTCGACCCCTTCCGTAGCCGCACGGCGCGCGGTGCCGTAGCCATGCTCTCCGGTCTTGGCCAACTGCTTGGTGAGCTTGTCGATATCGGCCTTCAATTGCCTGATATCGGCTTCGAGATCTGAACTCGACGGGCCTTCGGTTGCGGTCTTTCCTGCGGCAGTAGCCATTGCTTAACTCCTTGTGATTGCTTGATTTCAAACGCGCCGCATGTCTCAAGGTTCCGGCATTAGGGACAAAGTAGCCGAAAACGCGTGCGTGTGCACCCGATCCGCTGGCGCTGACAAAAAGGCACTTCGTCAGATCAGCGGCCGGCGCGCCTCGCCCAGCCCTTCCCAGCCGGCGAGTTGCTTGAGCCCTTCATTATCGGTGACCTCGCAACCGCCGTCGCGCCAGACAATCAGCTTGCGGTCCATCAGCTTGCGGATCGTCTTGTTGGTGTGGACCAGCGACAGGCCGAGCGTGTCGGCGATGTGCTGTTGGGTAATCGGTATCTGAACGGATTGCTTGCCATTCAGCCCAACGACCTTTGCCCGGCTGCCGATGAAGGCGATAAGATAGGCTGCGCGCTCGATGGCGCTGCGCCGCCCGAGGCTGAGCAGATTCTCGTCCAGCATGCGCTCTTCGCGCGACGCGATCCAGGTGATGTCGTAGGCGAGCCCAGGATGATTGCGGTAGAGCTCGTGGAGAGACTCGCGTTCGAAAACGCACAGCAGCATCGGCGACAAGGCCTCGACGGAATGCTGCATTTCGCCCATCACGCTGCCCTGCAGGCCGATCAGATCGCCGGGCATCAGATAGTTGAGGATCTGGCGGCGGCCGTCCTGCAACAGCTTGTAGCGGAACGCCCAGCCGGAGAGCACGGTGTAGAGATGGGCGCTGTGGCTTCCCTCCACCAGGACCGTGGCGCCCTTGTCGACGGCGAGTTCGCCCTTCTTGAATTTGCTGATGAAGGCCAGTTCCTGTTTTTCGAAGTCGCGGAAGACCGGTAACGGCCGCAACGGGCAGTTCTCGCAAGGATACTGGCGACTTGAGAAAGCACGACCGCTCTGGCCCGACATTTCGACCCCTCTTCGAAAGCCCGCACAAGGCTGCGTCCCAACGCGTCGCGCGGATCGAGGTTCCGCACGGGCACATGTCTTTTTTAAATGACAGCTTGCCAAATAGCGATCATGACTCCATCCGTTACAAGGAGCCCTTGCCTGTGTCCCCTTTGCTTGATGGATTGCGGATTCTGGTCCTGGAGGATGAGTTTCTCATCGCCATGGATGTCGAGCAGCTTTGCCGCGATCATGGTGCGGGCGAGGTGGTGATCGCCCGCGATCTGGCCGAGATCGACGATCGACAAATCGCCACGCACTTCGACGCCGCCATTGTCGACCTTATGCTGGGTGGCGCCTCGACACTCGATTTCGCGTCGGGCCTACGCGCGGCAGGCGTGCCGTTCGTGTTTGCCTCGGGCTATTCGGATCCCGATGAAATCAAGACATCGTTTCCGGGCGTCAGGCTGGTCGGCAAGCCCTATTCGGGTGAGGACCTCATGCAAGCGGTGGCGGCGGCCTGCGGGCGGGGTTCTCCCGGCTGAGACGCGATCCAACTTCTGCGGATCGCACCTTGCGATCGCAGCTCAGTTGGCCGGCGAGCCCGTGACCTGAGTCGAAATCGCATCCGGGCCATACTCGTCTTCGCCGGATATCTTCAGGATCTCCTGCAAGCGCGTGCGGGCCCGGCTGACCCGGCTCTTGATCGTCCCGACCGCGCAACCGCAGATTTCGGCCGCCTCCTCGTAGGAGAAGCCCGACGCACCGATGAGGATGATGGCTTCGCGCTGATCTTCCGGCAATTGCTCGAGGGCGCCGCGAAAATCCTTCAGGTCGAGCTGGCCATGCTGGGCCGGATGAACGGCAAGCCTGGCCGTCATGATACCGTCGCTGTCTTGCACTTCGCGTCCGCGCTTGCGCATCTGCGAATAGAATTCGTTGCGCAGGATGGTAAACAGCCACGCCTTGAGATTGGTGCCGGGCTGGAAGCTCTCATGCTTGTCCCAGGCCTTGACCAGTGTTTCCTGGACGAGATCGTCCGCCTTGTCGGCATTTTGCGTCAGCGACACGGCAAAGGCGCGCAAGCTCGGGATTGCCCCAAGCAGATCGGTCTTGAAGCCTTGGGAGACCGCTGCCATGCTTCAGTCCTTCTTCTGTGCGGGTTCGGCCTGCTCCAGTTGACTGAGCAACTGTGCAAAGCGATCCGGCACATCGTCAGAGACCAGCTCATCGTAATATTGTTTGAGTTTGCGTCCGATTTCGGAATTCGGCCCGAGTGCGTCACTGGACCCGTTCCGGCGCCTGCCCGCGACGCCAGCCAGAATATCTTTCGTCATATCCTTCATTTTGCCCTTGTATTCCCAGCGCCCAAGCCGCTCATCACACTACTCAACACAACGCAAGCGGCCCCCTCGTCTGGTTGCCCGTCCGAACTTCAAACGCCGTCCCGGCGCGTTAGTTCCATCAAGGTCGGAACTTTTTCTCAAGACCGGCGTTGTTTGACCGGGGCTTGCAATCAGCTTGACCTGCACTCTATGCAACCACGTCATTCTGAGGGAGACGTCTTACCATGAGCTTATCAGCCACCATCGCACCACATCTGCCGTTCCTGCGCCGCTTCTCCCGGGCCGTTTCCGGATCGCAGGAAAGTGGCGACGCGCTGGTCGCCGCGATGCTGGAAGCCATCATCGCCGATATCGATATCTTTCCCGAGGCCTCAAGCGACCGCATCGCGCTTTACAAGGTGTTCGCCAAGCTGTTCACGTCGGTCGCTATCCGCGTCCCGCAGGAGCAGGCGCAGTCGCCATGGGAACAGCGCGCCGCCGCCAATCTGAACGCGATTGCGCCGCGTCCCCGCCAGGCCTTCCTGCTGGTCGCCGTCGAAGGTTTCAGTGAAGACGAGGCGGCCGAGATCCTCGATGCCGGCGACCAGGAGTTTTCAGAGCTGCTTGCCCAGGCAAGCAACGAAATATCCCGCCAGGTGGCAACGGACGTGCTGATCATCGAGGATGAACCGCTGATCGCTATGGACATAGAGGAAATGGTCGAGAGCCTCGGTCACCGCGTCGTCGGAACGGCGCGCACGCATGCCGAGGCGGTGACGATGTTCGGCAAGACGCGGCCCAAGATGGTGCTTGYCGACATCCAGCTTGCCGATGGCAGCTCGGGCATCGAGGCCGTGAACGAGATCCTGTCGTCGACGTCGGTGCCGGTCATCTTCATCACCGCCTTCCCCGAGCGTCTTTTGACCGGCGAACGCCCCGAGCCGGCATTCCTGGTCACCAAGCCGTTCAACCCCGACATGGTCAAGGCTCTGATCAGCCAGGCGCTGTTCTTCGATCGCCAGGCGAAAGCCGCCGCCTAGGGGCAGCGGCAGGCACGACGCGATATCAAAAGGCCGTCTGATGCGATGCATCAGGCGGCCTTTGACATGCCGGGACCCCGTCATCAGCGAATTCCCGGCGCCACCCTTGTCTGGAACGATTGGCAAGCATCGTCTTTTTCGGCAAATGGTGGAACAAACCGCATCTACCCACGTTTTCATCACACCATTCGAAGGAGATGGATCATGCTTTACTGGGCGCTCGTATTTCTCGTCGTGGCAATCATAGCCGGCGCGCTTGGTTTCGGCGGCATCGCCGGCACGTCTGCCGGCATAGCGCAGATATTGTTTTTCATCTTTCTCGCTTTCCTGGTCATTTCGCTTCTTGCCGGCCTGTTCAAACGGGCGTGAGGACCGAACGATCATCCGAGCGAACACTGGAAGCCGCACCCCTCAAACGGTTTCCAGCCACCGCCGGGCGGCATCCTTCAACGGATACCGCTCGGCGGACCGCTTTTGGAGGCGGGTTTTCGGGAAGCCCTCTGGAACCCATTCCGCGGTGAGCCGTTCAGCCTGAGTTGGGTGGACAGATTGGCGATGCGTTCCAGGGCCGGAGATAGGAAAGACGACGTGCCAAGCGATGAAGTCATCGCCCTGCATCCCGCCGAAAGTGGCATGCAACTTGGCCGGGCTCTTCTCCACGCGCTGCACAATGCCGGCATTTCCGTTCTCTATCAAGATCGCGAGCTGAAAACGGTATGGGCGCGCAATATGCGTGCGCCGTGGGTTTCCGACACCGCGGACGGCAACGGCATCCTGCCCGCGGCGCAGATCGACCGCATCGGCGCGGCAAAGCGCGACGTCATCGCATCCGGCAATCCGCAACGCCTTGAAATCAGCGTCCCCGCCGAGGACGGCTTTCGCTGGTTTCAGGTCTGGGTCGACGCCGACCATGGCGATGGTGGAACGGTGCAAGGTGTCGTCACCACCATGGTCGAAACGACCGATCAGAAGCGCCGTGAGCAGACCCTGACGACGCTGTTGCGCGAAGTCAGTCATCGCTCGAAGAACCTCCTGGCGATCATTCAAAGCATAGCCACCCAGACCGGGCGCTATTCCGATGGCATCGCTGATTTCCTGACGCGCTTTCGCGGCCGGCTGCAGTCGCTGGCCTCGTCCCAGGATCTGGTGACCTCCTCAAATTGGCGCGGCGCCGCACTTCGCGAGCTGGTGTCGGGCCAGGTCAGTCGCAACGGGGTGAATCCGTCGCACGGCCTGCGCTTCCGCGGCGCAAATCCCTATCTCAATCCCAACGCCGCGCTGCACATCGGCCTTGCCATGCATGAACTCGCCGTCAACTCGGTCAGCTATGGCGCTCTCTCACGTCCAGATGGCTTCGTTGACGTTACGGCCGATCTCAATGCTGCTGCCGGCGGCCTGGCGCTGTCGCTGACATGGTCCGAAGCGATACCGGCGAGCGACGTCGAGCACAGTGAGAAGCGCTTCGGCAGTGTCGCGCTCGAGCGGGTCGTGCCCGCCTCCCTGAACGGAACGGCGACGCTGGAGCTGATGCCCGGTCGCCTTGAATACCGCCTTGTCGTTCCGCACGGCAATTTCGAGACCGAGTGAGCGGCCGCGCCTCTCGTCTGATCATCCATCCTTAACCGGCTATTCACCATAAAAGCGGATTCTGTTTTTCCCAGGTACCGCTGGAACCTGCTGGACCGTCGAACATTGCCGCGTTGAAGTTGGTCTCCGGACGTCGTCCGACTGCGTCTGCTGTCGCGGTCGGCGCCGGAATTGCCCGTTGCGCCGCGTTATTTCGCTGGTCGCCCTGCGGCCGAGGAACTTTGGCGGCTATGGACCGTTACTGTGGCGAGAGGACATGTCGCCATGGAACACATTGCTGCATTGTTGCTGGTCATCGGTTGCTCGAACACGATGGCCGACTGCCATGAATTGCAGGTACCGGTCAGCGTTTTCGAAACCGCCGACCAATGCGTCGCCGAACGGCCATTCGCGCTGGGCGACGTGCAGGGGCAGGCTCAGCACATCGTCGCCAAGTGCCTTGCCGTCGATCCGGCGCTGGAAGACGACTACGACCAGATCGTCTGGAACGTTCGCCCGGACGGCACGCTCGACGCTTCCCTGGCAATCTCCAACGTCGTCATGGCATCGAGCGCCGCGCGCCCAGAAAAAGACTATCTTCGCCAACAATAGATTGCAGCAGCAAAGGCGGCCATTTCATGCTAAATGGCTGCTGGAGCTTACCAAAGTGTGGACACAAAGCGAGGAGTGACTCTATGCGGAAGATGATTATTGCCATGATTGCGGTGGCTGCCCTCAGCGGCTGCACCAGCACCGAGAAGGACGTGGTCGGCGGCGGCTTGATTGGCGCCGGCGTCGGCGGCTTGGTCGGTGGCGGCAAGGGCGCCCTGATCGGCGCGGCTGTGGGCGCCGGTTCCGGCCTGCTGGTGCGCAACCTGCGCAACGGCTATTGCCAGTATCGCGATCATCGCGGCCGGATCTACACGGCTCGCTGCAACTAGTTCGGCGATAATCGAAACGTCGATCCGGAGACCGGTCCGCCGGCCTCCGGATTTTCGACGTCTGGACGCACCATTTCTGTTCGCTTGATGAAACGGTTTCCCGTCCGGAATTTTGCGTCAAAACAAGAAGATAGAGCGGCTCTACGTTTCAGTGAAACTGATCTAGCCCGTCAACGGAATCCTGATCTCCACATTCAACCCATCATCGCGATAATCGCGGTTGATCGTGCCACGCAATTCGCGCGTGACGTTGAGATCGATCAGCTTGGTGCCGAATCCGGTCTTGGCCGGCGCTTCGAGTTTCTTCTGTCCGGTTTCGCGCCAGTTGAGAACCAGTACCCTTTCACGTCCGCGCCCTTCGAGCGACCAGTCGACCTTGAGTGCCCAATCTCCCTTGAGCGGATTGGCTGAATTGCCGGCTTCGCCATATTTCAACGCATTCGTCGCCAGTTCGTGGAACGTCAAGCCGAGCGCTTGCGTCGTGGTTTCGTCGAGCAGAACCTCCGGTCCTGATAAAAGCTCTTCGGGCAGCTCCTTGCCGAACACCTGGCCGAGCTCGATGCGCAGCAGATCGCCTAGGTCGGCCTTCTGCCAGCGCGAGCGCGTCAGCATATCCTGAGACGCCGCCATCGCCTGCAGCCTGGCAGAGAAGGACGAGGAAAATTCGTTGACGTCAGTGGCCCGCGAAGCCGTCTGGCGCGCGATCGCCAGCACTCGGGTGATCGAATTCTTGATGCGATGCTTCATCTCCTGCAGCATCAGGTCTTTTTCGAGCAGGCTCTTTTCCGTCGTCTCATGCAAGCGCGACGCCGCCTCATAGGCCCGCTCCTGATAGCGCGCCACCAGAGCGATGGCGCCCGCCAGCAGCAAGCCGAACAGCCCCAGCATCACCGGAATTGCCCGCGACGACGGCTGCGAGAAGGCGCTTGTCGGTCGAAACAGGACCGTCCATGGTTGGCCGGCCACCATGATCTTGCGGGTGACCAGCAGCCTGTCCCCGAAGGATGACGCTGGTGGCGTCTCCGACCGGAACAAGAGATTGTCGCCGCTCACAGCGCCGTCATAGATTTCGGTGTTGACCGGCAGCAGCGGCGACCGGCTGAGCGCTATCTGGAACAGGTCCCGTGCCCGAAAAGCCGCGTAGAGAAAGCCGGCCGTGGAGGACCTGGACGCATTGATGACATCGGGAGCGGTTTCGACATTGAGCCGCACGAAGACCAGGAAGCCCGGGAACGTCTGCGCGGCACCCGTGCTCTGGCCGAGCTGCACCAGCGCGCTGGCGTGCTGCTCATCGTMGGACATTGCCTTTTCGATGGCCACGCGCCGCACAGGTTCGCTGAACATGTCGTAGCCGATGGCGGCCTGGTTGGATGGATCCAGCGGCTCGAACATCACGATGGGCGCGCGCCAGGGTTGCGTGGTGTCCGGATAGATCGGATGGCTGACACCAAGGTCGTGCAGCATGTCGCGTTCGACCGCCGCCTCGTCCCCCGTCTTCACCAGCCTGAGAAAGCCGATACCGCGCAAGCCGGCGAAATTGTTGTCGACATCGAGCGCGTTGAAGAAGGCCTTGAACTCGTTCTGCGAGATATCGCCGTTGCGGGCATCGAACAGGGCCAGCGTCGACCGCAGCAGCGACAGATGCAGGTCGATGCGGCTCTCGATCCGGTTGAGCGCGTCGTCGGCCGTCGCTTCGAATTTGATACGGGCAGCTTCCTGCGTGGCGAAATAGGCAAACCCCGCCATCGTCATGCTGATCAGCGCAACGGCGATGAACGCGACGATTGGAAAAAGCTTCTTCAACGGATGATGCGGTCCATGGGCAATGTCGGACCTTTATGGGCAAGTCGATGTGCCAACACAATGGCAAGGCCAAGCCATCATGACAGCTGGCACATCACATGACCGGCAACCAGAGGCCAGGCACGGTTCGTCCGGCCAAGTGGTACTGTAGACGCTAGTCCAGCCGCACCCAATCTGTGGCTTCAAGCACATAGGGAGCGAACAAGAAATCGCGGATCTCGATGATCCGACTTTCCGACCAGTCGATCAGGACAAAATGCGCAGGCCTTTCCATCCGGCCGGTGCTGTCGAAGACCAGCATAGCCGGCTTTCCTTCGACAGCGCCGAGGGCGAACCGCCATTTCGTCTCTTGCGCATAGCGCGTGAAATAGATGCCGATTTTGTCGCGCCCCTCCAGTTGGATCCGGTTCACCAGATCGAGCTTCACGTCGTCGGCAAGCATGACGCGGACTGCGTCGAAATCGCCGCTCCGGAACAGATGGACATAAGCGGCGATCTTGCGCCGGTCCGAATCGGACATCAGCGGCAGCGTTGTGTCTTCGGGCGCCTGTGCGAAAAGCCGCAGCGCAGCGCGCCCGCGCTGAAGCGCCGATTTTGCGGCTGTTGGAGAGCACCCTGCGATGCTTGCGATCTCGTCGACCGAATGACCCAGAACATCCTTGAGGATCACCGCGCAGCGCTGAAGTTCGGGCAGCCGCAGAAAAGTCTGAAAGCTGATCGCGACGATGTCCGCCTCGGGTATGGGCGCCGCTTCGACGTCTTCGGTAAGCGGGACGACCGTGTTCCGGGATTTGGCGCGCAGAAAATCGAGGCTCGCATTGTGGGCGATGCGGAACAGCCAGCCCTCGAGGTTATCCACTCCGGCGCCCTGGGCTCGCGCGTGAAGGGCCTTGACGAGGGCGTCCTGCAATACATCCTCGCCAGTGACCGCCGATCCCGTCATGCGCGCGCAGTAGCGGTGAAGGCGTGGCCGCAGCGCTTTCAGACGATCCTCGAATTCATTCGCGTTCATGTATCGAGACCTACCGCGCCTGCGCGCTCTTTCGTCGTCATTTTACCCGAGACGAACAAGGAAGAGGGTTCAAACTTCCCTGTTGTCGAAAAGGAACATTTGAACGCCCGAGTCATCAGGCGCAAAAAGGCGGCGATCCGCCCCGGCCGCCTGCCCCTCCGGGCTTGCAAACGCCTTTTCGATCGCCGCAAGGTCGTCGAAATACAGCGTTCCGATCCGGTGAACATTGGAGGGTCCTACCAGCGTTGCGATAGGGCCATTGCTGACTTCGTATTTCCTGAGGCCCGGAAGCTTCTTGGCGAGGGGCACGTGGATTTCGAAGTAATGCCGGTCAAACGCCTCAACGTTCTCCGGTGTCGGGTAAATTACAACCATCCGAGCCATTGCGGTTCTCCTTTGTTGCTTGTGTGAGGCATTCTTACTTGTGTGTTTCGCTCAACACCGCCGAGCCCATGATCGAGTCCAGGCTCGCCAGCTCCAGGATCTTCGGGAAATAGGCTTTCATGCGCGGATCGCTGCGCATCGCCTCGACGGCTGCGGGGGTCTCCCACTCGGAGTAGATGACGACGCCGGCGCCGTCTTGCGCCGCGATCAGCCGGTCGTCTTCCAGCCGCGGAGCGTGCGGACCACCGTATCGGTGTTCTGCTTCAAGAGCGCGATCAGCGCATCCTGCTTCCCGGGTTCGACCTTAAGCAGATTGATCAAGATGACGGACTCGTCGGACATGGCATGTCTCCTTCTGTTTGGACACACCAAGGACGATCCGACGGGCGGAAACGGATCGAGACGTAGCAAGATTTTTTTTGGAAGATCCGCTGGAGTCTAGGCGGCGATCTTCAGGGCGCCTGGCCCGGGAATGGCGCCAGGCGGGCATTTGCCCAGAATGATCATGCCGAGCACCTCGTCCTGGGTCACATCGGTGGTGCGCGCGGTGCCGACGACCTGGCCGTTCTTCATGACGCAGACCCGGTCGGCAAGCTCGAACACGTCGTGGATGTCGTGGCTGATCAGGAAGATGCCGATGCCGTCGGACTTGAGCTGCTTGACCAGTTCGCCGACCTGCGCCGTTTCCTGCGGACCGAGTGCCGCCGTCGGCTCGTCCATGATCAGGATGCGCGCATTGAACAGGATCGCGCGCGCGATCGCCACCGACTGCCGCTGACCGCCAGACAGCTTGATCACCGGCTCCTTGAAGCGCTGGAAGCGGGGATTGAGCCGGCCCATCACCTTGCGCGCCTCTGCCTCCATCGCAACGTCGTCGAGCGTACCCCAGGCGGTCATCAGCTCACGGCCGAGAAACAAATTGGCGGCGGCATCGACATTGTCGGCCAACGCCAGCGTCTGGTAGATCGTCTCGATGCCGTATTTCTTGGCGTCGCGCGGGTTGGAGATCGATGCCTCCTCGCCGTTGACGAAGATATGGCCCGCGTCACGCTTGTACGCGCCGGACAGGATCTTGATCAGCGTCGACTTGCCGGCGCCGTTGTGTCCCAGCAGCGCCACGACCTCGCCGGGGAAAAGGTCGATCGAGGCGTCGTCGACGGCGCGGATGCCGCCAAAGGCGATCGAGATGTTGCGCATATCGATCAGCGCAGTGCTGGTGGGAGCGGTCTTGTCTGCCATAATCCTTGTCCTCCCCTAGACGCGCTTGCGATAGACGGTATCGAGCCAGACCGCGACGACGAGCACTGCGCCGACGACGATGCTCTGCAGCGGCGAGTCGATGCCGAGCAGCACCATGCCGGACTGCAGCGACTGCATCAGCAACGCGCCGAGCATGGCGCCGAGCACCGTTCCGGAGCCGCCGGCAAGCGAGGTGCCGCCGATGACGGCGGCGGCGATCACCAGCAGCTCGTCCAACGTGCCCAGCGCATTGGTCGACGCGTTGAGGCGGGCCGACGAGATCGCCGCGCTGATCGCGGCCAGTACACCCATGATCATGAACACCTTCATGGTCACCCAGCGGGTGTTGATGCCGGCGAGATTGGCGGCCTCTGGATTGCCGCCGATGGCAAAGACATAGCGGCCGAAACGGGTGCGCTTGGTGATGAAGGTCATGACGATACCGACCGCGACAGCCATCAGCACCGGTATGGCGATGCCGTGGGCGATGAACAGCCCGCCTTCGGGAATGGTGATGCCGTTCTGCTGTGCATACTGGCGCACGATGCCGATTGGCCACGGATAGGAATTGGCGATCCAGACGGCCCCAAGGATGGCAGCGCAACTGACCACACCGAGAAAGGTTTCCGCCCACACGGGGCGCAGTGGAAAGTTGAACCGTTTGCGCTGCGACCGGCCGTTGAGCAACGCGAAAGCCACAGCCACGCAAGCGACGATGCCGATGATCCAGCTGGCGGTGGCGCCGACCGAGCCTCGCGGTCCGCCGCCCATCAACTGGAATGTAGCGTCGAGTGGCGCGACCGTGCGGCCGTTGGTGATCAGCCATGCCATGCCGCGCCAGACCAACAGACCGCCCAGCGTCACGATGAAGGCAGGAACCTCGAGATAGGCGATGATGAAGCCCTGGAAGGCGCCGATCACAAGACCGAGCACCACGCCGACGGCCAGTGCGATGATCCAGAGCCAGGGATTTCCAAGCTGGAAGCCGATGACGCGAATGAGGAATTCGGCTTGCGCCACACCCATGATCATACCGATCACGCCTTCGACGGAACCAACCGAAAGGTCGATGTTGCGCATGACGATGACCAGCACCATGCCGGTCGCCATGATCGCGACCGAGGAAGTCTGCACCGACAGGTTCCAGAGATTGCGCGGCGTCAGGAAAAGTCCGCCCGACAGGATATGAATGCCGACCCAGATGACCAGCAACGCACCGACCATGCCAAGCATGCGCGTATCGAGTTCGGTCGCCTTGAGGAAGCGTCCGACGGTGCTCAATTCGGACGCACGCGCCCGGTCTGCGGGCGTATTCGCGGCAGGCGTGTTAGAGGCCGTGTCGGTCATGAAGTCCTCCCACCGGTTTGCCGTCTGGCGCGGATGCCGGAAACACGATGCTATTTGCTTTCCGCGATCATTTGAAGCGGAATGCCCCTTGAGAAACGCCGCGGCCCAGGGGCCGCGGCGCTGAGATCGAACTGGGATCCCGTTCGGTTTTAGTTGCAGGCCGCGACGGTGCCGGCGGCGACGCCTGCACAGACTTCGTCCTTCTTGATCCAGCCAGCGTCGATGACGACGTTGAGATTGTCCTTGGTGATCGCGATCGGGGTCAGGAACAGCGAGTTGGTCTCGTTGCCGCCGGGCGTGGTGAACTTCACGGCGTTCGGGATCTTGTCCAGGGCAGTGCCAGCGGCCAGCTGCGAGGCGATTTCGGCAGCGTTCTTGCCGAGTTCGCGTGCGTCCTTCCACACCGACACGGTCTGTGTGCCGAGTGCGACGCGGTTCAGTGCGGCATGGTCGCCGTCCTGGCCGGACACCGGAACCGATCMTGCCAGCCCTTGCGCCGTCAGCGCGGCGACGACGCCGCCGGCGGTGCCGTCATTGGCTGCCACCACGGCATCGACCTTGTTGTCGTTGGCAGTGAGGAACTGTTCCATGTTCTTCTGGGCATTGGCGGGCAGCCAGCCATCCGTATAGGCTTCGCCGACATTCTTGATCTTGCCGCTGTCGATGGCTGCCTTGAGCACTTCCATGGAGCCGGCGAACAGGAAATCGGCATTCGGATCGGCGCCCGAGCCCTTGATGAAGACGTAGTTGCCTTCCGGCTTGACCTTGAACACTTCGCGGGCCTGCATGCGGCCGACTTCCTTGTTGTCGAAGGTCAGGTAGAACACGTTCTTGTTCTCGATCAGCCGGTCATAGCCGACGACCGGAATGCCTTCGTCCAATGCCTTCTGCACCGCCGGGCCGATGGCCGAGGCATCCTGCGCCAGGATGATCAGCGCGTTGGCGCCCTGCGAAATCAGGCTCTCGACGTCGGTGAGCTGCTTGCCCGGATTGGACTGCGCATCAGCGGAAATGTATTTGTCACCAGCCGCCTCGATGGCCTTCTTCATCGCCGCTTCGTCGGTCTTCCAGCGCTCTTCCTGGAAGTTGGACCACGAAACGCCGATGACCTTGTCCTTCGCCTGCGCGACCGACACCAGCGTCAGCGACATGGCGACACCCGCCAGGATGGCGGCTGTGAATTTTTTCATATTATCCTCCCTGCGCCGCGTATGGCGCGACCAAACTGACCCGTAGGCCGGCACAGAGGCTCTATTTTTTCGAGCCTCGAAAAAATAGTGATCCAACGCCCGAACGCTGTCAACATCGATTCTGATGGATTTTGACGTCTCTCCGAGTTTTTTTCGAGCTCCGGAATAAATAATGACATGATGGTGGGGTTCTGCCAGAATTTGGCTTGGCGCATGTCGCCCCAAAAGTGCGCAGCGGTTTTGGGGCAACGACACGTGCAGAAACAAGTGCCTGAAGCGCGTCGCGCTTTCAGGCTTCGCTGATGGCCTTCGGGAGGCACGAAAGGCTGCAGCGACCGGGAGGATGTGAAAAAGCATGTCGGTCGGAATCCGTCACGACGATCTGCGCCGCCGCAACCGGGCGATGGTGATTGCGGCCGTGCGCCGCGCCGGACAGCCGTCCCGCACCGAGATCGCCGCGACCACGGGCCTCAGCCATTCGACTATATCGGCGATCTCCTCCGACCTCATCGGCGAAGGCATCCTGACTGAGAGCAAGCCGAGCGAGGCCGGCTCGCTCAAACGCGGCCGGCCGCAGGTCGGCCTCGGCCTCAATCCGGAAGCGGCGGCGGTGATGACCGTGGTGCTGTCACTGAACTTCCTCTCGGTCGCCGTCATCGACTATGCCGGCCAGGTGATCGCCGAGGAACAGCGCCGGCTGGACACGCTGACCATGTCGCGCGACGCGCTGGTCGGTGAATGCGTTGCCATCGTACGGCGTCGTCTCGAAGACCCCGACCTCGACGTCCGCAGTGTCGCCCGCATCGCGTTGGCGATCCAGGGCATCACCGACACTCGAGCCCGCGCCATGCTGTGGTCGCCGATCACGCCGCACACCGACATCGCCTTCGCCGACATACTCGAGGACGAGTTCGGCATCCCCGCCACCATGGAGAACGACTGCAATATGATGGCGATAGCGTTGCGCTGGCGCGACCCTGATCGCTACCGCGACGACTTCATCGCCATCCTGTTGTCGCACGGCATCGGCATGGGCCTGGTGCTGAAGGGCGAGCTGTTCACCGGCACTCATTCCTCGGGCGGCGAGTTCGGCCATATGATCCATCGGCCGCACGGCGCGCTGTGCCGCTGCGGGCGGCGCGGCTGCGTCGAGGCCTATGCCGGCAACTACGCCATCTGGCGCAACGCAAGGCAGATGAGTGAGGATGCGGAACCGGTCGCCGATGTCAGTGATGCCGACATGCGCGCGCTGGCGACCGCGGCCCGCGAGAGGGATGGACCCGAGCGCGAGGCCTATCGCAAGGCCGGCGAGGCACTCGGCTACGGTCTCGGCAGCCTGTTCGCGCTGATCGATCCGGCGCCCGTCGCCATGGTCGGTGTCAGCGCCGCGGCCTTCGACCTGATCGAGCCGGCATTGCGCGAGGCCATTGCTCAGACCGCCGGCGGCCAGCATTCGCAATCGATTTCCTTCGACACCGAACCGAACGAACTGCCACTGATCCGCGAAGGCTGCGCCACGCGGGCACTGACCTTCGTAGACCAGGAGATTTTCGCGCCCGGCACGCAGGCGAGATCCGGCCTCGGTGGCAAGAACGTTGCGTGAATAACGCGCCGGGATGTGTTGAGATTCAGGTTAGGCCGAGTCGAGAATGGCGGGTTCCGAGAACCGGAACGGAGCGGACATTTGGATCCGTGAGTACCGGAAGCGCAGGAAACTGCCGTTCGCAGGCCGGCATCACCTGAATATCAGCAGATCCCTAATCTTCCCGGATTGCGTAGCCCGCCCCACGAATGGTGCGGATGACATCGGGCATGCGGCCATTGTTGACCGCCTTGCGCAGCCGGCCGACATGCACGTCGACCGTGCGTTCGTCGATGTAGATCGTCTCGCCCCAGACATTGTCGAGCAGCTGGCTGCGCGAGAACACGCGGCCGGGATGGCGCATCATGAATTCGAGCAGGCGGAATTCGGTCGGTCCGAGCCGGATCTCGCTCTTCTTGCGATAGACCCTGTGCGATTCACGATCGAGCACGATGTCGCCGACCTTGAGCACGCTGGACAGCACTTCCGGCTTGGCGCGGCGCAGCAGCGCCTTGACCCTGGCCATGAACTCCGGCGTCGAGAACGGCTTGACCAGATAATCGTCGGCGCCTGTCGAGAGGCCGCGCACACGATCGCTTTCCTCGCCACGCGCGGTCAGCATGATGATCGGCAGCCGCTCGGTCTCTGGACGCATCCTTAGCCGGCGGCAGAGTTCGATACCGGAAACCGCCGGTACCATCCAGTCCAGCACCAGAAGGTCGGGGACGTTCTCCTGCAGCCGGATCTCGGCCTCGTCGCCGCGCGTCACCACCTCGACCTGGTAGCCCTCGGACTCCAGATTGTAGCGGAGCAGCACACCCAGCGGCTCCTCATCCTCCACCACCATGATGCGTGGCGCGATCATCGACTGGTCATCCCTGCCGTCATGCCGCCGGCGCGGACATCGCCGTCTCGTCCTGCTTCGGACGATTGGCGGGCAGCTGCGTGCCGGTCAAAACATAATACGCATTTTCCGCGATGTTGGTGACGTGATCGCCGATGCGCTCAAGGTTCTTGGCGCAGAACAAAAGATGCGTGCAGGCGGTGATGTTGCGCGGGTCTTCCATCATGTAGGTCAGGAGTTCGCGGAACACGGAGGTGTACTTGACGTCGATGCGCTCGTCGTCGGCGCGCAGCTTCGCCAGCGCCGCCGCATCGCGTGCCGTATATTCCTCGATGACGCCCTGCACCTGGATCAGCACCAGCTGCGCCATTGCGTCGATGGAGTGCGACAGGTCGCGCGGGGTGACGCTGAGGCCGACGGTGCCGACGCGCTTGGCGATATTCTTGGCAAGGTCGCCAATGCGCTCGAGGTCGCCGGCCATGCGGATCGAACCGACGACATGACGCAGATCGTCGGCCATCGGCTGACGCTTGGCGATCAGTGTGATGGCGCGGTCGTCGAGCTCGCGCTGGCGCGCGTCCATGATCGCATCGTCGGAGACGACGCGCTGCGCCAGGGCGTTGTCGGAATTCAACAGCGCCTTGGTGGCGCCGCCGACCATCGAGCCGGCGAGGTCGCCCATGTCGCGGATCAGCCTGCTGATCTGTCCGAGATCCTCGTCGAAAGAAGCGACTGTGTGTTCGCCCATGATCTTAGTCCTCGTATGCCTGAGCTCAGCCGAAGCGGCCGGTGATGTAGTCCTGCGTGCGCTTCTCGCGGGGCGACGTGAAGATCTTCTCGGTGCGGTCGAACTCGACCAGTTCGCCCAGATACATGAAGGCCGTCTGCTTCGACACGCGCGCCGCCTGCTGCATGTTGTGGGTGACGATGACGATCGTGTAGTCGGCTTGCAACTCGTCGATCAGCTCTTCGATCTTGGCGGTCGACAGCGGGTCAAGCGCCGAAGCCGGCTCGTCGAGCAGGATGACTTCCGGCTTCACCGCCACGGTGCGGGCGATGCAGAGACGCTGCTGCTGGCCGCCGGAAAGGCTGAGGCCGCTGGCGTTGAGCTTGTCCTTGACTTCGGTCCACAGTGCGGCGCGCTTCAGCGCCTGCTCGACACGGCCGTCCATCTCGGACTTGCTGATCTTCTCGTAGAGCCTGACGCCGAAAGCGATGTTTTCATAAATCGACATCGGGAACGGCGTCGGCTTCTGGAACACCATGCCGATCTTGGTCCGCAGCAGGTTGAGGTCCTGCGAGCGGTCGAGAACGTTGTGGCCGTCGAGCAGCACCTGGCCCTCGGCGGTCTGCTTGGGATAGAGCTCGTAGATGCGGTTGAAGACGCGCAGCAGCGTCGACTTCCCGCAGCCCGAAGGTCCGATGAAGGCGGTGACGCTGCGCTCGGGCAGCGACAGCGTGATGTCCTTCAGCGCCTTGCTCTGGCCGTAGTAGAAGTTGAGGTTCTTGACCTCGATCTTGGCCTTGCCGGCAATTGCCTCGGCGGCGATCGTCATGTCTGGAGACAACATCTGGCTCATTTGTCCTCTCTGCGTCCGGTCAGGCTGCGAGCAAAGATGCTGAGCGCGAGAACCGTCAATGTGATGATGAGTGCACCGGTCCAGGCCAGTTGCTGCCATTCCTCGTAAGGGCTGAGAGCGAACTGGAAGATGGTCACAGGCAGGCTGGCCATCGGCGCGTTGAGATTGCTCGACCAGAACTGATTGTTGAGCGCCGTAAAGAGCAGTGGCGCCGTCTCGCCGGAGATACGGGCGATCGACAGCAATATGCCGGTAACGATGCCGGAAAGGGCGGCGCGGTAAGCGACCGACTTGATGACCACCCAGCGCGGCGCGCCGATCGCGGTGCCGGCCTCGCGCAACGCGTTCGGCACCAGGTTGAGCATGTCCTCGGTGGTGCGCACGACGACCGGGATGACCAGGATGGCAAGCGCGACGGCGCCGGCGATCGCCGAGAAATGCCCCATCGGCCGGACCATCAGTTCATAGACGAACAGGCCGATGATGATCGAGGGCGCCGACAAAAGGATGTCGTTGATGAAGCGCACCACGGTGGTGAGCTTCGAAAAGCGTCCGTATTCGGCCATGTAGGTGCCGGCCAGCACGCCGATCGGTGTACCGACGACGACGCCGATGATGGTCATCATGATGCTGCCGTAGATGGCGTTGAGCAGGCCACCGGCATCGCCGGGCGGCGGCGTCATTTCGGTGAACACCGCGAGATTGACGCCGGACAGGCCCTTGTACAGCAGCGCGCCGAGGATGAGCGCCAGCCAGGCAAGTCCGATGCCCGCGGCGGCGACGCACAGCGTCATCATCACGGAATTCTTCCTCTTGCGGCTCTGATGAAGCGATGTGGCTGTCGACATCGGTCAGGCTCCCGTGCGGGCGTCAATGCGCATCAGCATGTAGCGTGCGATGGCGAGGATCAGGAAGGTGATGACGAACAGGATCAGGCCGAGCGCCACCAGCGAAGAGGTATAGAGATCACCGACGGCTTCGGTGAATTCATTGGCGATGGTCGCGGAGATCGTCGTTGCCGGCGCGAACAGCGAGGTGCTGATGCGGTGCGCGTTGCCGATCACGAAGGTCACCGCCATGGTTTCGCCGAGCGCGCGGCCAAGGCCGAGCATGACGCCGCCCATGATGCCGATCCTTGTGTAGGGAATGACCACGCGGCGGGTCACTTCCCAGGTCGTGCAGCCGATGCCGTAGGCGGACTCTTTCAGCACCGGCGGCACCGTGTCGAAGACGTCCTTGGTGATCGAGGTGATGAAAGGCAGCACCATGATGGCAAGGATCAGCGACGACGTCAAAAGGCCGATGCCGTAGGGCGGACCGGCAAACAGGCTGTTGAGGCCGGGAATGCCGTGGAACGCGCTGATGATGAAGGGCTGCACGGTCGTCTGCAGGAAGGGCGCCAGCACGAACAGGCCCCAGATGCCGTAGATGATCGAAGGGATGCCGGCGAGCAGTTCAACCGCCATGCCGATCGGACGCCGCAGCGGGCGCGGACAAAGCTCTGTGAGGAAGATGGCGATGCCGATGCCAAGCGGCACGGCAATCAGGATGGCGATGGCGGAGGTGATGATGGTGCCGTAGATCGGCGCCAGCGCGCCGAATTTCTCCGTCACCGGATTCCAGCTTTCGCTGGTCAGGAAGGAGAAGCCAAAGGTCGACAGGGCTTGCCAGGAGCCGGCAAACAGCGAGATCGCAACACCGCCGAGCAAGACCAGCACCAGTATGGCGGCGGCACGGGTCATTCCGTGGAAGATCGCGTCGGTCAGCGCGAAACGTCTGACAGTCGCGTCGCGCGAACCTCGAATGGCTGGCAAGGCTTCCTGGACAGCACTCATGTGAAGCTCGGCTCTTTGAATTGAGGGAAAAGGAGCGCCGCGGCGCGGCGCTCCTTCAAAGGGATGTTATTCGCCGACGTAGACGGGCTTGCCGTCAGCCTGGATGTCGGCCTTCCACGAAGCCTTGATCAGGTCGACGACGCTGTCGGGGATCGAGACGTAGTCGAGACCCTTGGCGGTTTCTTTGCCGTCCTTGTAGGCCCAGGCAAAGAACTTCAGCGCTTCGCCGGTCGCGGCGGCGTCATCGGGGGTCTTGTGGATCAGCACCCAGGTCGAAGCAGCGATCGGCCAGGTGGCATCACCGGGTTCGTTGGTGATGATGACGTTGAAGTTCTTCGCGCCCTTGAAGTCGGCATTCGAAGCAGCCGAGCCGAAGGATTCGAGCGACGGCTCGACGACCTTGCCGGCGGCATTCAACATCTTGGAGTACGACAGGTTGTTCTGCTTGGCGTAGGCATACTCGACGTAGCCGATGCCGCCGTCGGTCTGCTTGACGGTGTTGGCAACGCCTTCGCTGCCCTTAGCGCCGACGCCGGTCGGCCATTCGACCGCGGTGTCCGAACCAACCTTGTCCTTCCAGTCGGGCGACAGCTTGACCAGATAGTCGGTGAAGTTGAAGGTCGTGCCCGAGCCGTCCGAACGGTGGACGACGGCGATCGCCGTCGACGGCAGGGTCAGGGTCGGGTTCAGCGCCTTGATCGCGGCGTCGTCCCAGGTGGTGATGGCGCCAAGGTAGATCTGCGCAATCGTCTTGCCGTCAAGGATGAGTTCGCCCGGCTTGACGCCCGTCAGGTTGACGATCGGCACGATGCCGCCCATCACCATCGGGAACTGCACGAGGCCGTTCTTTTCCAGATCGGCATCGGACATCGGCTTGTCGGTGGCGCCGAAGGTCACGGTCTTGGCGATGACCTGCTTGATGCCGCCGCCCGAACCGATCGACTGGTAGTTGAGGCCGACGCCGGTGTCTTTCTTATAGGTGTCGGCCCACTTGGCGAACACCGGATAGATGAAGGTCGAGCCGGCGCCGGAAAGGTCCGCGGCCATGGCTGCAGAAAGGGTGACGGTAGACGCTGTGGCCATTGCAATCGCAACGACCGCTGAGCGGATGAAATGTCTCATGTGGCCTGCTCCTGTTCGGAAGATGGTCTCTCGGCGCCATCCTCTCGGCGCCCGCTGAGGCCAATAGCCTTCGATTATAACAGTCGCATGACAGTTTCATGTCACCCCGGTAACGCGTCATCGGGGCGGGGAAAATGCCGGCAGGCAGGCGCTTGCGGCGGAAACCGGCTTTGTGCCCGGAATCAGGCACTTGCGCCGTTTCTGACCGAGAGCGACCTGCGGTTTCGCGATCAACGCCTCGGCAAAGAAAATCCGGACGGGAACGCGTTGCTCTCAGCCATTTGTCGTGGCCGGGCCATCGCCGAAAACAGGTCCGTTGGGGTAGGTTGACGCTGTCTCATGCCGGCGGTCGCTGCTCCCGCCCGTAACTGGAAGAGCGRAATTCGAATGTGGCCATTGTCCCGGCTGGGCGCCGCCTTGGATATGGTGCGATCGCGCCATAGTCTTGCCTCAGCGGGGGGTCGCGAATCTCCGCCGAGTCCTCTCGGGCAAGCCGGATGCAACGCCGGCCTTACCCGGCGTTGCGCTGAGCCTGGCGGCTGGCGCCGACCCAGCGCTCGACCTTCTCGAGCAAGGCCCTTGGGCTGATCGGCTTGGGCAGGTAGTCGTCCATGCCGGCCTCCAGGCAGCGTTCGCGATCGCCCTTCAGCGCATGCGCGGTGACGCCCACGATCGGCACACGCGTGCCG
The DNA here is from genome assembly GCF_056404455.1 of Mesorhizobium sp. P2_D1. Taxonomy (NCBI): domain Bacteria; kingdom Pseudomonadati; phylum Pseudomonadota; class Alphaproteobacteria; order Hyphomicrobiales; family Phyllobacteriaceae; genus Mesorhizobium; species Mesorhizobium sp. P2_D1. The sequence continues at coordinate 75,531 of NZ_JBFUDZ010000020.1, forward strand.
GTTTCTTCCTCCAGCCGGCGAATGGCGGCGGTGGCTTCGAGCCCGTTCATCTCCGGCATCGAGACATCCATAAGGATCATGGACGGATTGAGCCGGCCGAAGGCGTCGAGCGCCTTGCGGCCATTGCCGACGATCTCGAAACCATAGCCGGTCTCGCCGAGAATCTGGGTGAACACCATCTGGTTCACCTCATTGTCCTCGGCCACCAGGATATCCAGCCTGTCGCCACCGGCCGTCGCGGGTGRCCGGGGGCGGACCAAGGGCGGCTGCAACAGCGCCCGTTGTTCCGACGCCGGCGGCGGTGGCCGCACAACCTTGCCTGGAGGGATGTCGGCTGCCGGCGGCTGGGTGTCGGCCGTGTTGTGGCGATGCCGCTGGATCGTCGCAACCAGCGTTTCCAGCAGCACCGATGACCGCGCCGGCTTGATCAGCTGCGCATCGATGCCGAGATCGCGATAGCTGGTGTTGGCGAGCGACTGGTCGACCGAGGTCAGCATGATGATCGGCGTGCCGGCAAGGCCGGCGGTGTTGCGCACGATCCGCGCCATTTCGGCGCCGCTCATGCCCGGCATCTGGTAGTCGAGCACGACGCAGTCGACCGGCACGCCATAGGCGGCGGCCGCGATCAGCACCTTGAGACCCTCGGCGCCGCTTTCGGCCGCGCAGGAATCGAACGTCCACGATGTCATCTGTTCCGTGAGGATGGCCCGGTTGACGGCATTGTCGTCGACGATCAACACGCGCGCGCCGGTCACGTCGACAGGCGTGATGCGTTGCCCGTTCTGCTGTCCGGCCCTCGGCAGCGTGACCGTAAACCAGAAGGTCGAGCCCTTGCCTTCGGCGCTCTCGACACCGATGTCGCCGCCCATCAGTTCGACGAGCCGCGAAGTGATGGCAAGACCAAGGCCGGTTCCCTCGTGCCGCCTCGTCGACGAGGTGTCGACCTGGCTGAATTTCTCGAACACGAGTTTCAGCTTTTCCTCGGGGATACCTATGCCGGTATCGGTGACCGAGATCGTCAGTTTCGTCCCGGTCGGAACTCTTTCGCCGGTGACATCGACCAGCACATGGCCTTCATCGGTGAACTTCACCGCGTTGCCGAGCAGGTTGGTGACGATCTGCCTGATGCGGCCGACATCGCCCACGAACAGGCTCTCGAGACGAGGCTCGATGCGCACGATGAGCTCGAGATCCTTCTCCTTGGCGCGTGTCGACACCAGTGTCGCCACATCCTCGATCGCCTCGGCAAGGTTGAAGGGCGCCGGATCGAGCACCAGCTGGCCGGCGTCGATCTTGGAGAAATCCAGGATGTCGTTGATGATGGTGAGCAGCGCATTGCCCGATTTGACGATGATGTCGGTGAACGTCTTCTGTTTCGAGTTGAGGTCCGATTTGGCCAGCAGTTCGGCCATGCCGAGCACGCCGTTCATCGGCGTGCGGATCTCGTGGCTCATATTGGCGAGGAATTCCGACTTGGCGCGGTCGGCGAGCACGGCACGCTGCCGTGCCTCGCGCAGCTCGGCCTCGCGCGTCTTCAATTCGGTGATGTCGGTGGTCGATCCGATCAGGTACAGCGAACCGTCGGAGGCGATCATCGCGCCCTTGCGGGCGAACTGATGCCTGACGCTGCCGTCGGCCAACGTCACCGTCTCTTCGACCTCCTGGGTTTCACCGGTGCGCAGCACCGCAAGGTCGCTGCCGACAAAGGCTTCGCCGTCCGGCCCGAATATCTCGATGTCGGTCTTGCCGATCGCCTCTTCCTTGGCGAAGCCGGTCAGGTCGCACCAGCCCTTGTTGACATAGAACTGCCTGAGATCGGAGCGCTTGGCGTAGATCGACACCGGTACGTTGTCGATCAGGCTGCGGAACACCTCGTTCTCGCGCATGCTTTCTTCCAGCGCGCGCTCGCGCGCCTTGACCTCGGTGATGTCGGTGCTCGAACCGACCAGATGCACCGACCCGTCCAGCGCCACCAGGCGGCTCTTGCGCGTCATCAATTGCCGAACCGTGCCGTCGCGATGGGTGACGGGTTCCTCGACCTCCTTGACGGCGCCGGTCACGGCGACCTCGGTGTCGTCATGGCTGTAGCTATCGCCATCCTGCCCACCGAACAGCTGGCGGTCGGTGCGGCCGATGACCTCCTCCTTGGCGAGACCTGTTATCGCGCACCAGGCCTTGTTGACGAACTCGATGCTCAGGTCCTGCGCCTTGATGAAGGCAGCCACCGGTAGCTCGTCCAGCACGTGGCGGAACAGATCGATCTGGCGCATCGAGTCGCGCAACGCCTTCTCGCGGCTCTTGATCTCGGAGATGTCAACGCGAACGCCGATGAACGTGCCATCGTCGGTCCGCATGTCGTAGACCTGATACCAGCGGCCATCGGGGTTGTGACGTTCGAACGAGGAACTGGACAGGCGGTAGCGGGCAAGGATCGCATCCAGCCAGCGATCGGGGTCGCCGTCGTAGAGCGTGTCGACTTGCGGGTCTCCGCTGTTGCGGAAATATCCGTTCGAATGACCGAGGACGAGCGCTTCGCGAAGTGTACAGCCGGGCTGCCATGCCGGCCTCAAAGCCGGCAGCGTGTCCTGGATCTTGCGGTTGGCGAAAACGAACTTGTCGTCGCGGTCGTAAATGATGACGGCCGCCGGCAGGGATTCCAGCACGCTGGCGAGATGCTTGCGCGCATCTTCGGCCTCGGTCTCGCGGCGCTTCATGTCGGAAATGTCGAACAGGAAGCCGGCGACGTAGTTGCGGCCGCTGGCCATGCCGACGCGGCTCTTCCTGACGATCCGCGAGCGGCTGGCGCCATCGGCCTCGAAATTTTCTTCGACTTCGTAGGCACGCCCGCTGGCAAGCACGTCCCGTTCGCTCTGTTCGAAAAGCGCGACATTGCTGCCTGAGACGAAATCACCGCCGGGCTTGCCAAGCATGGCTTGCGGCGTCTGGCCAAACAAGGCGGCGAACGCCTCGTTGACGAACACAAACCGCAACTGGTCGTCCTTGACGAAGATCGGATCCTTGACGGCGTTGATCACCGCTTCCGCCAGCCGCGCTTTCTCCAGCGCGTCGGCAAGTTCGGCCTCGCGATCCTTCATGTCGGTGACGTCGACATAGGAGATCAGCCGCTTGCCGCCGGCCAGCGGCGCCATCGACGAGATCAGCGTGCGGCCGTCATTGCGCGGGAACTGTCGCGATCCGGCGGTGCCGGCCCTGATTTCCGCCTCGCGATCGGCGATGTGCCGCTGCCATGTCGCCTCGTCGGTACCATACGGGTCGACGTCGCGGCTGGCGTCCATCAGCTCGCGGAAGCTGCAGCCGATCTCGGCGCGCCGGGCGTCGATCTGCCAGAAATCGTAGAAGGCACGGTTGATGACTTCGGCGCGCAAATCGGCATCGAGGACGAGGACACCGATCGGCATCTGGTCGACCATGGCGCGAAGGTTGGCGAAGGTCTCCGCGGTCCTGGCATTGGCGTTCTCGACTTCGGCGTCGCGAAGCTTCAGATCGGTTATGTCGTAGTAGGTCAGCAGGCGCTTGCCGCCGGACAGGGCAGTGACCGAGAACATCATGGTCCTGCCGTCGGCATGGGGGAACTCGCGTGGCGCAACGGAGCCGGCGCGGATCTCCTCGATGCGGGTGGCGAGGTAGCGCTGCCATTGCTGTTCGTCGATATCGCCATAGATGCCGTTGCGGCGGTTGAGTTCCATCAACAGGCTGAACGGGGCGCCGACGGTCACGGCACCGTCCGGGATCCTGGAGAGGTCGCGATAGGCCTTGTTGACGATCAGCGTATCGAGCCTCGCGTCCAGAAGCACGACGCCCATGTGCATGGCGTCCATCGTCCGCTCTAGATCGGCAAGATGCTGGACGGGTTCGCTATCCGCCGCAGGCTTCTGCTCCAGAGCCCCGAAGGCGCCGGCCAGCGCCGTGACGTTGCGGCCAATGCCGCGATAGCCGGCAAATCCTCCCTCGCCATCGAACCTTGGAAAGCCCGACGTCAAGATCCAGCGGCAATCGGAGCGGCCGCCTTTCAGCTCATGCACGAAGTCGCGAAACGGCCGATGCGCCTGCAGATCCGCCAGATGCGCGGCACCGCTGCGGTCGTCGTTCAGGACCTGGTCGAGGAAGTCGAAGCGGAACCGGCCAAGCACATCAGCCGGATCGATGCCGGTGGCTGCCTGGTAGTTTTGCGAGAGCCAGGAGAAGCGCAGTTCGGCGTCGGTCTCCCAGACCCAGTCCGAACCGGCTTCGACCAGCTGGCGAAGCGCGTCGGTCGAATCCCTGCCCGCAGGGGACGGTAATGCAGCGTCGCCATGCGCTGCCGATTTGCGAGGCTCGCGCTTGCCGCGCGCGCCGATTGTGTCGTCCGCTTCCGCCATGCCGTCCCACCCGAAAACCAAGGCCGAACCCTCCCCCGCGGTTCGTCGCCGGAATGTGCCCGACAAGCATTAACGATCCGCTAACCTTAATGGGCGGTTAGATATTTCGGTCGACACGGCCTGCGTTATTCCGCCGGCTTGCCGGCAGGATTGAAGCCGCTATATAAGCTTCAAGGGATATTGCGGATGGTTGGACGGATCTCGCCTTGCTTCATGGGGCTGATGCTGCTTTTCGGGAGCGGCTGCTCGCGCACCTATGATGGCACCGTGGTCATCCCGAGGCCGCTCGATGTCAGGCGTTTCTGGGATCGTCCGCCACCACGTGTCGAATACGAGCAGGTTGAAGACGGCGCCTTTCCGGTGGCGCCGCAGCCGCCACAGCGACTTTCCGAGCGCAGGGTGGTGACCCATGCCCCGCCAAGACGGCACCGGACGAGGGTCTCGACCGCGCCGGCCTCCGCGTCTGAACCGGCGAAGCTGCTGACGTGCAGAAACGTCACCGAGCCCGGCAAGAGAGCTCGCATGGTCTGCGAATAGCGATCGATTGGCAAATGCCTGTCATCAAGCTCTGCGTTCAGAGCGAGGCAGCGCCCTTTTTGGGTTCTCTCGCACCGAGCTTGTCGAGTGCGAGACGTACCTGACGCAAATCGTCCTGCCAGCCATCATCGTCGCCCATCGGGCTCTCCGACGCAGCCCGCTGCAGCCCACGAGCCTCGGATTCGATCTCGCGCAGTTCAGCGATTTTCTGTTCGGTGGTCAGGGAGCCGTCTTCGACGATCTCCAGCACCCTCATTTCCCTGAACGTTGCCATGGCGTTTCTCCTGGCTGATGTCTATCACAACGCCGTGAGCGTCCCTCTGTTCCAACTGTCCTTGTGTTCCAGACCATCCTTTATTTGTGTTTGAGCTTGAAACCTTTGCCTGGGCTTCAGCGTTGAATGGGCCAGGAGAGAGGAGAACGCAGATGTCGATCCACTTCACGGTTTCGGACCTGACAAGGAACCTGTTTCACTCGCTGGGGCTGGATCACGAGCGTGCACCAAGGCCCCTCAATGCCGAGCAAAGCCTGTTGCTGGAATGTTATCTGGCCGGCCAGGTTCCGGAATCGGCCTGGAACGATTATGTCTTCGAGACGCCTGACCTTGCCCGGCATGCCGAGGCGAGGCGCAGTCACCACTGAACCAGCATACGCCAAGAGCTGAGTGCACCGCCGTGGCAAGGCGGTTCCGGCTTCCCTGTCGCCTTACTTGGGAGACGTGAATTGCAACGTGAACACGTTGCCGGCGACGCCTTGGGCCAACTTCGATGAGAATGTCAGGGGCAGGCAATTCTGCAAGGCCGTCGTCGCGGCATCGACAAATGATTTTTTCGCATTGGCGTCGCCGTTCACATGGATGGCTGTCGGCCTCGGGGGGCCGATCAGCGTGCCGTCCCGCTTGAAGCTGAAGCTCAAGGTAACGCTGGCAGTTCCGGCATCCGCCGGCGGCGTCCAGCATGCCTGGATCGCAGCCCCGACATCGCTCATGGTGTTGAGTTCAGCGGCATTTGAAGGATGAACGGCGCCTGCCAGCATCATCCCCGCAACCACAGCCTGCCTCGCAACGCTTTTCATCGCCAGCCCTCGTCTCACTCCTGACCGGCAGTCCATGCCGACTGCCGAAATGGATGGTAAGGCCAATGCCGGCAATGACAATATCTCTGGGCAAAAAGTTGACGCCAAAAATGCGACACCGGAGCAATTCCAGGAAAGGAGTGAAACGAGTTTTCCGTCTGGAATTGCGTTAAAACAAGAAGATAGGACGTCACGTCGACAGTGAGCGAAAGCAAAAAGGCCGGCATTGCGCCGACCTTTCCTTCCACCTCGGCGCCAGTACATCCGTGGTCGCGGGGTGAATTATCGCCAGTAGACAGGGCTTTGGTTAACGAATCCTTAACCTGGGCCCCTTTAACCTCAGGCCTTGGCTTGCGATCTCACATAGGCGATGTAGCCGCGCACGTCGCCGGCAGGCTCGGCGTACGCCTTGCCGAGCTTCTTCTCGATCGCCGCCATATACTCCTTGGCCCATTTGGGCAGAGGATAATCGACGACCGCCAGGAACTCGAGCGTCGCCGCCAGGCGGATGTCGGCGATCGACGGGTTCTTGCCGCCGATGAACGGCTTGCCGTCCCTGAAGAAACTGTGGAAGACCTCCAGCGGCTCGGCAATCGCGGCCATCGCGGCCTTCTGGGCTTCGGACTTCTTGTCGGGGTGCGCGTCGCTATGGCCGACCTCGCCGGCATATTGCGGGAAGCCAAGGAACGGATAGGTGGCGCGCGCCACATAGGGATAGAGCGTACCGACCAGGTAGAACATGGCACTGTCGATCATCGCCCGCTTGGCCGGCGCCTTGGGATAGAATTTCTCCAGCCCGTGCTTGTTCGCCAGGTATTGCATGATGGCGCAGCTTTCCCACAACACGCCCCTGGGAAGGCCCTTGTCCTCGATCATTGGCGTCAAATGCGAGGGGTTTCGCGCCGTGAATTCGGGCGAGCGGGTGTGGCCCCAGGCATCGGTCTCGTCGGCGCCCAGCCCGGCCGCGCGCGCGAACACCCGAACGGTCATGTTGTTGACGCTGGGCTTCAGCATGCTCAGCTTCACGGCGGGTTTCTTAGCCGGCTTTGCCTTGGCCTTCGCAGCGGGCTTGGCAGCAGCCTTCACCGCTGGCTTAGCCGCCGCTTTCGCCGCCGGTTTAGCGGCTACCTTGGCCGCCGGTTTTTTCGCGCTCTTCGTTATTGTCTTGGCCATTTGTTCCTCCCTCTGGTTTGTTCAGTATGGGTTCTTCGGTGCCCGGTCGTCCGACAAGGTTGCGCGGGAACGCTCGACGAGCGCCTGGATCGCATCGGCGAGATGCACTTCCGCAATGTTGTAGTCGCCGCGCGCGACACGCAGACTGTGCGCTTCCATCAACACATCGGCATGGGTGAACCCCGCCGGCGGCTCGAAGCGGTAGGAGGCAAGCTCGATCAGCAGGCCGAGCGGATCCTCGAAATAGATCGAATCCATGAAGCCGCGATCCTTGACGCCGCTGTGCTTGATGCCGCGCTCGTCGAGCCGGCCAACCGCCTGCAAGAAGGTGACGCGCGACACCGAAAAGGCGATGTGGTGGACGCAACCCGGATCCGTCGGCGTGCGCCGCTTCTCAGGCGTACGGCTCTCATCGGTGAAGATGGTGATCAGCCGGCCGTCGCCCGGATCGAAATAGAGGTGGCTCTCTTTTGCCTTGTCGAGGTTGGGCTGCTCGAAAATGAACGGCATGCCGAGCACGCCTTCCCAGAAATCGATCGAGGTCTGGCGCCCGGCGCCGACCAGCGTGATGTGATGCACGCCCTGCGATTGCAGTTTCTGCATTGGCCTTCCTCCCCGCGTGGCATCAACTGCCGGTCTGGACCTGCCCTGCACCCGGCGTTCTGCGCGCCGCTTGAGCTAGCTCAGGATCCACGCCGCAATGCTAATGCAATCGGCCCCGCTGCGCCAGAAGCGACGAGAGCAGAGAGATCGGATGATTGATGGAGAGAATGGTACGCCCAAGGGGAATCGAACCCCTGTTCCCGCCGTGAGAGGGCTGGTTTTTCCGGGTTTCGCCGTTCACGGCCATTCGCAAAAGTCCAGTAATTGCAAGGGTTTCGTTCCTTTCCGTTCATCACTGTACGGGGGGATATATTCGACGTATATTCGACGTGTTTTCGAAAATCGAAAGGCGGGAATATGGCGAAGACCCTCAAGGAAGCACCAATCACCACTGCGAATGCTCGTTCCAAGCTCGGTGCTGGTGAATATCCGAGGCGCCTCGATGCTGAGGCAGCGCTCTGGTATCGCAAAGGCAAGCGGGGCGGTGTCTGGTTTGCCCGATGGCGCAACTGGGGACCGGGCGCGAACTACAAGCAAGCGCCCGTAGGCCCTGCCAATGACCTCAACGACAAGCCGACGGAAGGTCTGTTCACTTTCCCGCAGGCCGAGGCGCGGGCTCGCCAAATTGTCGATCAGGCGCGCAGGGGAGCTAAGGCCGCAGCCGACGGGCCAGTGCTTACGGTGCGCCTGGCTGTCGAATCTTATATTTCCGACCGCGATGCGCGCGAGAGCAGAAGGGCTGGCCGCACGGTCCGTTCAGATGCTAGCAGGCGGCTCAGCCGGTACATCCTCGGCCAGGAGAAGCGCGGCAAACAGAAAGCAATTCCAGCAGCACCGCTGGTGGACGTGGCGCTGCACGCCTTGAAGGAAAGCAACCTCCTAGAGTGGCGCGACCGCTTGCCGGAGACGCTGAAGGTGACGGCAAAGCAGCGCACCATCAATGACCTGAAAGCGGCGCTCAACGGCGCCTATGCCGCGCACCGTCGCCGGCTGGAACCTACCTTGCCAGCCGTCATTAAGCACGGCCTGAAGGCCCAGCAGAGCGACGAGGATGACCCCGTTCCGCTGGCGCGTGACAATCAGATACTCAGTGATGCCCAGGTGGGCGCGCTGCTTGCCGCGGCGCGGGAGATCGATGACGAACAGGATTGGGACGGCGATTTGTTCCAACTTGTTGTGGTCCTTGCGGGGACCGGCGCGCGCTTCTCGCAGATCGCACGTATGAAAGTCGGTGATGTGCAGCGGAGCCACGGACGGTTGATGGTGCCAGTGAGCCGCAAGGGTAGAGGCGGGAAGAGCGGCAGCATTCCCGTTGCCGTCGGCAAGGACGTGCTAGACGCGCTGGTGGCAACGGAAACGGGCAGGAAGAACGACGCTCCGTTACTGGAGCGCTGGCGGTACAAGCAGGTTGCGGGCGGAATTCGATGGGTCCGTGATGGGCGCGGTCCTTGGCACTCGCCGAGCGAACTGCATCGGCCGTGGCACGACGTCAGGGAACGGGCGAAGATGCTCGACGTGATCCCATACGCCCTGCGCCATTCCTCGATCGTGCGTGGCATCCGCGCCAATCTGCCGATTCGGCTGGTTGCGGCCCTCCACGATACGTCAGTGCCGATGATTGAGAGGCATTACGGAAAATGGATTGTTGACGGGCTCGAGGAACTGGCAGCTCGGGCGGTGGTCCCCCTGGTGCCGGTGCGGGACGGCAATGTCGTTCGGCTTGGAGTGGGATCATGAAGGATTCCACCACCGAGCCTCTCGACTGGGACGCCGTCGAAGACTTGTGGAAAAAACTGATGCTCGTTTGCGATCGCCATCGCATTGAACTGATCCCTGACAAAGGTGTGCCCTGGAGGGATTTGGCTATAGCGCTTCTTTTGGAGCGCGAGCCCAGTTCCCGTTCACTATACAACCGCGGCAAGCGTGGCCGGCCGCGAGACTGGAAGAGGGACATCGCGCTTGTCCTCGATGCTGACCATGTCATTGGTGAGCGGCGGTGTTCGGACAGCGAGGCCGTCCGCATTCTGACCAGGTCGCCGCGGTTCGTCCAACGATGGAAGGGCGAGAACGAGCGGACTCTTAGAAATCGGCTGAGCGCCGCACGTAAGGATGAAAGAATGGCCGCCATGCTACAGGGCGCGCACAAGGCGGCTCACGATCGCGGGCTAATTCTTTGGGAGGTGATCAACCAGGCCGAGGCATACCAGTTCAAGAAGCGCGGCAGGCCACCTAAGAAGGCAAGCGCCGCCGGGCAGAAGATCGAAGGCGCGACGCCGGACGAGGCGAAGGCGCGGAAGGTCGCAATCCAGYCGCTCAAGCCCCCCGCGCCGAAGCCAGATGTGGCAGAGGTCGAATTGACGAACGCGGATCTGGAAGTGATCCGCCAGGCAAGGGCGTTGTTTCTATAGGCGACAAAAAACTGTCACGGAAATTCCGCCATTAAATTCCGGGACGATCCGTTGCCAGACTTTTTTCAGGTGCTGCGCCCCAACGTTGCTCCACGTTAACAACCCGTGGAGCATTTTCATGAACACCGACAAACTTGGTTTCTCCATCGAGGAGGCCGTTGAATTTTCCGGCATCGGCCGCACGCGGATTTTTGCGGCGATCAATGCTGGGCAACTTGTCGCCCGAAAATTTGGCCGGCGCACCGTGATTTTGCGACGTGACTTGGAAAGCTTTCTCGATGAGTTGCCCGCTCGAGCCCCGAAGACCCGCCAACAATGCGAAGCGCCTCCTCACGACGAAGAATTTCTGGGTGAGTGACGGTCGATGGGCAACACCTTCATCACCTTGGCAGAGATCGAGCATGCGCTCCTGCACGACAAGCCCCGACGCCGGATCATTATCCCAGATGTCCTGCCGTGCGGCCCCAGCTTGATCTACGGCCCGAGCGGCGCTGGAAAGACCGGCCTTGCGATCAGAACGGCGGTGGCCGTGGCTGGCGGCAAGCAATGGGCCAACAGGCCGGTAAGCCGCGGTAGTGTCCTATACGTGGCCGGCGAAGATATCGAGGGCGCAAAGGTTCGATTGGTAGCCGCTGCGCGCGATCTCGGGCTCGAAGCCGCTTCCCTGCCGATCGCTCTCATGGAGGCCCCGGTCCAGGGGCTTATTGCCGATGCGTCCCGAATTGCTGTGATGGGCGCCGCTCAAAAGTTTGCGAAGCAATCGGGCCTGCCTGTCGCGGTCATCATCGTTGACACGCTTGCGGCCAGCTTCGGTCCGAAGAGCCAAGACGACGCCACCGCCGCTTCGGAATACATGAGCAACGCCGATAGGACCGCTCGCGAACTGGAATGCGCCGTCCTGTCCCTCCACCATACCGGCAAAAATGAGAACAGCGGCATGCGCGGCAGTCGGGTGTTCTTTGATCGTGCCGATGCAGTGGTGCGGGTGAATAAAGGGAAATCGGGAGCGTCATTCGCTGAGGTCGAGAAAATGCGCAACGGGCCAGGCGGTGCTCGCTTCGCATTCGACATTAACGGCGCTGATATCGAGAGTGCCGACGGGATAATATCTGTGCAGGTCATCCGGCAATTGCGGGCCTTGGAGCCGTCCGCGTTGAATTTTGACGAGGCAAAAGCACAACGCAAGCAGACCATTGCCGACCAGATGYTCGGTGCGCTTAGCCGAATTTCCAGCGGTGGTTCAGCAACCGTGGCGACGTGGCAGGAGGCCTGCTACGCCATGTGGCCGGACAAGTCGCCGGATACCCGCCGGAAGCTCTTCAGCAAGAACCGTAAACACCTGCACGACGAACATCTCATCTGCACCGATGGTGAAAACGTCACCGTCATCGTCACCGGTGGCACTTGATGACCCCTTTGGTGACACCTCAACCCGAAAACGTCACCGTCACGGTCACTAACCCCCTTTCTATAGAAGGGGGTGACAGTGACAGACGACCGGGGCAGCAATAGGAACGACATTCCCCTTCAAGAGCGTGATGGCGTGAGCGTTGAAGTACTAGGCCGTGTGCATGATGGAGAGGTTGAAAGGACGAATGTCCTTTCTCGGGGTGGAAGGGGCAGAGCCCCTGCTTCGAACAACCGCGGCGGCGACGGTGACATCCGAACCGGGACAGGAGGCTGATCCGATGAAATCGCAACTCGACTTCTTCAAGGCTGAAGTTGTGGCTTCCCGTTCCGCCGTGCGGGCAGCAATGTTCCGACCGTCGCACTGTCAGATCGAGCTGCGTGGGCACGAGATCGACGAGGTTGCGGGAGTTGCGATGGTCTGAAGGAGCGCCATGACGATGGAAGCGGTGCCGAGTCAAACGCTGGGCCACAGGCGCTGCGAAACGGATTTGGCGCCGCGGCGAACGGTGTCCCTGAGTTCACCCCAGCCAAGCTGAAAGAGATCACGCGTCCGAACGGCTCGGGTCAAACTAGTTGCCGATGGGGATTCCTGCAGCCCTGTGTTTGCCTTGACGAGCCTGGAACTGGAACCGTACCTTCGGGGTCTTCTGCGGGTCTTCTGCCAGGACAAAGGGCTCTTCCGTGGCGATGAAGAGCTCTTCGATGCTCTGCCTTTGTCGCTGGTTGCCGGAAGAAGGCACTGCAGATCAGATATCCATAGCGTAAGCGGGGAATTCATTCTGGAAGGAGCTCTGCGCCATCGGCCTCCTTGGGCCTCTGTGTCAGACCCGGGTTGATGGGGAAAGCGTGACATTCGCCGCCGCCGACGCCGCCGAGCTCATTCGGCTGATTGGCCGCGGGCTGAACAACCTGACGGCGAAGGCCATCATGGAAGGAAAGCTCGACGAGGAATTCGAACTCTCCCAGGCGGAGATAGACCGGAAAGCGCAGAAATGGGGCAAGGGGCGGAAGAACATCCCACAGGCCCTCGTGCCAGCCTGGGACTACGCTCCCCACAAGCTTTATCTATCCTAGGATGGCGACGGCCCTGATGACCATGCCGCCAGCGACTTCGTGCTTATCGAGGCCGACGTGGCGGACGTCCATTCCAAGCTGACCTACCAGGCAACTAGGATAGAGACCCCTGGCACAGGCGGTGTAAGTCGAAGAGCATCGAGATCGCCTATCGCTGGGTTCACGGACTGCGCGTGTCTCCGCCCCCAATCGCAGAGCACGATAGAGAGATAGCTATCATCGGCGGCATGCATCGCTACCATCTGGTGCACCATCACGGAGCCAAGCGGATGCCGTTCTACGTCCCGAAGTCAGAGCTAGCCAAGGTCTCGATCTGCTCCCCGGTGCAAACGCTCGCAGCCAAGTCTGTGGCGGCCTGCTGCTGACTTCTGCTGCCTTCTGCCCCACTGAAGGGCGGTCTGAAGACGCCAGAAAGAATTGTAAGTGTCGACGGCACATGGAACGGGCGATGCCGCCGGTCCGCCGGGCGACGGAGCTTCAAGCACTCGCGGGTTCGCCGCGCATCTGCTGGCGGATCGGATCTCGGCTAGGGCGGCGGCTGCCGGGGATCGAGTTGATGTCGGCCTGAGCGGCAAGGGGTCGGTCCCGCCAAGTTGCCTTCAGTGCTCAGAGAATCGTCAGTGCTGGTCCTTACATTGATGTCAGATTTGATTCGGGAGATGATGGTGATCCGTAGCGGCAACCAGGTTCGGATCGACGCATCTGCGCATTCTGCCCGCCGAAGCGGCATCATGTCCGGCTGCAGACAGGACGAGGAAAGAGCCTTAGCAGCCCGGGGTTTACCTGGACGGGCCCGGAGGAGCTCCTTCGAAGCCTTCGGCGGCTCTTCAGACGCAAGGGGGAAGTCTTCCAACCCTGCACTAAACAATCCAAGGCACGAGAGATTCTGCCAGCTCCGCGCGTACGGGTGGCCAGCGTACAAGGCATACCAACAGGCAGGCTTCAAATGCTCCAAACAAACGGCCTTCGCGAACTCTTCGCGGCTGCTAAGAAGTGCTAAGATTTCAAACCGTATTCGTGAATTGGTCAAGGAACTCGCTGACGCAGTAATCGTCACGCGCGAGTCGCTCGCCGCGGAACTGGACTGCGCGATTGCATTAGCGCATCAGCGCGGGCAGCCGGCTACGGCAATCTCCGCCATCATGGCCAAGGCGAAACTGTTTGGCCTCATCGGCAATAAGCGTGCCGACACGAACAACGACCTCAACCGCTATTCTCAGATGAGCTCGGACGTGCTGATCTACCAGATCACCTCCATTGCCAATGAGATCGCTCCGCACAAAGGCGACCGTTAAGGAGAGCCCAGGGCGTATGGAGACGGTGGAACCCGAGTGAGGTCAGGCCAGCATGATAACGGTGATTCCGAGCTTCTCGGCGAGGGAACATGTGTACCAGGTTCCGCCGCCGCCCGGGAATCCGCAGACCAGATCGGGCTTACCCTCGCGTAGCATTCGTTCGTTGCGGATCAACGCGGTATGTCTGCCTTCGCCCTTCCAGTCGGCAGGACCCCAGCAGTTCAACGCCTCTCGCACGCGCTTGGCGCGTTCCCTGTTCGTCAGGGCTGTGATGCAACGATAGCCATAGGTCGGGCGTCGATTAGGCGGCGACCAGCTCCAAGAGCCCATCGTCGTCGGGTTTGCGATAAGGCCCGCGCAGCGATGCACCTTGTCATGGAGATGGGAACGCGCCACCCCGAGGGTCTCGGCAACGGACTTCATCGGGAACCGTCCCTCGGCTGCGACAAGAGCCGCAAGTTCGGTTTTTTTTGACTCCGACCTGGCCAGCGCGTCTTTGAGGATCTCCACTTCCATGGTCTTGCGGCCGAGAAGCCGCTCGAGGTCGCGAACGCGCTCTTCAAGCAGCCAGACCGCGCCGGCGAGGCGATATAGAGCGAACGAAGCTCATTCGCCGGTGTCCTCCGCCCTTGGCTGTCAAGGACCGGGGATAGGCTGATCGCGCTCGCCCACGGCTTTGCGGGCGAGCAAATAGTACAGTTCCATCTCACCCTTCCCCTTGACATGAACTCGGGCGCGTCTCTCAAACACGTACTCGTCAGCCAGAATCTGCATAGCTGTCTCGGTCACCTGAATCCGGCCGGCACTACCAAGTGACTCCATCCGAGATGCGGTATTCACGGTATCTCCCCATACATCGTAAAATAGCTTCTGTGTCCCGATCACTCCTGCGACTGCCGGCCCTACGTGGATTCCTATCCGTATGGCTATTTCCTCTCCTATCTCTTCCGAGACGTCGCGGGTCGCGTCCAGCATGTCGAGTGCCAACTCGGCTACCCGTCGAGCGTACCCTTGATGGCGGTCAGGCATGCCACCCGCCACCATGTAGGCGTCTCCAACCGTTTTGATCTTCTCCAAGCAATGGATCGCTGCCAAGCGGTCAAATCTGGTAAAGACTCGATTGAGGAACCGTACAACCTCTACCGCGGGTAACTTGCTAGCGCGAGGCGTAAAATTGACTACGTCGGCAAAAAGAATAGCTACCTCGTCGAAGTGGTCAGCGATAGTTTCGTCTGGTTTTTCTTTCAATCTTGCAGCAATCGATGCAGGCATGAGATTAAGCAAGAGGTGTTCCGATCGCTCATATTCACGCTCAAGCGCCGCTTCAGCGCGGTCACCTACATAGAGAGCATAGTAGATCGACCAAAAGACCAATATAGACGAACCAAATAAACAGTACTGCAAGTTTAGTTCGGCAAAATCCCCTGGTACAGGCTCGAACGAGGAGCTTGGAAATGTGAATTCCACTATATAGAATCCGAAAAGCGCCCAGAACAAAAGTAATATTGCGATCAACATTCGCCTGGATCCGAGAGAAATCGATACCGCGGGGGCCGCTAATAAGAAATAATGACTGCCAAGGGAAGAGCCGGCGATGTATCCTTGAACAACAAAACCGATCCAAGATACGCCGACAAAATATGTTGTCGCTACAACTTCGCCAAACCGATTTGACAGCGGAGTAAGTGCCCACATGAATAGGATAAACGACGCCCATAAAATCAAGGCGTGATGCTTAGCGAATCCAAGGCGAAACAAAGACTGTCCTATCACGAATATTGTACTTAGCACTACCAGCGTGACGAATACGTTGAGGGCTCTAAGGTGGCGACTGGATACTGGATCTTTGCCGGTAGTTCCGAACGCGATCATATTTTGTAATGGGCCGGCAAGTCTGGCAAATATCGTTCGGAGCAATTTCGATAGTTGCAGCGTCGCAATAAGTATGACGTTCGGGCGTGCCATACGAGTTCCCCGCCTGACCATAAAAGTCCGAGCATAGTGACATGCGCCTGAGCAAGCTACTCAAGAACACCATCACCACCGACGGTCCAGTGGGTCCGAGTTGGGCGACTCCCCCTCCCGGCTGGGCACCGCCCGTGCCGGATTGGGCCGTTTTCTGGCAACGCGGTTTCCTGACCCCCCGCGACATCCTCGTTCCTGTCCACGCAGGTCATAGAGCCAGCAGGTCAGGCGGAGCGGGATCGTCATTCCAGGGTGCGGTGGCCAGGTCGCGGCGGCGGGGAGCCGCTCTGCTCGGCTCATCCGCCCTAGTTACCACTTTGGCTCCGGCTGATAGGTCATTTGCGAAACCACTTTCGTCGCGTCACCACGCCCTTGGTACTTCCCGATCAAGGCTCTCTCGTCTTCCTCCGAGACCGAACTAACGCGGTAGAGGTTCCACATTTTGTCCTTCGTTGGCGAGAGACGGTATGTCCTGCCGTTGGTGCGGCAATACCAATGAGGAGATTTCTGGAGCTGCGTCCACTTGCAGTCAGCGCCTGACAGGAGCCGCTGTTCGCCAGCAATTTGGTCCTCTTCACGCAATCTCCTATACCGTTCCTCCTGCTCTACCCGAAGCCGCTCCTCTTCCTGTTCTACGTGGTCCCTGAGCAGGCCGATGATAGCAGGAAGCTCGGTACCCTCGGCCCTTTCCTTGTCGTAGAGGGCGAGACACCCAGGGCGAAGCTCCTCTTTTGGGTACGAGAAATATTCCTCGTCTTCGAACGCTCTCAGGCGCTGGCCGACATCTGTCGTCGTAGCCAGTGGCCCCGGCATCTCGTTGATGAAGTCGCGCAGAGCCTCGACTGGTATCCAACAACCCAGGGCGGACTTGAGAAGGACCTCACGTTGCCCGTCCCACTTCCTCCAGATCGAATTGCCCCGGTCAACCCGCCTAACGATCTCCTGCGCCAATCTGATCAGCGAATAGGGGTCGCGGATGTGGCGCAAGGACGGGCTCTTCACGTAGGCAAAGAGGAGTTCCTTAACGATCGAAATGCGTTCGTCTTCTCTCATCGCATCATCCTCCTTAAGCGCAGTTCTCCGATTGAACCGCTGCCGTGGCGCTGTGTTGAACAGCGTAGTCAGCATGTCTTTTGGGTGTACCTTTGTCGAACCGTCTTTGGCGCGGTTCGATAAATGTCGTTTGACAACTCAAATCGAACCGCATATTGGGGGACCACTTAAATCGAACCAAGGAGGGTTTTCATGTTCGTCCGCGCTTATCTCCGAGCATCGACCAAAGACCAGGACGCCGAACGGGCGAATGTCGATCTCCAGAAATTCGCGAAGGATAAAGGTTTGACCATCGCTGCGACTTATATCGAGAACGAGAGCGGCGCCTCGCTCCAACGGCCGGAACTGTTCCGGCTGCTGTCTGACTGTCAGCCCGGCGACATTCTTCTGATCGAGCAAGTCGATCGGTTGAGCCGCCTGAACGCTACCGATTGGGATCGCCTTAAGCGCGAAATGGATGATCGCAAGGTGCGCGTTGTCGCCCTGGACCTGCCGACCTCCCACACGATGATGACAACCACGTCTGACGAGTTCACGGGGCGGATGTTCGCAGCGATCAATGGAATGATGCTCGACATGCTCGCGGCTATCGCCAGGAAGGACTATGAGGACCGGCGTCGTCGTCAGTCGCAAGGTATCGAGAAGGCTAGGCGCAGCGGTCTTTATCGAGGCCGACCTGAAGACGCGAAACGCAATGCGGCTATCGTGAAAATGCTTAAAGACGGGCAAAGTTGGAACAGTATTGTTTCCGCTACCGGTTGCTCGCGATCGACACTCAGCAGGCTCGCAAAAAGAGCCTGATCCCTGTGCCGCGATTGTCGACGCTGGGCGCAAGCTAATGGGATCCACTCCAATCGATGGCCTTTGCCAACTCGACATTGCGAACCGTGGTGGCATGGCRCTGCCGTCTGCGTCTTGGCATGGTCGGTGTTGGACGGTCTCGGCATGCTGATGGCCAGAAAGCAAGGCGGAGCCGTGGGCTGGTCAGTCGGAAATCTGACGTCCGGCCCTCCTCTACAGATTGATCGGAAAATGCTTAGCGCCCCCGAGTTCGTTTAACCAGGAAAGCTGCATCGATGCCCCGCTTAACTCCTGAGCAAAGGATCAGGCTGGCCAAGGCTCTCGAAATTCGGGCGGAGACGGGCAAGGGTCTCACTTCAGAGCAAAGAGACGGACTTCGTCGCTCGGCGCACAATCTGCTCGCGTTGAACGCTATGGAGGAGCGCAGGAACCAGTCGAAGTCCTCGGCAGAAGGACTCGCACGCATATTCGATCAAGCTGCAGAGCAACGCTGGTCGGAGGACCTGCGCGAGGAGCTCGGCTATCGACATATGATGCACTTGGCCGACGTGTTCGAGGGGTGGGCAACGGACAGGCGCATGACGCCCGAATGGACCGCCAAGCTTGCGGGATGGGCAACCTTAGCGGAGGAAGTCGGGGCGACTTGGGATCCGCCAAGACCGGCGGGTACACTCTCCCTTGTCGGATTTATTGGTCGTAGCCTGATGAGCGAGTAGAGTATCCGGTTCAAGATGTTGGACCTTCGGCCTACGCCTCGTGGTGGCAGAGGTACCGTGGCTGCTTTGCGCCCAATCTCGGCCGTTGCGGACAGATTTGCCACTGATTGCAAGCGGACATCGCGGCGACCACGCTGGGCGCGACTAAAGCCACCAGGGCCGAAACGAGAGTCGCCACCGCACGCCCGATTTGGATTGTGCGTCAGTGCATTGRCAGGATGTTCTGGTTGAGCCGGAACAGATTGTCCGGATCGTATCTGTGCTTGATCTTGGCGAGCCTCGCGTAGGCCTCGGCTCCCAAGGCGTCGCGCACGAGATCCGCTCCTTCGCCATGGCCGGGGAAGTTCAGATAGAGGCGGCCGGTCGAGTAGCGCTGCATGTCCTGCCAGAAGCTGCGAACCCAGCCGATGTTCGCATCGTCCTCGTCAGCGCCAGGCCAGATGGCGTCGAGGCTGAGCATGAAGGGCATGGAGCGGTCGCCGAAGGCAGTCTCATCGGCTGCAACGCGCTGGACGAACCCGCCGAACTTCCAGATCGAGGCGAAGGTCATTTCGGAGGGGCGCTTCGCCATCCGCGCGGTGATCTCCTCGGTGACCTCGTCGTCGAGGCACGAGAGGTAGGTGGATTTCCAGTAGCAGCGGTCGCGGCCTTTCGGGAACAGCCCGTCATAGAGCGACTGGATGGTGCGATATGACATGCGGCCGCTGAAATCGACAAGCGGTTCCCCAAAACTGCGCAACGGCGCCACGACCCGCTCGCCCTCGTCGGCCGGTCCGTCATAGACATGCGCGAGCGCCAGGACGCGCCGGCCCCTTGTATGCTCGGGAATTGAGGGGTCGTCGGGCAGGGTGGAGAACTCGGCCAGGCCGCTCAGGCAGTCGGGTGCGGTCTGCATGAAGTCGCGCCAGAGCGGAATGATCTCGTTGGCGCGCTCTTCGGGATAGGCCGGACCGCACAACATCAGCTCCTGCTCGATCGGGTGTAGCTTGAACTCGAAGCTCGTCACCACGCCGAAATTGCCGCCACCGCCGCGCAGCGCCCAGAAGAGATCCGGGTTCTGCGTCGCGTCGGCATGGATGAGGCGGCCATCGGCGGTCACCAGATCGGCGGCCAGCAGATTGTCGATGCTGAGGCCGTGGCTTCCGCGCAGCCAGCCGATGCCGCCGGAAAGCGTCAGGCCGGCAACGCCCGTCGCCGAGATGAGACCGCCTGGAGTGGCGCGGCCAAGCGGGGTGGTGGCCGCATCGACATCGGCCCAGGTGGCGCCGCCCTCGACGAAGGCACGGTCGAGGCCGGGCGTGACCCGTACGCCCTTCATCAGCGACATGTCGATCATCAGCCCGCCGTCGCAGACGGCGTAGCCTGCAACATTGTGGCCGCCCGAGCGAATTGCGATCGCCAACCCCTGCTCGCGCCCGAAATTCACCGACGCCACGACATCGGCAGCATTCCGGCAGCGCACGATGAGGGCGGGACTGCGATCGATCATGCCGTTCCAGACGACCCGAGTCGCGTCATAGGATGGGTTCGACGGCTCCAGCACCTCGCCGCGCAAGATGGAACGGAAGCTTTCGATGCTCGAAGGTGCAAGGGTAGCGGTGGCGGCCATGGGGCGGTCTCCTCGTTTCAAGCACGCTAGCGCGGCGCGAGCATGGTCGCTAAAGTCGAAAATGCTAGAAGGCGGTCATTTCTGCCATGGTTGAACAGGCCAGACCATTAAATGTGGCGATCCTAGCCGCTCCGGAGGCTACCGCCTCCACGATCTACGGCATGTTCGACTTGTTTTCCTCGCCCGGTAGGGATTTCCTGTTCATCACCAGCGGAGCCTCGGGCACGCCGCGCATGCGGCCCTATGTGGTTGCCGGGGACGGCAGCGCGTTTCGCGCCGCAAACGGTGTCTGGGTGCGCCCGGACCACGCGCTTTCCGATTGCCCCCGCCCCGACATCGTCTGCATCCCCGATTTCTTCGTCAATCCGGGCGAAAGCGTCGCCGGGCAGTATGACGCCGAAGCCGCCTGGCTGAAGCGTGCGCATGACGACGGCGCCATGCTGGCCAGCGCATGCTCTGGCGCGGTGCTGCTCGGCGAGGCGGGGCTGCTCGACAATCGCGAGGCGACCATTCACTGGGGCTATGTCGAGACGCTCACGAACAACTATCCCGGCGTGAAGGTGAAGCCGGACCAGTCGCTTGTGCTGAGCGGCGAGGCGCAACGGGTTGTCATGGCCGGGGGCGGCTCGAGTTGGCAGGACCTCGCCCTCTATCTCATCGCGCGCTTTGTCGGCCTCAAGGAGGCGATGGAGGTCGCCAAGGTCTACATGCTGCAGTGGCACGACATGGGCCAGCAGCCTTTCGCCGCGCTCATGCGCTTTCGCCAGACCAGCGACGCGGTGATCAACCGGTGCCAGAAATGGGCCGAGCTCAACTACCGGACGCCCTCGCCCGTCGCCGCCATGACAAAGTTGTCAGGCCTGTCCGAGCGCTCCTTCGTGCGCCGCTTCGCCAGGGCTACGGACATGAAGGCGATCGACTACATCCACGCGCTCAGGCTCGAGCAGGCCAAGCAGATGCTGGAGACGGGCGATCTCCCGGTCGAAGCGGTGGCGAATGAAGTCGGCTACGAGGATGCGAGTTTTTTCGGGCGTCTCTTCCGCCGCAAGGTCGGGCTGACGCCGGCGCAATATCGCATTCGTTTCAGTGCTCTCCGGCGAGCTCTGAGCCGCGGTTGAATCTCGACCGTCGCGGCGCGATACCCATATTCCGCTTTGCGCCGCATGTCGGCCGTAGCGATCAGCCCTGCTGCCGCCTGAAAGCAGATGATGTGGATGGCTCCCGCTCCCGGCATCTGAGTGCCAAAGTGTGGATGCTGTCAAAGCGACCACGAGCCAAGGGAGCCACCCGTCATGGATATTATCACGATCGGCCTGGATTTGGCCAAAAGCGTTTTTCAGGTTCACTGTATTGATGCGGTGGGCGATGTTGTCGTCCGCAAGCCGCTGCGCCGCCGGCAGGTACTGCCCTTCTTCGCGAAGCTGTCGCCCTGTCTGATCGGCATGGAGGCATGCGGGACATCGCATTACTGGGCGCGCGAGCTGATCCGGCTTGGCCATGAGGTGCGGCTAATGCCGCCGGCTTACGTCAAGCCTTATGTAAAGCGCGGCAAGACCGATGCGGGTGACGCGGAAGCGATCTGCGAGGCGGTGACGCGACCAACGATGCGGTTTGTGCCGGTAAAGTCGGCCGAGCAGCAGGCGGCTCTGGCGCTGCACCGGACGCGCGATCTTCTGGTCAAGCAGCGCACGCAGCTGGTGAACATGGTGCGCGGGCTGCTCGCCGAATTCGGGATCGAGATGGCGCGCGGGCTGCACCACGCGCTTGCGCTTGCCGCGCGGCTAGCAGCCGGCGAGGTGCCCGAAGTACCGTCCCTGGCGCAGCGCATCGTCGTTGGCCTGACGCGCCAGATCGGAGACCTGCAGGACCGGCTGACAGCAATCGAGAAGGAGCTCCTCGCCTGGCATCGCTCAAACGAGTTGTCGCAACGGCTTGCGACGATCCCCGGTATCGGGGTCATCTCGGCCACTGCGCTGGCTGCCTCGGTGATTGAACCAGAGCGCTTCCGCTCGGGCCGACAATTCGCCGCTTCGCTGGGCCTGACGCCGCTTGCCAACTGCAGCGGAGGCAAGGAACGATTGGGCAAGATCTCGCGCATGGGCGATCGCTATCTGCGCCGGCTGCTGGTGGTCGGCATGACCTCGCTCGTTCGGCGGGCAAGGACAAGGCCTGACTCGGTCGATCCGCGCATGGTCGCGATGCTCAAGCGCCGGCCCGCCCGAGTCGTGACGGTGGCTGCCGCCAACCGGACGGCGCGCGCGGCCTGGGCGATCATGACGCGCGGAGGAACCTACCGGGCGCCGATCAGCGCCGCAGCATGATCTGGTTCGGTGGCAATCAAACAAGACGCGAAGGAAAAGGAAGTTCACCAGTTGCAAGGGCGATGAGATGTGATGGCGAACCGGTCATACCGGGAGCTGGGATAACCCGTGCGAATGTCGTGGGCGTCATTG
>NZ_JBFUDZ010000021.1:0-96388 GCF_056404455.1 Mesorhizobium sp. P2_D1
GCCAATCTCCCCCCTTGCGGGGGAGATGTCCGGCAGGACAGAGGGGGGTGGGCGGGAACGCGGCGTTCACGATTAGATCGGACCACCCCCATGAACTGGGATGACGTCCGCGTCTTCCTTGCCGTGGCGCGGGCCGGCCAGATCCTTGGCGCGGCCAGGCGGCTGGAGCTCAACCATGCCACCGTCTCGCGCCGCATCGCCGCACTCGAGGACGCGCTGCGGACGAAGCTGTTTCGCCGGCTGACCACCGGCAGCGAACTGACGCCGGCCGGCGAGCGCTTTCTCGACATTGCCGAGCGCATGGAAGGCGACATGATCGCCGCGCGTTCGACCGTCGCCGGCGAGGGCGACGACGTCTCCGGCACGATCCGCATCGGCGCGCCGGACGGGTTTGGCGTCGCTTTCCTGGCCAAGCGTCTCGGCGCACTGACGGGCCTGCACCGCGAACTGACGATCCAGCTTGTGCCGGTGCCACGCTCCTTCTCCTTGTCGCGACGCGAGGCGGACATCGCCATCACCGTCGAGCGGCCGACGGAGGGGCGGCTGGTGGCGGGAAAGCTGGTCGACTATTCGCTCGGCCTGTTTGCCTCGCGCGCCTATGCCGAGGCACATGGCTTGCCCAACACAGCCGCCGAGCTTGGTCAGCACACGCTCATAGGCTATGTGCCGGACCTGATCGTCAGCCCGTCGCTCGACTATGCGGCCGAGTTCAGCCCGGATTGGCGCACCAGCTTCGCCATCTCCTCGGCACTCGGCCAGGCCGAGGCGGTGCGCTCGGGCGCCGGCATCGGCATTCTGCACACCTTCGTCGCCCGATCGATGCCGGAACTGGTGTCCGTCGACGTGGTCGCACCCATCCGCCGGGCCTATTGGCTGGTCTATCACGAATCGGTCCGGCCGTTGCGCCGCGTCCAGATCGTCGCCGCCTTCATCACCAAGGCGGTGGAGCAGGAGAGAAGCCTGTTCGTTTAGACACGCCGCCTTTTCCTTGCCACAAAACCGGCCAGTGTGGCATCAGGCGCGCAGGCGCCGCCACGGGCAGACCGCCAGGTGGGAAATCTTTCAGAAAGCTGGCGCGGATAGACATGCGAGCCGTTCTTGCCATCCTGCCGCTGGTCTCCCTTACCGCTTGTGCCAATCCATGGACCAAGGTGCCGGAGGCCGACCTGCCCAAGCCGATCCGCTACGCCATGGCCCGCCCTTCGCCTTTCGTCTTCGGCAACTATTGCGGCCCCGGCACCCGCACCGGCGATCTGTCGGCGCGGCCGGTCGATCGCCTCGACGCAGCCTGCCGGATCCATGATGCCTGCTACATCGCTCGCCACAATCATTGCGATTGCGATGGTGCCCTCGTCGCCTCGGCGAAAACGATACGCGACGACAAGACAGCACCCCGCAAGATGCGCGGCGAGGCGGAGCTGCTGATCGCCACTTTCGCCATCCCCGTCTGCAAGGTGTTCCCGCAGGGCTTCATGCCGCCGCGCGACCCGGCACAACTGAGCGTCCTGAAGGCCGGGGCGACCGGGTGAATCGCCGCGCAGCCATTATCGTGGCCCTGTCCGGGCTGACGTTCGTTGTCCTTGCCGGCTGTGCCGGCTCGCCCGGCCGCAATGCCTGTGACCTGCTGCAGGGCCAAGAGGCCTGCGCTCGCCCCTCGCTGTCGGCCAGGACTCCGGGGCCCCAGGTTGCCGCCGCTCAATTTTTTGGCGACGCCGGGACAAGCGACTATGAAAAGCGATTCCTGGCGCTGCTCGCCGACCACCAGCTCGGCGCCATGGACCGGGCCAACGGCACCGGCCCTTTCGGCCATGACCGCCATGACATCCGCAACAGCGATTTCCAGGCGACCTACCGGACGCTGCAGCACCTGGCCGGTCCGGTTGCCGAAACGCATCTGCCGCCGGCCGGTGGTGGCAGCGGCGATGGCCATTTCGACGGGCGCTGGCGGGTGTCGCGGCAGACGCTCTACATCGACGCCGCGGCACGGCCTTCGGCGCCCAAGACATTCGATTTTTCCGGCCTGCAGGCGCGCAGCGTCGAGATCGTGCTGCGCCAGGCGGGCAAGCAACCGGCCGAGATCGACGGCTCATGCGATGGCGCGTTGGCGCTGCGCGACGGTGCCGGTTCGCGAACCATTGCCGCGGGCATGGCATTCCGCTTTCGCCTGTCTGGCGAGGACGACACGGTCAGCCTGTTCCCAAGTGACAGCCTGAACCGCTGCACCGCAAGAATCCGCTCCAGCCTTGTCCCGGCCGGCGCGCCCCTCACCATCCGGCGCGAAGAGACCGCCGACCCGGCGCTCGCCGCTTTCGACAGCCGCTACGAGCGTTGCCCGACGCCTGACCCCACGGGCCTCGACCCGCTCAGCCGCGCCTTCTACGCCAGCCGCTGGCTGTCGCAGACCTGCGCCTTGCCGATCGGAGAGCCGCGCCTGCTGCGCAAGTCGCGCGACGGCTTCAACGCCAAGGTCGAGGCGCTGATGGGAACGCCGCTGCCCGACAGCGCCATCGACAGGGGCGACCCGGAGCTGCCGCTCGACTTCTCGAAGGCGCCAAGGCTGAAGCTGATCTATCTGTCCTCGCTCGAATTCAAGGCGGATTTTTCCGGCCGCATCATCGAACGGCTGATCCGCCACCATGCCGCGCTCGGCACCAAGGTGCGCATCATGGTCACAGACGTGCTGGAGCGCGACAAGGACGACGCGCTGCTGCACCGGCTGGCGGCCGAGTTCCCCAATGTCGAGTTGCAGGAGTACCGCTGGCGGGCCGATCGGGGCGCACCGATCGACGAGCAGATCTCACAATTTCACAAGACCCACCACATCAAGATGCTGGCGACGCTGGCTGAGGATCCCGGGCGCTCGCGGGTCATCATCGGCGGCCGCAACATCCATGACGGCTTCCTGTTCCACCAGCCGATCGATCTGTCCCGCTATCCGGATCTGGAGCAATATGGCAGGACCGACGGCTTTTCGTTGAACTACTATTCGAACTGGAGCGACTTCGACATCGAGTTCACCGACCGGACCACGGTCGAGGCGCTCGCCGCGCATCTCTCGACAGTGTGGCTTCGCGACGCCGACACCAACATCGCGCGGCCTTTCTCCATTCCGGTTCGGTCCGACGGCCACCGCCCGTCAGGCACGGCGCGGCACTTCATCTCCGTGCCCTACGCGGATGGCCATGCGCTGGAGGATTATTTCGTCGAGCTGGTCGACGCCGCCCAGCACCATATCCAGATCGTCAATCCCTATCTCAACCTGACGCCGAAACTTAACCACGCGTTCGACCGGGCGCTCGCCCGCGGCGTCAAGATCGACATTGTCGGCCGTATCGATCTCAAAGGCGACATTGGCGGCAGGTTCCTCACCGCGCTCAACAAGCTGTTCGTCGAGAAGTATGGCGACCGCATCGACATTCGCGAGTTCAAGGCGCCCGATGTCGTGCTGCATTCCAAGATCATGATGATCGATGAAAGGTTGGTCGCCATCTCCTCGGTCAATCTCAACAACCGCAGCTTCTTCCATGATTCGGAGAACGGCATGATGGTGCTGGACCCCGCCTTCTACACCAGGATGAAGGCGATCTATGACGACTATCTCGCCCACTCCAACCCGGTTCCCACCAACGTCACGATCCCGTGGGCCTATCGGCTGCTGTTCGACGAAGACTGGGTCAGGCAGGCGTTTTGACGAATTTGGGCGACGTCGCGGCGCCCTATCGCAGATAGCGTTCCTGTGCGAGATCTCGGACATCGATGTCCGGCACCCGGCTGGAGATGATATCGGACAGCACCTTGGCTGAGCCGCACGCCATGGTCCAGCCGAGCGTGCCGTGGCCGGTGTTGAGATAGAGGTTGGAAAGCTCGGTGCGGCCGATCAGCGGCGGACCATCCGGCGTCATCGGCCGCAGCCCACACCAGAACGTCGCGTCCCGCATCGCGCCGGCGCCCGGAAAGAGATCGCCGACCGAGTGTTCGAGCGTGCGCCGTCGTGATTCGTGCAGCCTGAGGTCGAAGCCGGAAATCTCGGCCGTGCCGCCGACCCGGATGCGATTCCCCAGCCGGGTGATCGCCACCTTGTAGGTCTCGTCCATCACCGTCGACACCGGCGCCACGGCGGCATCCTGGATCGGCACGGTGATCGAATAGCCCTTGACCGGATAGACCGGGATCGGCCGCTTCACCCGACGCATGAAATCCGCCGAATAGCTGCCCATGGCCATGACATAGGCGTCGGCGGTCAGCCAGCCCTTGCTGGTGCTGAGATTGGCGATGCGGTTGCGGCTGCGGATAACGCGCCAAACCGTCAGACCATATTCGAATTTGACCCCGCGAGCCACGCACAGCTCGGCCAGCCGGTCGGTGAACATCTTGCAGTCGCCGGTCTCGTCGCGCGGCAGCCWGAGGCCGCCGACGAACTTTTCGCGCACTCCGGCCAGGCCTGGCTCCGCCGCGGTGCAGCCGTCCTGGTCGAGGATCTCATAGGGCACGCCATACTTCTTCAGCACCTCGACATCGCCACCGGTGCCGTCGAGCTGCTTCTGCGTGCGAAATAACTGCAGCGTGCCCTGGGCACGCTCGTCATAGGCGATGCCGGTCGCCTCGCGCAGCGCCTTCAGCGTGTCGCGGCTGTATTCGGCCAGCGGCACCATGCGCGCCTTGTTGATCGCATAGCGCTCGGCCGTGCAATTGCGCAGCATCTTGAGCAGCCATGTCCACATATGCGGGTCGAAGGCCGGCCGCACGACCAGCGGGCCATGCTTCATCAGCAGCCACTTGATCGCCTTCAGCGGGATACCGGGCCCGGCCCAGGGCGAGGCATAGCCGGGCGAAATCTCGCCGGCATTGGCGAAGCTGGTTTCCAGCGCCGGGCCTTTCTGGCGATCGACCACCGTCACCTCGTGGCCGGCCTCGGCGAGATAGTACGCCGTGGTCACCCCGATGACGCCACCGCCCAGCACCATGATTTTCATCGTTCACTCCTTGCCGTGCCGCGTCCTTCCGGACGCCCATAGACGCGGCCGCATTTTCCGATTTGCGCATGATCCTTTCCGAAAATCGATTCCGATTTTCGAGACCATGCACTGTTGCCCGTTCACGCCGCCGAGGGACCGGGGTCGTCGTCCTCTGTCTGCCGCATTCCAGCCGTCTCGCCAAGAGGCCGCCTGTCGGCCGCGGCGCTGTAGACCAGGGTGAGCCCATATGGTCGCCTCACCTCGGCCGGGGATTTCTCCTTGACTGCGCGTCGCGCAGCCTCGGGCTGGTAGAGCACCGCCTTGATCAGGATCGACTCGTTCCTGCCGTCGGCCTGTTCGATCATGGCCGTCTGGCCTTGGGCCATGCCAAGCATGCAAAGCCCGCGCCTCGTGGCGATCGACAGACTGGAGCCGACCGGTCCGCGCACTTCGTTTTGCACCAGGGTCCGCGTCTCGGCAGGGCCGACGTCGATGCAAAACACCACTCTGCTGTTCAGCGTCACGATATCGGGTTCGACCACATCGATCGAGACGAGATCGGCGTTTGCAAGCTTGTGTTCAAGCATATCCACCATCGGGTCCGCGAATGCCCGTCGACGCTCCAGAATGACTTCGAGGACGGCAAAGTCCTTGGTCGTCAAGCAACAGTTCGTGCCTGCCATCATCATCTCCACGATCAGGACCGCTGCGGGCCGGAGGCGGGCGTTTCGACGGCTTCGACGGTCACCGACAGTTCCCTGCCGCCACGGCTGCTCCAGCACACCGCCTGCCCGACGGTTGCGCCGATGAGCGCCGTCCCCATCGGCGTCAGCACCGAGATCCTGTTTTCAGTGATATCGGCATCGCCGGGGTAGACCAGCGTGATGCGCTGGGTGTCCCCGTTTTCGCCACGGATTGTCACTGTCGAGCCCATTTGCACCACGCCGGCAGGCATCGCCGCCGCTTCCGTGACGACGGCCCGGTCCATTTCCGAAAGCAGCTCTTCGGCCGTCTCAGGCGTGCGGTCGAGCGACGCTCTCGCCAGGCCTGTCAGCCTGTCATGGTCGGCATCGCTGACTGTGAGCTGGTTCTGTGGGTGCAGTCCTGTTGCATGTTGCATGGCAAACCTCTTGGATTGGCGCATCGAATAGATGCGCGCTTGCCGCCGTACTGACGGCAGCCTGATGAAAAGCCGGCAGCCGCGAGGGCTGTCAGGCTTGATGGCGGTGTTGGATGTATGGATGCCCCGGTTCGGACGGACGCCAACAAGGCGGCCGCGCCGGGGCTACGATCCCGCGATCGGGCAGACCCTGAACAAGGTTCTGATAAGGGCGAGGTTGCTCATGCACCGACCCTTGCCGACAGGCGCATGCTTGTCAAGCGCGGCCAAACCGCTCAGCCGTCGACGTAACGCCGATGAAAGCGGTGGCCGAGGCTGGTCAGGATTTCGTAGCCGATGGTGCCGGCATGGCCGGCCGCGTCGTCGACGCTTTGCGAGGGGCCGAGCAGTTCGACGAGATCGCCCTCGCCCAGCCTGCCGGGTGGCAAAGCGGAAATGTCGAGAATGATCGAATCCATCGACACCCGCCCAAGGAAGGGCAGCCGCACGCCCTCGAACCAGGCCGCGGACGCCGCGCGGCGATGCCAGCCATCGGCATAGCCGAGCGAAATCGTCGCGGCCGTGAGCGGAGCCGTGGTGCGGAAGGTGTGGCCATAGCCGACACCAACTCCGGCCTCCAGCATGCGTGTCTGCACCACCATGGCCTGCAGCCGCACCACCGGCAGCATCGGGTTTGGTCGGGCCGGTGTCGGATTGATGCCATAGAGCGCGGCACCCGGCCGGGCGAGATCATAGTGAAAGCGCTGCCCAAGAAAGATGCCGGATGAATTGGTGAACGAGGCCGGCGCCTCGGGCAACAGTGCGCGCAGCCGCTCGAACGCCAGTCGCTGCCGTTCATTGGCCGGATGCTCCGGCTCGTCGGCGCAGGCCAGATKGCTCATCACAAAACGGACGTCGATCCCATCGAAGGCACCGGGATCGGCGGCAACGCGCTCGACATCCCGGGGCGCCATGCCGAGCCGCGACATGCCGCTATCGACCTGGATCGCCGCCGGCAGCCTTCGGCCGGCGCGGCCAGCCGCCGCACGCCAGGCCGCCAGTTGTCCGGGGCTGTTGACGACGGCGGAAAGGTTTGCCGCCACGGCGTCGGGCTCGGCACCGGGCGGAATGCCGTTCAGCACGAAAATGGCGGAAGCCGGCCCGAGCGAGCGGCGCAAGGCGATGCCTTCGCCCAGAAGCGCGACGAAGAAGATATCGCAACCTTCGCCGGCGAGTGCCGCCGCCACCTGGCTCGCGCCGAGGCCGTAGCCGTCGGCCTTGACCACGCCGGCGCAGCGCACGCTGCCCAGGTGCGCTTTCAGCCGCCGGTAGTTTTCACGGATCGCGCCAAGGTCGATGGTCAGGATGGCGCCAGCCACCGCTTCGCCTGTGGCAGCGATGTCCTTGGGCAGTGACCTCTTGGGGGCGTCGTTCATGGCGACCCTTCTCGTGGCGGATAGTGCATGCCGCCCAAAAGTGGTCCCGGTTTCGGGAGAACGACATGCATAAAACAACGGCCTGAAGCGCATCGCTTGAATCCGTTCAAACGCGACGCGCTTTACACATCAATAGGACCGCCAAGCCGGCGCGGCAACTGCGGTCGTTTCGTGTCGAGGCTATTGCGCCAGATGCCGGAACGCCGCCACTACTTCCTCGTAGACATGGCGCTTGAACGGCACGATCAGGTCGGGCAGGTCCTGCATCGGCCGCCATGCCCATTTGTCGAATTCGGCGGTGTGTCCGCCCGGCGGCGGATTGATCTGGATCTCACCGACATCGCCGTGAAAGCGGAAGGCGAACCATTTCTGCGTCTGGCCGCGATACCTGCCCTTGAAGGCGATGCCGACGAGGTGGTCCGGCAAATCGTAATTGATCCAGTCCGGCGCCTCGGCGAGCAGCGAGACGCCACGCATGCCGGTCTCTTCATAGAGCTCGCGCTCGGCCGCCTGCAACGGCTCCTCGCCCTTGTCGATGCCGCCCTGTGGCATCTGCCAGAGCTGTGTCGTGCCGGCGAATTCGCTGTCCGGTTCGGCAATGCGATGCCCGACCCAGACCAGGCCGTCGGCGTTGAGGATCATCAGCCCGACACAGGGACGATAAGGCAGCGTTTCGCGATCAACAGTCTTCTTAGCCATCTTGCCCTCGTTCCGGCCGTTGCTGGAAATTCGATGCTTGGGAGGATCGCTAGCCTTTTTGCGGATCGATGGCCACCGCCGAAATCGGCACGATCTCTATGCCGCGCTTCTTGGCCTCGGTGACCCAGGTCGACACCGTGTCGACCGTCAGGTCGAACGCCGAGCCGATGCCGACGGCAAAGCCTTTGGCGCGCGCGGTGGCTTCCAGCCCGTCGAGTTTCTTCAGGATGGCGCCGCGATCCTGCACGGCATCGATCGCCGTGTCGCCGGAAACAAAGGGCACGCCGTCCTTCAACGCCAGGTCCGGCGCCAGGCTGCGTGCCGACGAGCCATCGTCGATATAGGCCAGGCCCCGCTTGCCGAGTTCGGCCATGAACGGCTCCATCGCCGTAGCGTCGGCGGAAAAACGCGCGCCCATGTAGTTCATGACGCCGGTGTAGTTTGTCGTCCGCGACAGCGCCCAGTGCAGGTTCTTCAAATTCTCATCCGCGCTCGCCGCCACCGTCAGCGTGTTGCGGCCGGGGTTGATGTTCGGGTAGTCGAACGGTTCGAGCGGCACCTGCATGACGATCTCGTGGCCGCCCTGCCGCGCCGCCTGCATCCAGCGGCCGATGCTGTTGCCTTGCGGCGCGAAGGCCAGCGTCACCTCCGCCGGCAGCTTGGCGATGGCCGCCTGGGTGCCTGTCTGCGAAACCGCAAGCCCGCCGATGACGATCGCCACCCGTGCACCACGCGCGCCCGACCACGGCCGCGCATAGACGTCGAACGGGCGCCGGCCATCGGCTGCCCGGGCAGGCAACGGCCCGGTCTCGCTGGCTTCGATCAGCGCCTTGTCGGGAATATGGGCGATCTTCAGGTTCTGGCCCATGGTTGACGGGTCGCGAATGACGATCCCCGCCTTGGGCGGGCCGTCGCCCTCCTCCGTCTGCACATGGATGATCTGCGGCCCGTCGGTTTTGGCGGGCGCCTCCGGCTTGGCTGCGGCCACCGGGGGCAATGCTGCCGGCGCGGCAGCAGGCTCGGCCGCCGCCGTCACTTTCGGCGTCGAAACGGCGACCTCTTGCGGCTTGCGGAACGGCTTTTCCCTGAGCGCGATCGCACCGGAGACGCCGACCACCGCCAGAACGACCACGGTTGCCGCGATCGCGCCGGCGCTGACCTTGCCGGCCGCGCGCGGCGGTCGGACGGTCTGTCCAAGCGGGCGTTCGATGTCCTTGCCTATGTCAGCCAAGCTGCATCCCCGGGCGCATGCTCCGAAGACGAAATCGCTTCGAAAAGACATGCGCGAATTCATCAATCCTGGCGCACCGCTGGCGCCCGCAACCCAGGGCCTCGCCTTGCCCCGAATCAAACTGCCGGAACCTTTCGGTCCCGGCAGCATCGCATTGCTTCCATCAGGCGGCCAGACCCGTCGGCCGCAACCCTTATTGGTTGAGAACGGCCTTTTCCGGATTGGGCGGGAAAGCCGGATCGGTCTTCTGGCCGCGCAGCAGCTGCTCGGCATAGATGAGCTGCAGATCGTCCTTCGGATCCGGCGGCACATAGGCTGCCGAGCCTGAACCGGTCGAGCTCTCGTCGGCGCCCTTGATATGGCCCTTGAGGTCGGATTCGCCGCGCGTCAGGTCCCTGCCCTGCAGTTCCGGCGGCAGCGGCTGGTCGACCTTGATGTCGGGCGTGATGCCCTTGCCCTGGATCGACTTGCCGGACGGCGTGTAATAGAGCGCCGTCGTCAGCCGCAGCGCACCATTTTCGCCAAGCGGAATGATGGTCTGCACCGAACCCTTGCCGAATGACTGCGTGCCGACCACGGTGACGCGGCGCAGGTCCTGCAACGCGCCGGCGACGATTTCCGACGCACTGGCCGAGCCACCATTGACCAGCACGATCATCGGCTTGCCGTTGATGTCGTCGACCTGCTTGGGCTTGGCGTCGAACCGGGTGACGTCCTTCGGATCGCGACCGCGCGTCGAGACGATCTCGCCGCGGTTGAGGAACGCATCGGAGACGCTCACCGCCTGGTCGAGCAGGCCGCCCGGATTGAGGCGCAGGTCGAGCACGTAGCCCTTGAGCTTGTCGTTCGGCACCTGCTTCTTGATGGTGTCGATGGCGTTCTCGAGGTCGTCATAGGTCTTTTCGGTGAACGAGGTGATCTTCATGTAGCCGATGTCGTTCTCGACCCGGAACTTGACCGCCTTGACCTTGATGATGTCGCGCACGACCGTCAGTTCGATCGGCTTGTCGGCGCCCTGGCGCAGGATGGTGAGCTTGATCGGCGTGTTGACCAGGCCGCGCATCTTCTCGACCGCGTCATTGAGGGTGAGGCCGCGAACCTCCTCGCCGTCGATCTTGGCGATATAGTCGCCGGCCAGCACGCCTGCCTTGGCGGCCGGGGTGTCGTCGATCGGCGTGATCACCTTGACCAGGTCGTTTTCCATGGTGACCTCGATGCCGAGGCCGCCGAACTCACCCTTGGTCTGCACGCGCATGTCCTGCGCCTGCTCGGCGTTCATGTAGGAGGAGTGCGGGTCAAGCGACGCAAGCATGCCGTTGATGGCGTTCTCGACCAGCGACTTGTCGTCGGGCGGCGTCACATATTGTGCCCGCACCCGCTCGAAGATATCGCCGARGATGGCCAGTTGCTTGTAGGTCTCCGACCCTGCAGCGTTCGCCGCCGAGCCGGGTGTGCCATAAACAAGGCTCATGGCGGACGCGCCCATCAGCGCACCGGCAAACAGAAGCGACAGTTTCCGCATCATTTCACGTCCTTCCAGAAAAACGGTCCGCCCACCATGGGGCCGGATCGACGGGTTTTCCATCCTTGCGGAACTCGACATAGAGTTCCGGTGTGGCATTTCCATTCTTCGAAACCGAGGTGCTCGCCACCCGGGCCTCTCCCATCGCGCCGACCGGCTCTCCTGCGAGCACTGATTGGCCAGTCGCGACGCTGATTCTGCTCATCCCCGCCAAAACGACATGATAACCGTCGCCTGCGTTCAGGATCAAGAGTTGACCATACGAGCGAAACGGCCCCGCATAAAGCACATTCCCATCCGCCGGCGCGGTGACGATGGCTCCCGATTGTGTCGCAACCATGTCGCCAAGCATCACCGCCCCGTTACCGTCCTCGGCACCGAATCGCCGTTTGATGCGGCCGGTCACCGGCAATGCGATCTGCCCCTGCAGTGCCGAAAAGGGTGCCGCTGCGGCAAGTCGATTGCCTTCCGGTACAGGCAGGGACGCCAATTCCGCTGGGGTCTCCGCCGGCGCTGACGTCTTGTCGCCGTCCGCCGTCTTCTGCTCGGCGGCCTTGGCCGCATCGGCCGCCTTGCGGCTCTTGTCGGCTTCGAGCGAGGCGATCAAGTCCTTCAGGCTGCCGGCCTTGGCCGCCAGCGCTTCCGACCGCTGCTTTTCCGCGGCCATTTGCGTTTGCGTGTCGGCTTCGAGCTTCTGCTTGGCCTCCAGCAGCATGCCGAGCCGCTTCTTTTCCGCTGTCTGGTCGCCAACCGCCGCCGTCAACCGCGCCCGCTCGGCCTCGATCGAAGCCGTCACGCGCGACTGCTCCTTGAGATCGGCCAGCAGGCTATCGGTCTGTTGGCGCAGTTCCGGCACCACGGCGCCGAGCAGGATAGCGCTACGCACTGACGACAGCGCGTCCTCGGGCTTGACCAGGATCGCCGGCGGCGGATTGAGCCCCATGCGCTGCAGGGCGCCCAGCACTTCGGCCAGCACGTCGCGACGTGCCGCAAGCGATGTCCGGATCTTCTGTTCCTGGCCCTTCAGCCCTTCCAGCTTGGCGCCGATATCCTCGATGTCCTGGCCGAGTTTCTGTTCGGTCATGGCCGACTGGATCAAGGCGGCGGTGATCGAGGCATGGTCCTTCTTGATCGTCGCGATGTCGGCGGCGAGCTTGGCCAGGCGCTCGGACGACAGCGTGATCTCCTTCGAGACCTGTTCGTATTCGGCGCGGCTCTGGTCCGGATCGGGGGCAAGGTCGAGCGTGTTCTCGGCCCGCACCGCATGCAACGACAGCACGAGCACGGCTGCCGCGATGCCGCAGCGCGCGCGCCATGAGGCCGTCCCTGATGATTTCCTGTCTTCAGACATTGAAGCCCGACTCTATGCGTGGCTTCGTTAACGAACAATCAACCATGTTCGAAAGCCCCCCTAAACCATCTGCGAGAGCCCCAATTGGCGCAGTCTGGTCGCGCATTGGGGCGGAAATCCGTATGGTCGCGCCAAGCCACCGGTTACGAACGATGATAGGGATGGCCGGAAAGGATGGTCGCGGCCCGGTACAGCTGCTCCCCCAGCATCACGCGGACCAGTTGGTGCGGCCAGGTCAGCAATCCGAACGACATCACCAATTCTGCCTGATCGCGCAGCGGCTGATCGTGCCCATCGGCGCCGCCGATGGCGATGACCAGCGCCTTGCGGCCGCCATCACGCAGCTGGCCGATGCGCCCTGCAAAGTCTTCGGAGGAAAAATTCTTGCCGCGTTCGTCGAGCAAGATCAGTGCGGTGCCGGGCTGCAACTGCCCCTGCAGCTTCTGGCCTTCGTCGCGCCGGCGCTCGTTGGCGGTCTGCGCGCGCCCTTCGGCGATTTCGGCCACGCCGGCAAACTCTAGCCCCACCGCCGGGCCGCTTTTGGCAAAGCGCTCGAAATAGCGGTCGGCGAGTTGCTTCTCGGGGCCGGCTTTCATCCGGCCCACGGCATGAACTGATACCTTCATCCTCGCCCCTATAAGCCGCCAATGCATGCCATGACATGCATCAAAACAAAGGCGGCTTAGTGGATGGTCTCTTCCTCGAGGTCCGGCGCCTGCCACATCTTTTCGAGATTGTAGAATTCGCGGACTTCGGGACGGAAGACATGGACGATGATGTCGCCTGAATCGATCAGGACCCAGTCGGCGCCTGCCAGCCCCTCGACGCGCGCCGTGCCGAGACCGGCATCCTTGAGCGCCTTGAGCAGGTGATCGGCGACAGCCGAGACATGACGGTGCGATCGGCCCGACGCGACGACCATGTAGTCGCCGAGGCTCGATTTCCCCTGGATGTCGATTGAGACGATGTTTTCGGCCTTGGAGTCTTCCAGACTGGCAAGGACTGTCTTGATGGCGCGGGACACGGCGTCGTTTACGCTGATCCCGGCCGGCGAAGGCATGATATCGGCCTTCTTCCGCAGTGCTGTTCTCAGTGTATTTCCTTTCGCAGCAAGAACAACCAAATCACCCCCAAAAGCAGGTGACACCGCTTAAATAGGCAGAGTTCCGTTGCAGTTTCAAGACGGCGCCCTGTCGCGCACGAACGTATTGTCGGTCCCGCGGTTCCACCGCATGCCGAAAAAGATCGGAACCCATGGCGCCTGCGTGGGTTATCGGGTCGCCCACCAACCGGATTTTCCCCATGCAAATCGACCCGCAGAACACCCTTCTCACTGTCCAGGCCGGCCTTGCGCAACTCAGCACGCTGATCGTTTCCTACGCCTTCTCGGCCATCGGCGCCGTCATCCTCCTGGTTGTCGGCTATATCGTTGCCGGCCTTGCCGAGCGTTCCATCTCCGCTGGCCTCGGCCACATCCACGGTTTCGACGCAACGTTGCGGCATTTCTTCTCCAAGATCGTCCGCTATGCCATCCTGATCCTCGTCACGATCATGGTGCTCGGCCAGTTCGGCGTGCAGACAGCGTCGATCATTGCCGCCATCGGCGCCATCGGTCTTGCCATCGGCCTGGCGCTGCAAGGCACGCTGCAGAATATCGCGGCCGGCATCATGCTCCTGGCGCTGCGACCGTTCCGTATCGGCGAATCCGTCGAGGTCGGTTCGATTGCCGGCTCGATCGAGGAGATCGGCCTCTTCGCGACGAGGCTCAGGACCGCCGACGGCGTCTACATCCTGGCGCCCAATTCGACGTTGTGGAACCAGCCGGTGCGCAACTACACGCGCAACGGCGTCCGCCGCGGCGACATCACGCTCTCGATCGGCTCCTGGAACGACATCGACCGCGCCCAGAAGACGCTGCTTGCCATCGCCACCACCGAGCGCCGGGTCAAGCGCGAGCCGGCGCCGATCGCTTTCGTCGCGACATTGGGTGAAAGCACGGTCTCCATCGCCTTGCGCTACTGGACATCGGCCGCGGATTTCTTTGCCACCCAGGCCGATCTCACCAAGCGTGCCAAGCAGGAATTCGACGCGGCAGGCATATCGATCCCGCTGCCGCCACCCGAAGCGCCGGCGCCGGAAGCCCGCCGGCAATAAAGCATGATCCCGAAGGCGGCTTTCGGTTTTCGGAAAAGATCATGCTCTAGCCAATCAGTTGCCCCGGTTCCGGGGCTGCTCGTCCGGTCCGAAGGCGAGTTCGACCGGCAAGGGCGCCTGCGCTGTCATCGGCGCGAAACTGCCGGTTTCGGCTGCGGGAACAGCCCGCGTCGTCACAACGCGCAAAAGCACGAACAGGCAGAAGGCGCAGGCGATGACGATCGCCACATAGATGAAGGCCTGCGTCCCGAAGACGGCCGACAGCGCCGTCACGATGCCGGGTACGATGAAGCCCGAAAGCGACCAGGCAAACAACAGCGAGCTGGACAGCGCCACCAGGTCGTCCTTGCCGGCGCGGTCGGCGGCATGCGCACTGGCCAGCGAATAGATCGATTCCGAGGCACCATCCCAGACGATGTAGATCACCACCAGAGCCGCCAGCGCGCCGCCATCGAACCCGAGCGCGAGCAGGCCGGCGACCATGGCGAGCGCGGCCGCGGCGATCAGCACATAGCGGCGGTCGGTTCGGTCGGAAATCCAGCCGAGCGGGATCTGCAGGATCAGGGTGCCGACCGGCATTGCCGAAAGCAGCAGGGCGACGTCGGCCTGGCTGTAGCCCTTGGCGGTGGCATGGATCGGCGCGAAGCCGGCGATCGACATCGACAGGCCGCCGACGGCAAGCATGCCGGCGACGCCGACAGGCGAAATCCGCCAGGCCCGGCCGAGCGCCACCGAGGCCGCTTGCGGTGGCGGCGGCTGGGCAAGCCTGGTCAACCCCACGGGCAGGATCGACAGTGCCGTGAAGCCGATGCCGATCAGCGGCGCGTCCGCGGTTCTGATGTCGACAAAAGCCAGCGTCGCATAGCCGACGCCGAGCCCGGCGACATAGGCAACGTAGAAGAACGCCATCACCCTGCCACGGATGGCATTGGCAACGGCATCGTTCAGCCAGCTCTGCGCGACGATAAACAGGCCGCATATGGCAAAGCCGTAGAGCGCGCGGGCAGCGATCCAGAGCAACGGATGCGGGCCGGCGCCGACCGCGGCATTGGCCAGTGCGATCAGCGCCGACAGCACCATGAAGGCGCGGGCATGGCCGACCCTTCGCACCAGCGGTCCGGTCAGGATGCAGCCGGCGAGGCCGCCGGCCGAGAGTCCGGTGATGATCAGCCCGGCCCAGGTCGGATCGAAGCCCTCGGCGCCAAGCCGGACCGGGATATAGGCAAACATCAGTCCGTTGCCGACGGCGATCAGCGCCATCGATAGGATGACGCTTGCAATCGCGATCAGCGGCGTGGGCTCATCGCCTTGCCCGGCTTCGATGCGGTGTTTCCTGGGGATCGACATGCCTGCTCAGGATTGCCCATGAAACGGGCAAAGGAAGCGATAAAAGCGACATCGCCGGGTGAGCGGGCTCAACCCCTGGCCAGCTTGCGGATCGCGCTCGACGACAGCGACGAGCGCGGGCCGTGGATGAAGGTCCAGGCCGGCGCCTTCATGCGGGCGAGCCTTGGCGCATCCCCTTCGTCGACGCGGGCATAGTCGAAGGTCTTGGCGACGACCGACGACAGAAACGACAGCGTCGCGCCCGGACGGTCGATGACGGCGATCGGGAAGGTCATGACGATCTCGCGCCAGCGCTGCCAGCGATGGAAATCGCGCAAGCTATCGGCGCCCATGATCCAGACGAAGTCGACGCCGGGATTGCGCGCCTTGACCAGCGCCAGCGCGTCGGCGGTGAAGCGAACGTGATGCGCCGCCTCGAACGCGGTGACCTTGATCTTCGGGTTCTTGGCGATCTGCTCCGAGAGCTGCAGCCGCTCGCCGAGCGGCGCCAGTTCACGCGTGCTCTTCAGCGGATTGCCAGGCGTCACCATCCACCACAACTGGTCGAGCGCCAGGCGTCTGAGCGCGATTTCGGCGACAAGGGCATGGCCGGCGTGCGGCGGATTGAACGAGCCGCCGAACAGGCCGACAGCGAGCCCCTTTTCGGCATGCGGCATCTTGAGGTAGCGGGGGCGGACGAGGTGTTCGGACTGCGAAGGCATGTGTCAGGCACCCCCCTCTGCCCTGCCAGGCATCTCCCCCGCAAGGGGGGAGATTAGCAGTTCTAGCGGAGGCGCCCACCTACCAGCACTTGCGACTAGCGAAGGGAGTTGCGACAGCCAATCTCCCCCCTTGCGGGGGAGATGTCCGGCAGGACAGAGGGGGGTGGCTGGGCGCAAAGCTTTAGGCTCTAACGACGAAAAGCTTCAAGGCCTCACCTGTCCCGACCCGTGCACGCGGTATTTGAAGGAGGTCAGTTGCTCGAGGCCGACCGGCCCGCGCGCATGCATCTTGCCGGTGGCGATGCCGATCTCGGCACCCATGCCGAACTCGCCGCCATCGGCGAACTGCGTCGAGGCATTGTGCAGCAGGATCGCCGAATCGATCTCGTTGAAGAATTTTTCCACCGCCTGCGGGTCCTCGGCGACGATCGCCTCGGTGTGATGCGAGGAGAAGGTCTCGATGTGGTCGATCGCACCTGCGACGCCATCAACCAGCTTCACCGCGATGATGGCATCGAGATACTCGGTCACCCAGTCGAGATCAGTGGCCGGCTTGGCGTCGGAAAATGCCTTCAGCACCTCGGCATCGGCGTGTATTTCGCAGCCGGCGGCGCGCAGGGCGTCGAGGATCGGCACCAGATGCGTGGCGGCGGCGGCGCGGTCGACCAGCAGCGTCTCGGCAGCGCCGCAGACGCCGGTGCGCCGCATCTTGGCGTTGACGGCGATCCGCACCGCCATGTCGAGCTTGGCGGAGCGGTCGATGTAGAGATGACAGATACCTTCGAGATGGGCGAACACCGGCACCCTCGCCTCGGTCTGCACTCGCCCGACAAGGCTTTTTCCGCCGCGCGGAATGATGACGTCGAGCGTGCCGCCGAGCCCTTTGAGCATCTCGCCGACAGCGGCGCGATCGGTGGTCGGCACCAGCTGGATGGCGTCTTGCGGCAGGCCGGCTGCCTTCAGCCCCTCGACCAGGCAGGCATGGATGGCCGCCGACGAATTGAGCGAATCCGAGCCGCCGCGCAGGATCACTGGATTGCCGGCCTTGAGGCAAAGCGCGCCGGCATCCGCCGTGACGTTCGGCCGGCTCTCATAGATGACGCCGACGACGCCGAGCGGCGTGCGCACACGTTCGATATTGAGGCCGTTCGGCCTGTCCCACGCGGCGATGACGTCGCCGACTGGATCACGCAGTTCGGCGATTTCCCTGATGCCATCAGCCATGGCGCGGATGCGCGCCGGATTGAGCTTCAGCCGGTCCATGAACGAAGCCGAAAGCCCGGACTCCTCGCCATTCGAGACATCGATGGCGTTGGCGTCGAGAATATCCTGCTCGCCGGCGACGATTGCCTCGGCCATGGCGACAAGTGCAGCGTTCTTGGCGGCGGTGGTGGCGATGGCCAGCGGTCGGGCGGCGGCGCGGGCGCGGCGGCCGATATCGGCCATCTGCGCCACCGTGTCGTCCCCGGATTTTTCATGCAGCTTCAGCATGGCTCATCCTCCGCTCGATACTTCGTCACCGGCCCGTACCTGGTCGTCAGCCTGTACTTGGTCGCCAGCCCGTACTTGGTCACCAGAATGGCTCACCACGAGGTCGTCGCGGTGGATCATCGCCGAACGCGCCTCGTAGCCGAGCACGGTTTCGATCTCGGCCGTCTTCAGCCCTGCGATCCTTACGGCATCGGCGGCATCGTAGGCAACCAGCCCGCGCGCGATCTCGCGGCCCTCGGGCGACAGGATAGCCACGGTGTCGCCGCGCGAGAAATTGCCGCTGACCAGCTTGACGCCGGCCGGCAGCAGCGACTTGCCCGACAGCAGCGCGCCGATTGCGCCGGCATCGACCGTCAGCCGGCCGGCCGGTTCGAGCTGGCCGGCGATCCAGGTCTTGTAGCCCTTGACCGGATTGCTGCTCGGCCGGAAGAAGGTGGCGCGCTCGCCGCGTTYGATCGCCATCAGCGGCGACAATCGCGTGCCCGACGTGATGATCATGGCGGTGCCGGCGGCGGTGGCAATCTTGCCGGCATCGAGCTTTGTCCGCATGCCGCCGCGCGACAGTTCGGACGCCGCGGCGCCCGCCATCGCCTCGATGTCGGGCGTGATGCGATCGACCACCGGAATGAACTTTGCACCGGGGTCCCGCGCCGGCGGCGCGGTGTAGAGCCCGTCGATATCGGAAAGCAGCACCAAAAGGTCGGCGCCCATCATGGTGGCGACGCGCGCGGCCAGCCGGTCGTTGTCGCCATAGCGGATTTCGGAGGTGGCCACCGTATCGTTCTCGTTGATGACCGGCACCGCCTTCATCTTGAGCAGCGTCGAGATCGTCGCCCGCGCATTGAGGTAGCGGCGGCGCTCCTCGGTGTCGCCGAGCGTCAGCAGGATCTGCCCTGATTTCAGGCTTCCCTTGCCGAGCGCATCCGACCAGGCGCCGGCGAGCGCGATCTGTCCGACGGCGGCTGCGGCCTGGCTCTCCTCGAGCTTCAAGGCCCGCTTGCCCAGTCCAAGGATGGTGCGGCCAAGCGCGATGGCACCGGAGGAGACGACGAGGATTTCGGCACCACCTTGCGCAAGCACGGCGATGTCGTCGGCCAGCGAGGCCAGCCAATCGCGCTTCAGGCCCGTCGCGCGGTCGACGAGCAACGCCGAGCCTATCTTCACGGTGATGCGCCGGTATCTCTTCAGCGACTGCATGGTCTTACTTGTCCCAGCGCGTCTCGACCGGGGCCGAGATTTGCGCCCGCGCCTCGGCCACCACCGCCATCAGCGCCCGCAGCACCGCCTCGACGCCTTCGCCGGTGACGGCCGACAACAGCATCGGCGCCCGGCCGGCGGCACGCTTCAGCGAGGCGACCTTCTTCTTGCGCGCATCGGCGTCGAGCGTGTCGACCTGGGAAAGCGCGACGATCTCGACCTTGTCGGTCAGGCCGTTGCCATAGGCATCGAGTTCGGCACGCACGGTCTTGTAGGCCTTACCCGGGTTTTCCTCCTGAGCCGAGACCAGGTGCAGCAGCACGCGCGTGCGCTCGACATGGCCAAGGAAGCGGTCGCCGATGCCGACGCCCTCATGCGCGCCTTCGATCAGGCCGGGAATGTCGGCGATGACGAATTCGCGCGCGTCGATGCGGGCGACGCCGAGACCGGGATGCAACGTCGTAAAGGGATAGTCGGCGATCTTTGGCTTGGCCGCAGTCACCGCAGCGAGAAATGTCGACTTGCCGGCATTGGGCAGCCCGACCAGCCCGGCATCGGCGATCAGCTTCAGCCGCAGCCAGATGTTGAGCTCTTCGCCCGGCAGGCCGGGATTGGCGCGACGCGGCGCCTGGTTGGTCGAGGTCTTGAAATGCTGGTTGCCGAAGCCGCCATTGCCACCCTTGGCCAGCAGAAAGCGCTGGCCGACCACCGTCAGGTCGCAGATCAGCGTCTCGTTGTCTTCCTCGAAAACCTGCGTTCCCGCCGGCACTTTCAGCGTGACGTCGGCACCCTTGGCGCCGGTCATGTTGCGGCCCATGCCATGGACGCCGGTCTTGGCCTTGAAATGCTGCTGGTAGCGATAGTCGATCAGCGTGTTCAGCCCGTTGACCGCCTCCAGCCAGACATCGCCGCCACGGCCGCCATCGCCGCCGTCCGGTCCGCCGAACTCGATGAACTTTTCGCGCCGGAACGACACCGAACCGGCGCCGCCGTCACCGGAGCGTATGTAGACTTTGGCTTGATCGAGAAATTTCATGGGCTGTGCAGTTTCTGCTAGTGGCTTTGCGGCATTGCTCTAAATCTAGCGCCTTGCTCTAAACCAAGGCGCGGCGAAGGGCGAGGCCGTTTTGTGACAATGGCCGCTTGGGACCGGCTGGAGATATGTCGGAATGAAGCTTGTAACCTACAACATCCAGTACGGCATCGGCCTCGATGGGCAGTACGATGTCGGTCGCATCACTGACGCCGTGCGCGGCGCCGACGTGATCGCCCTGCAGGAGGTCACCCGCAACAATCCCCGGAATGGCGGCCGCGACATGGTCGCCGAGATCGGCGAGGCGCTGCCCGACTATTTCGCCGTCTATGGCAGCAATTTCGAGGCCAACATCGGCTCGCGCATCGACAACGGCCGCGCCATCACCACGACCTTCCAACTCGGCAATATGGTGCTGTCGAAAACGCCCATTCATCTGTCGCGCAACCTGCTTTTGCCGCGCAGCCGCAGCTTCGAGATGATGAATTTCCAGCGCGGCGCGCTGGAAGCGCTGATCGAGACGCCGTTGGGTTTCATCCGCTTTTATTCCATCCATCTCGATCACCGCAGCCCGGTCGAACGCGCCCGCCAGATCCAGTTCCTGCGCCGACGCCTGCTGAACTATGCGCTCGAAGGCGGCGCCTTGTCCGGCGTCGCCGAGATCGGCCTGCCGGAATTGCCACATCCCGAAGCCTTTGTCGGCATGGGCGATTTCAACATGCTGGCGGGCTCACCCGAATATGTCGAACTCGCCGGCAGGCCGGACCATGAATTCGGCATGCCGCTGACCGCCGACTTTGCCGTCGATGCCGCAATGCGCCTCAATGTCACCGGCGACGAGCTGGTCAGTTGGGTCGACCCCAAACAGCCCGCGAACGCCAGCCGCCATAAGCGCATCGACTATGTCTTCACCAGCGCTTCGCTTGCCAAATCGCTGAAGCGTCTGTGGGTCGACCGCCAGGCCGTCGGTTCGGACCACCTGCCGGTATGGGTCGAACTGGGCTGACTTTTTCAAGCCTATGATTTCTATGCGACGCGAGATGCGTCGAGATTCAGGTCAGGCCGAGCCGAGAATGGTGGCTTCCGAGAACCGGAGCGGAGCGTACTTAAAGTACGTGAGCACCGGAAGCGCAGGAAACCGCCATTCGCAGGCCGGCCTCGCCTGAATATCGACGCATCTCAAAAATGCACCCAGTTCCTGAGGCTCGTCCAGGTCTTCCTGTCGAGCCGGTAGCGCTCGACCGGCACCTGGCCGGCGACGATCGAGTTCAACATGCCCTGGCCGGCATACTGGAAGCCGCACTTGTGAATGACCCGGCGCGACGCCGGATTGATGACCCGCGTCGAGGCATGCAGCACCTGGATCGACGTCTTCTGGAAGGCGAGGTCGACCAGCGCGTGCGCCGCTTCGGTCGCATAGCCCTTCTTCCAGTGAGGCTCGCCGATCCAGTAGCCGAGTTCCAGCCCGCGATCGGTGGTGTTGAGCCCGGCGCAGCCGACAAAGGTGTCGGTGCCGGCCAGCGTCAAGGCATAGGCGATGCCGGCGCGGCGCGACTTCGTCATGGCAAGGAAGGCGCGTCCCTCGGGCTCTCCATAGGGGTGCGGCATGCGGGCCAGCATTTCGGCGACATGACGGTTGTCGGCAAGTTCGACCAGTTGCGGGATGTCGCCTTCGCGGGGCGCCCGCATCACCAGCCGCTCGGTGACCAGGACCGGGCAGTCTATCGCGTAACTTTCGTATTCGGTGTCTTCCGCTTCGGCAACCATGTGAAAGTCCTCCAGGCCAAGAAAAAGGGGAGATGGAAACCCATCTCCCCTGATCCTTTTCCTGGCTTTGCCAGACACCGGTTCCCGAGATGGGCGCCGGTGTTCTAGTGCGGAACCGGCTACTCCGCGGCTTTGGCAATCGGGTTGACCGATACGTAGGTTCGGCCGTTGGCTTTTTTGTTGAACG
Organism: Mesorhizobium sp. P2_D1; assembly: GCF_056404455.1. NCBI lineage: Bacteria > Pseudomonadati > Pseudomonadota > Alphaproteobacteria > Hyphomicrobiales > Phyllobacteriaceae > Mesorhizobium > Mesorhizobium sp. P2_D1. The sequence goes on from NZ_JBFUDZ010000021.1 coordinate 22,171, forward strand.
TCACGGCGCCGGTTTCGAGCGCGAAAAGGGTATGGTCCGTGCCCATGCCGACATTGACGCCGGGATGCCAGGTCGTGCCGCGTTGACGAATGATGATGTTGCCCGGGATGACGGCTTCGCCGCCGAACTTCTTCACGCCCAGACGCTTGGAATGCGAGTCGCGACCGTTGCGCGACGAGCCGCCAGCTTTCTTGTGTGCCATCTAACTAACTCCGTTGCGCCGCAAGGCGCCTAAAAGGCCTTATGAACGCGTTCGCGTTCCGTTTCAAGTCCGATTCCGGCGACCTTATCGCCAGAAGATTACTTCGCCGCCAATTCCTTGGCCTGCTCGCGCCAATCCTTGATCTGGTCGGCGCTGAAGGGCATGTGCTCGTCGATCTTGGCGACATCCTTGTCGGTCAGCTTGGCGAGCTGGGCGAAGGTGATGATGCCCTGCTCGGCGAGGTCCTTGGCTGCGACCGGGCCGATGCCCTTGATCACGGTCAGGTCATCCGGCTCGCCCTTCGGCGCCTTGAACAGCGGCGCTGCCGCGGTCTCGGCTGCCTTGGCCTTGGGCTCCTTCTTCGGCGCGGCTTCCGCCTTCGCTTCGGTGGCGGCTTCTGCCTTGGCTTCCTTCTTCGGCGCCTTGACGGCTGCCGTCTTCGTCGGCTTGGCGCCACCCAGCAGGATCTCCGAGATCCGCACGGTGGTCAAAAGCTGGCGATGGCCGATCTTGCGGCGCGAATTCTGCCGGCGACGCTTCTTGAAAGCGATGACGGTGCGGTTCTTGCCCTGCTCGACGACTTCGGCGGTGACCACCGCACCATCGACGAACGGCGCGCCGAACGTGACATTCTCGCCCTCGCCATGCGCGAGCACGTGGCCGATCTCGACCATATCGCCGACATTGGCCTCGACTTTTTCGATCTTCAGGAGATCGTTGGCGGCAACGCGATACTGCTTGCCACCCGTTTTAATGACTGCGAACATTTTTTGCCTTTCGCTGTTCGGTCGGCCTTGATGAACCGCCTCTGGCGGTTCGGCCGTCTTTTTGTCAGTCTGCGGGTTCAAAAAACAAGCGGCGCGGAAGAACCCTCCACGCCGATTGCGCGCTGTCCCTAACCGAAGGTTGGGTGCAAGTCAAGGCGAAGCCGTTGCCGGGACGGTTATTAGCTCGGCAAGCATCTGGCCATGTCGACACGACCGCACGGCGTTGCCGTCGTCGGCACGCGAGGCTGCGTCGGGCGGCCGGAAATCCGCGTGGGCTTGACCGCAGGCACCAATGCAAATCCACCGCTTGTCCCGGAAGCCAAATAACTCGCGGATTGGCCTTGTAACCTGCCCGTTCAGCCGTTATCTAGTGCGCCGCGCCGGCAACGGCCGACCATGACCGCGGAGAGGTGGCAGAGTGGTCGAATGCACCGCACTCGAAATGCGGCATGGGTGCAAGCCCATCGGGGGTTCGAATCCCTCCCTCTCCGCCAGTCTCGCAATAGGCCCTCTAACCATCTGAAAAGCCTTCACTTCCTAGGCTGCATTCAAATGGCGGTGCCCCACGGAAGTTCGACGCGAACCCAACAGAGAGCTCGCCTGCTGTTCAGGGCTGCTCTACGCGCTCATCCCTCGGACAAGCGGGCGCGACGATCACTCCGGCACGCCGGAGATGCCCAGCGCCTCGACGTAACGCTCGGCGAACACCTTGTCCAGCCACGGGTTGATCTGTCTCTGCAGGGTAAGCGTGAAGGTCGGAAACGCCTCCATCAGCCGCCGCGCCGCTGCCTGCGCCTCGTCCAGCCGGTTGAGTTTGACCAGCGCCATGATCACCACCCGGTGCGAGGAGCCGTAGTTCGGCATCTCGTGCAGCGCGCGTTCTCCCCATGCCAGCGCTTCCTCGTAGCGCTCGAGCATCAGGTAGCTCATTCCGATGCCGGAGAGCGCGATGCCCTTCTCGGGATCGACCGGGCTCAGCCGCATTGCCCTGTGAAAGTGCTCGATCGCGACGAGCGGGCGGCTGGCATGTGCGTTCACCCAGCCGCTGCCGGTATGGCCCTGCGCCGAATTGGGGTTGAGCAGCAGGGATCGTTCGATCGCGCCCAGCGCCATCTCGTAGTCCTTCGCGCTGTAGGCGATCACCTGCGCGGCGAAGCGCAGGCTCGTGGGGTCGTCGCGCGCTTCCGCCAGGACCTCGCGCGCCATGCGCACGGCGACTCGGACATCGTCGGGCTCGTGCCAGCACTGGCTCACGGACAGGCTGCGGATATAGGCGCCGAGTCCCTTTGCCAAGTTGAAGCCAGGGTCGATGCTGAGCGCCTCGTTGATGAGCCGCCGCACGTCGGCAAAGCCTTCGCGCGTCATGCTGTAGAAGCGCGGCAGCGCGCGTAGGTAGAGGTCGTAGGCGCTGATGTAGTCGGTCGGCTTCATGCGCGCCTGCTTGATCTCCTGCAGCCGGATGCTCGGCTCGACAGCGCCGACGACGCTCTCGGTCACCTTGTCCTGAAGGTCGAAGATGTCGCTCAAGTCGCCCTCGAAGCGGTCGGCCCAGACATGGTGTCCGCTGATCGCGTCCACCAACTGCCCACTGATGCGCACCCGCGATCCTGCTCTGCGGATGCTGCCTTCTAGCACGTAGCGGACGCCCAGTTCGCGCCCGACCTGGCGCAGGTCCACCGCCCGGCCCTTGTAGGTGAAGGACGAGTTGCGGGCGATCACGAAGAAGGAGTTCACCCGGCTCAATCCCGTGATGATGTCCTCCACCAGCCCGTCGGCGAAGTACTCCTGGTCGGGGTCGCCGCTCATGTTGGTGAAAGGCAGAACCGCGATCGAGGGTTTGTCAGGCAGGGCAGGCGGTGCAGCCACCGAGGCGCTGGCGTCTGTCTCGACGCGGTAGGCGCGCACAGGCCGCTCGATGTTCTTGAGGCGCAGCTCGCCGAGCGGCGTGAAGCCGCAGTCGAGCTTGCCCTCAAGGTGGTCGTAGGCGGTGCCCGAGACGACCACGGTGCCGGGATCGGCGACGCTTTCGAGGCGGGCGGCGATGTTGACACCGTCCCCGTAGAGGTCGCCGTCCTCCTCGCAGACCACGTCGCCGAGATTGATGCCGATGCGCAAGCGTATCCGCTCTTCCTCGGGCGTCTCCGCCTCGTGTTCTGCCAGGGCCTGCTGGATCGCCATCGCCGAGGTGACCGCGTTAACGACGCTCGCGAACTCGCACAGCATGCCGTCGCCGGTGAGCTTGACGATCCGACCCTGGTGCTCGGAGACCAGCGGTTCGAGGAGGTCCTTGCGGTAGATCTTCAGCCGCTCGAGCGTGCCGCGCTCGTCACGCTCCGTCAGGCGCGAATAGCCGACCACGTCGCAAGCCAGGATCGCCGCGAGGTGGCGCTGCGTGGTCATTTCACTGCTCAGCCAGGCGCCTGCACGCGGGCCGCCCCGCATCCATGCCCTGCCAACTTCCAGACGCCTCCCGTGCATGGTATCCATCTCTCCCAGTCTCCGACCGTCGCCGATACAGAACGGAGAACGCAGCTTGACCTTGCCTTCACAAGATTTCGCTATTCCGCTTGCGAGGCGTGGAGCGTTCCAGTCGCCGCGCTACAGCCAACCGACGACACGCCCACGCAGCCTCTGGGTACGCTGAAACGCCGCTCCTCCCAGAAGGTCGGAGATATTTCCTGCCCTGTGTAACCGGTTGACGCCACCGTGACGGTGCTTTTGTATCGGGCAGGCATCACAACAGACGTTCGCGCTTAGAATGGCCTGATGACCAGGGCACGGCTTCCGACAGGTGCCGGCGTACGAATTCGCAAGGTCTGCAAAGTTGTCAGGTGCGGCGCAATGGCTTGATCGCCTCGCCCACGCGGCGGGCGATCTCCAGCTCGAGATGCTGGCGCCTGCGTAGCTGTGCCCGCTTGTTCGGTTTGTATTCAGCCGGATCACGCTGCGTTTTCGTAAGGGGCAGATCGAACATCGTCAGGTGGACCCGGCGGCCCCCGGATTCGGCCCAGAAGCTGTCGTAGTCTGCGGAAATGCGGTGGCGCAGGGCAAAGTCGTTTGCAAAGACATGACCCGCGTTCGACGCGGCAACAAGACCGGAAATGTCGAGGGAGCGTGCGAGCGCCTGGGCCACCAGCAGCAACAGTGTTTTGGGTCGCAGTCCTTCCATGGCCTTCGTCAGCGTGCGCGCATCATCAAGACCTTGCACTCCAACCGATGCGGACTTGAGCGCACCTATCCAAAGCACGTGTCCCTGCCCGCTGAGCCGCAGGAGCGGTCTATCCACAATCGCAAGGCCCATCTCGGTGATTGGTCGCCCGGCCAGGCGCAGGAGCAGGCGACATTCAGCCTCCCTGTACAACTTGTCCTGGCCGGTCAGTTCAACCGTGACGTTGCCCGCCGTGGTCGAGAGATCCAGCAACTGTTGGCCGCCAGTGTGGCTCCTGATCAGGGCTGCGTCGGTGAAGAGTTGCGCCGCCGCGACGTAATGACCGACGACGGCGACCCGGCGATGTCCGCGCCTCAGCGAGGTCGTCAGGTAGTATCGGACGGGCTTCAGGGGAATGTCTGGATACTTCTCGAGGATCGCCGCGAAGGGTTCGGCACCGAGTTTGGACTGGATGGCGGCGATGTCGCGGCGGAATATCCAACGAAGCGCCGCCCACTTGATCGTGTGGACGCATCGGTTCAGTCCGCGTCGAAAGCCGGAGGTCTGCCGTTTGCGATGAACCCGCGGCGGCGATGGCGACATTGCCCCATTCAAATGCTCACCCTTCGCATTCTCCGTGCCTCATTGTTGGAATCTTTAGCTTATCGGCGCTGCCCCGCGACATTACGGATTTGTAAGGTGGCCACGAAAATGGCAGGCTTACGGATCCGTTGAGCCGGCGGAAAAATGGCAGTGCGCTTGTTCCTGTCGGATGCACGAAGAGTGCGACAATGAGATGCGCTGCCGCCGACGCGTGTCACCCTCAGCCCTCAGCCACCCGACTGGTGGCCCGCGATTGCGGCAAGAAAAACCTGGCCGAACTCCTTGAGCTTCGCCGCCCCGACGCCATTCACTTCGGCGAAGGCGTCGAGATCGGTCGGGCGGCGCTCGGCCATGTCGATCAGCGTGCGATCGGAAAACACCACATAGGCCGGCACCTGCCGCTCCTTGGCGAGGCGCAGCCGCAGCGTCTTCAGCGCGGCCAGCAGCGAAGCATCCACGCCTTCCATGTCCGCCGCCTGGGCGGACCGCATCCTGCCGCGCAAGGCGGGGCTGCGCACTTCGACGCGGTAGTGGAACGGCATTTCGCCACGGCCAAGCGCATGGCCTTTTTCGACGATGGCGAGGCCGCCATGGCCGCCCGGATCCGGTATCAGGAAACCACCCGCGACGAGCTGCCGGATCAGCGACAGCCAGAAATCCTTCTTGTGCGCCAGTCCGCTGCCGAAGCTTGAGAGCCTCTGGTGGCTCCTGGCCAGCACCTTCTCGGTTTCATGGCCGAGCAGGATATCGATGACATGGCCGGCACCGAAGCGTTCTCCGCTCTGCGCGACAGCCGCCAAGATGATCCGCGCCTCCGCTCCGCCATCGGCGCGCGGCGCCTGGTCGAGGCAGGTGTCGCAATTGCCGCAAGGCGGCGCTTCCTCGCCGAAATAGCCGAGCAGCACCTGGCGGCGGCAGTGCGCCGTTTCGCAATAGCCGATCAGCGTGTCGAGCCGGCCATGCGAGCGCCTCTTGTGCTCGGGCGGCGCATCCTCGTCGTCGATGAACATCCGCCGCATGCGGATATCGCCAAGGCCAAACAGCATATGCGCCTCGGCTGGTCGCCCGTCGCGGCCGGCGCGGCCGATTTCCTGATAATAGGCCTCCAGGCTGCCCGGCAGATCGGTGTGGAAGACATAGGCGACATCAGGCTTGTCGATGCCCATGCCGAAGGCGATGGTCGCCACCATGACGACACCGGACAGGGTCATGAAGCTGTTCTGGTTGGCGTCGCGCGCGTCCTTGCTCATGCCGGCATGGTAGGCGAGCGCGGTGACGCCGTTCTTCTCGAGGAAGGCTGCCATCTCTTCCGTCTTCTTGCGCGACAGGCAATAGACGATGCCGCTGCGGCCGGGATGGCGCTCGACGAAGCCCAGCAACTGGCGCTTGCTGTCCTGCTTGGCCGCGATGCCAAGCTTGATGTTCGGCCGGTCGAAGCCCAGCACCAGGGTCTCGACCCGCTCGGCGAACAGCCGCGCCTCGATGTCGGTGCGCGTGCCCTCGTCCGCCGTCGCCGTCAGAGCGATGATCGGCACGTTGGGGAAGATGCCGCGCAGCCGCGACAGATCTTCATATTCGCGCCGGAACGCCGGCCCCCATTGCGAGATGCAATGCGCCTCGTCGACGGCGATCAAGCTGACGTCGAGCCTGGCCAGCGCATCGAGCATCCGCTCGGTCATCAGCCGYTCCGGCGCGAGATAGAGCAGCCGCGTCTGGCCCGCCGCGACACGCCGCCAGGCGGCGACATTGGCCTCGCGGTCGATCGAGGAATTGATCGTATCGGCGGCGACGCCGGCGAGCCGCAAGGCGGCGACCTGATCCTGCATCAGCGCCACCAGCGGCGAAACGACGATGGTCAGCCCGCCCAGAACCAGCGCCGGCACCTGGTAGCAAAGCGACTTGCCCGCACCCGTCGGCATGACGGCCAGCACATGACGCCCGGCCAGCAGCGCGTCCATGACATCGGCCTGGCCGGGACGAAAATCGTCGAAGCCGAACACGTCCTTCAGGACGCGCCGCTTGGGGTCCTCGGCCCGAACGCTCGCTGCCTGTGCCTGCATCAGTCGGACACCGGGCCGGAAACGATTTTTGGTGGATTGGAGAGGATGTGGAAACCGATCAAAACGACTCTCCGCGTGACGCCTTGGAGTAGCGCAGCCATCATCCAACCACAACGGCCCTTTGCGGGAACCTCGGTTCGTTGACATCGCCGGGCTGCACAACGGCGGCGATGGGACCCATGTTGGTGACAGAGGCTGTCCCTTCCCTGGCGACACCTGCACTCCGCTGGATTCCCTCACCCGCTGCGATGTAAGCTTGTCCCGACCAAGGCCAGGGAGGGCGCTCTATGCTGCAGACCAGACAAGATGCTCTCGGCGAGCGGTTTCAGCTGCAGCGTACCGCCTTCGAGACGCAGCCTTTCCCGGACATTGGCGTCCGCAAGGACCGCCTGAAGCGACTGCTGGCGCTGACTGAGCGACATGAGGCCGATATCTGCGCCGCGATCGACGCCGACTTTGGTGGCCGCTCCGCGCACGAGACGCGCCTTGCGGAACTGTTTGTCGTGCGCGCCGGCATCCGCCACGCGCTGTCTCATCTGAAGAGCTGGATGCGCGAGCGTCGCGTTGCCACCACCATGCCGTTCCTGCCGGGCAGAAACCGCCTCATCGCGCAGCCGCTCGGTGTCGTCGGCATCGTCTCGCCCTGGAACTACCCCTTCCAGCTTGCCGTCGCACCGGTAACCGCGGCACTCACCGCCGGCAATCGCGTGCTCGTCAAGCCGTCCGAACTGACGCCGGCTTTTTCGGCGTTGCTGGCGCAACTGGCCGGCGCGCATTTCGCGCCCGACGAGCTCAGCGTCATCACCGGCGATGCGGAGATGGGCAAGGCCTTCGTGTCGATGCCTTTCGATCATCTGCTGTTCACCGGTTCGACCGCGGTCGGCCGCCAGGTTGCGATCGCCGCCGCCGCCAACCTGACCCCGGTTACGCTCGAACTCGGCGGCAAGTCGCCGGCGATCTTCGATCCGTCCTGCGACCTCGATGCGGCGGCAGCCAGCGTCGCCTATGGCAAGCTGTTGAATGCCGGGCAGACCTGTATCGCACCGGACTATCTGCTAGTGCCGAAAGGGCAGGCAGGCACCGTCGCCGCGAAGCTCGCGACGGCAATAGCGCGGCTCTACCCGACCTTGCGCGACAATCCCGACTATACCGCCATCATCAGTGACCGGCACCACCAGCGCCTGCGCGACATGATTGCCGAAGCCCGTGATACCGGCGCAGATGTCGTCGAAATCAACCCGGCCGGCGAGGAACTCGGCACCGCCAGCCGGAAGTTGCTGCCAACCCTGGTCCGCAATGCCGGCCCGAACCTGCGGCTGATGCGCGAGGAGATTTTCGGGCCGGTGCTGCCGATCGTCGAGTATGCGGGGATAGACGAGGCGATCGACCATGTGAACCGCGCGGACCGGCCGCTGGCGCTTTACTGGTTCGGGCGCGACAGCGGCAACCGTCAACGCATCCTGCACGAGACGGTCGCCGGCGGCGTCACCATCAACGACTGCATGCTGCATCTGGTGCAGGAGAACCAGCCCTTCGGCGGCGTCGGCGCCAGCGGCATGGGCGCCTATCACGGCGAATGGGGTTTCCGCACCTTCAGCAAGCAGAAGCCGGTTTTCCTGCAGTCGCGGCTGAGCGCGGGAGGCTTGCTGCGCCCGCCCTACGGCAAGACGTTCGAGCGAATTTTCAGCCTGCTCCGACACATCACCTGACCTCGAGCAATTCCAAAAAAAGTGTCAAACGGTTTCCCGGGAAAAGCGCGTAGCGCTTTCCCTCAGGGAATTGCGTCAAAACAAAGAGATAGAGCGGTTCTCCGTTTCCGTGAAACGATGAAACCGCTCTGGAACAGCCATCGGTTGTAGGCGCGTTAAACCTATGTTCACGATGATACGGCAGGCTCCACATCCTGCGGTCATGTCTTGAGTACCGCGGCGCCAAAAGCGCCCAGGCAACAACCCGCGCCTCTTTGGGGCGCGGGTCATTCCCCGCGCTCGATCTCCCAGCCTTGGCCAAGCAAGTCCTGGACTAGGCGAGAAAATCGGCTCGATGCGGCGTGAAACTGTCGACCAGCCGCCCCGCCTCCAGCGCCTTGACGCCGTGCACCAGATTGGACGGCACGATGAAGCTGCCGCCGGCCGCGATGATTTCGGTCCGCCCGTCGATGGTCACCTCGAAGCGGCCCTCCGCGACATAGCTCGCCTGGACATGCGGATGCGAATGCAGGGCACCGACTCCACCCTTGTCGAAGCCGAATTCGACCATCATCAGTTCATCGGTGTGCAGCAGGACGCGCCGCCTGTTGCCGTCCGGCGTCGCCGTCCAGCCGCCCTCGCCGGCATGCGCGAAAATCTTCGGCTCAGCCATCGTCATCTCCCTATCGCGCCAGCCAGCCGCCATCCACCGGCACCACCGCGCCATGCATGTAGTTCGACGCCGGCGCCAACAGGAAGACGGCGGCGTCGCCAATGTCTTCCGCTACGCCCCAGCGCCCGGCAGGGATACGCGCCAGGATAGCGGCACTGCGGTCGGGATCGGCACGCAGCGCCTGCGTATTGTTTGTCTCGATATAGCCGGGCGCAATGGCGTTGACGTTGATGCCTTTTGCCGCCCATTCGCAGGCGAGCAGTCGGGTGATGCCGAGCACGCCATGTTTCGAGGCGGTGTAGGACGCGACGCGGATGCCGCCCTGGAAACTCAGCACCGAAGCGATGTTGACGATCTTGCCTTGCCGTCCGCCAGCAAGCGCGCGTCTGGCGAAGGATTGGCAGAGCAGGAAGGCCGTCTTCAAATTGACGTCCATGACGTCGTCCCAGTCGGTTTCGCTCAAATCGACGGCATCGGCGCGCCGGATGATACCGGCATTGTTGACCAGCCCGTCGAGCGGGCCGCTTTCGTCCCAGATCCGGTCCAGCATCGGGCCGGCGGCTGCCGTGTCGGCAAGGTCGGCGCTTACCGCCTCGAATTGCCCACCGACTGAGGCAACCTTGCTTGCCGTGTCGTCCATCGACGAGCGCCCGACGCCGATCACCGCGCCGCCGGCACGCGCGATCGAGACGGCTATGCCTTGACCGATGCCGGTGTTGGCGCCGGTGACGAGGATGCGTTTGCCGGCCAGGCTGAAGGCGGAAAGGTCGCTCACCGCAAGTCGTCCAATGCCACCGGGTCGACATCGGTATAGTCGACATTGTCGCCGGCCATCGCCCAGATGAAGGCGTAGTTCGAAGTTCCGGCGCCAGAGTGGATCGACCAGCCCGGCGACAGCACCGCCTCCTCGTTGCCCATGACGATATGACGCGTCTCGTCCGGCTCGCCCATGAAGTGGAAAACACGCGCCGTCTCGGCCAGGTCAAGATAGAGATAGGCTTCCATGCGCCGGTCATGCACATGGCAGGGCATGGTGTTCCACACCGAGCCCGGCGCCAGCTGGGTCATGCCAACCACCAGCTGGCAGGTTTTTGCACCCTCGGCATGGATGAACTGGAAGATCGAGCGCTCGTTGCAGCTATCCTTGCTGCCGAGGTCGAGACGCTTGGCGTCACCGATGCGGATAAGCCGGCTCGGCCAGGCCTGATGCGCCGGCGCGCTGAGCAGGTAGAATTTGGCCGGCGCGGCTTTGTCCGCCGAGACGAATGAGACGTCCTTGCTGCCCATGCCGAGATAGACCATGTCGCGCGCTTGCAATTCATGAGGTTGGCCGCCGGCCGTGACGACACCGACGCCACCGATGTTGACGGCGATCAGCTCGCGGCGGTCGAGAAAATCCTTGGTCCCGGTCGGCTTGATCGCCTCCAGCTGAAGCGGTGCCTCAGTCGGCACGGCGCCGCCGACGATCATGCGATCGTAGTGGGTGTAGGTCAGGGTGATACGGCCGGGCTGGAACAGATCGTCGATGTGAAAATTGTGCCGCAGTTCGTCGGTTCCCATCGCCGCGGCGGCAACGGGATCGATGGCGAAGCGCGATGTGTAGTCGGTATGGCTCTGGCTCATTGCAGTCCTGATTTGAGATGGGTCATTCGCCGGCAGCGGCCTTGACCGAACTGGCATAGAAAACCTGCCTTGCATGCAGCCGCTCGCGGTAGCGCTGCTGGCTGGCGCTGAGGTGCGCGCGCATCGCTTCGCGCGCGGCTTCGGCGTCGCCTGATGTGATCGCATTGAGGATCACCAGATGCTCGCGCTGCAGCCCGCGCTGATATGTGTCGGATTGCACCAGCTCGGTCGACCAGGGCGAGGTCACGTCACACGGAATGGCGCGCCGGCCGAGCACGTCGAGCATCTCGACATAGAAGGGATTGTTGGTGGCGCTGGCGATCGCCCGGTGGAAGGCGAGGTCGGCCGGCCCGGTCGGCTCGCTGGCGAGCAGCAGCCGTTCGAACTCGAAGAAGGCTTCCTGGATCGCCGCCTCTTGCGCGGCGTTGCGGCGGATGGCTGCAAGCCCAGCCGATTCGATTTCGATTGCCAGCCGCACTTCGAGCACGTTGAGCGCGATCGAATCCTTGCTGCCCATGTCGGCGGCCAGCGCGCCGAACATCGTCGAGATGTGTTCGGTGACGAAGACGCCGGCGCCCTGGCGCGCTTCGACCAGCCCGTCGGCGGCAAGTTTGGCCAGGGCCTCGCGGATGACGGTGCGGCTGACGCCGAAGGTCTCGGTCAGCTGGCCTTCGGTCGGCAGTTTGTGACCGGGCAGGATCTCGCCCGCCTGCAGCTGCTTGCGGATCGCCGCGACGACGGTGTCCGACAGCTTTGGTTTTCTCTCGACCCTGAGGTCGGTTGCGGTATCCGATGCCATGTCGCCCCCTATTTGAACACGCCGGCAACCAGAGCGAGATGGCCGGAATATAGGTCACAAGCCCGAGAACCACGAGGGTCGCGCCAGATCGAGCGCATCGCTTCCCCCCGGTTCAGAGCCGGTACGCCTTCTTGGCAAGCGTGTAGGCAAGGTCCCGCGCCAGCTCGTGCGCCTCGTCCTCGCGCAGCCGGTGCTCGGCGACGAGACGCGCCAGGAACGCGCAGTCGACCCGCCGCGCCACATCATGGCGCGCCGGTATGGATGGAAAGGCGCGGGTGTCGTCGTTGAAGCCGACGGTGTTGTAGAAACCGGCCGTTTCGGTGGTCATCTCGCGGTAGCGGCGCATGCCTTCCGGGCTGTCGTGGAACCACCAGGCCGGCCCGAGCTTCAGCGCCGGGTAGGTGCCGGCGAGCGGTGCCAGTTCGCGCGCATAGCTGGTCTCGTCGAGCGTGAAGAGGATGATTGTCAGGTCCCGTTCCAGGCCGACGCAATCAAGCAGTGGCTTCAGCGCCGTGACATAGTCGGTTCGGGTCGGGATATCGAAACCCTTGTCGCGGCCGAACTTCTGGAAAATAGACGGCGAATGGTTGCGCCACGAACCGGGATGGATCTGCAGCACAAGCCCGTCATCCCGGCTCATCTTGGCCATTTCGGTCAGCATCTGGGCGCGGAACAGCCGCTTTTCGCGTTCATCGTCCGAACCATGGCGCACACGGTTGAACAGTTCCTCGGCCGCCGCATCGGAGAGATTGGCGGTCTCGGCCGTCGGATGGCCGTGATCGGACGACGTCGCGCCATAGCTTTTGAAGAAAGCGCGCCGCTGGCGGTGCGCGTCGAGATAGCCGGCCCAGTTGCCGGTGTCGCAGCCGGTGATTTCGCCGAGCTTGTCGAGATTGGCCGAAAACCCCTCGAAGTCCGGATCGACGACGGCGTCCGGCCGATAGGCGGTGATGACCTTGCCATCCCAGCCGCTGTCGCGGATCATCTGGTGCCATTTGAGATCGTCGAGCGCGCCTTCCGTCGTTGCGATGACCTCGATGTTGAAGCGCTCGAACAGCGCGCGCGGGCGGAAATTCTCCCATTGCAGCACCGTCGAGATGGTGTCGTAGTGACGGTCGGCAGTCGCCGCGTTCAGCGGTTCGTCGATGCCGAACAGATGCGCCAGCACATGGTCGAACCACAGCCGGGTCGGCGTGCCTCGGAAGAGGAAATAGTTCTCGGCAAAACGCCGCCAGATCGCCCTGCCATCGGTCTCCACCGGCGCGCCGTCCAAGGTCGCCACGCCGAGATCCTCGAGGCGAACGCCCTGGCTGAACAGCATGCGGAAGATGTAATGGTCGGGCACGATGAGCAATTGCGCCGGATCCGGGAACGGCTCGTTCAGCGCATACCAGCGCGGATCGGTGTGACCATGCGGGCTGACGATAGGTAGGTCCTTGATCCCGGCATAGAGATCGCGGGCGATGGAGCGCGAATGCGCGTCGGCGGGAAACAGCAAATCCGCATCGGTCAGTGCCACGACGATCCTCCCAGGGCCGCTATCGGTAGGGTCGACAAGAAATAATGTCAACATACAAAAATTGGATTGTTGTATGATGACTTTTCCTGCCATTGTGTGGCAAGAAATCGGATGTTACGTCGCTTGCCGACCCATCTCAGAGGCGATCTCATGCCGTCCAACCAGACTAGCCGCGCCACGCCAACCAGGCGCCTTTCCGCGATGACGGCACATACTTTGCCGGCGTCGGCCGCGACTCCTTCGTATGATCGCAGCCTCGTCGTCCCCGGTATCGTGCATCTCGGCGTCGGCGCCTTCCATCGCGCCCATCAGGCAGCCTATGTCGACGACTGCCTGGCGGCAGGAGACACGAGTTGGGGTATCGTCGGCGTWTCACTGCGCAGCGCCGACACACGCGATGCGCTCTCGCCGCAGGACGGGCTCTACACGCTGGCGATCAGGAGCAGCGGCGAGGAAAAGCTTCGCGTCATCGGCTCCATCGCGTCGATGCTGGTGGCGCCGGAGGACCCGGGCGCCGTGCTGGCCGCGATGACCGATCCGCGCACCCGCATCGTGACGCTGACGATCACCGAGAAGGCCTATCTCAGGGCCGCGGGCGGCGGGCTGGACACCGCTCATCCCGATATCGTCCACGATCTGGCAAATCCGCAAATGCCGAAGACAGCGCATGGTTTTCTTGCCGAGGCGCTTGCGCGGCGACGCGCCTCTGGCACGCCGCCTTTCACAGTGCTTTGCTGCGACAACCTGCCGGCCAATGGTGCGACGCTACACCGGCTGCTGATCGAATTCGCCGAATTGCGCGATGCCAGGCTCGCCCAATCAGGCGATGCCAGGCTCGCAGCGAAGGCCGATAGCGGCCTCGCCAGTCATATCGCGGACCAGGTCGCTTTTCCCTCGAGCATGGTCGATCGCATCGTGCCGGCCACCACCGACGCCGATCGGGCGCGGATTGCTGCCGAGCTCGGCGTCGAGGACGCTTGGCCGGTCATGACTGAGCCGTTCTGCCAGTGGGTGATCGAGGACAATTTTCCGGAAGGCCGACCAGCCTGGGAACGGTTCGGCGTCACCATGGTCAGCGATGTCGGCCCCTTCGAGGACATGAAGCTCAGGCTGCTCAACGGCGCGCATTCGGGCATCGCCTATCTCGGCCTGCTCAGCGGTCATGCCACCGTCGACCGCGCCTTCGCCGACCCGGCAATCCGGCAGTTCGTCGATGCATTGTGGGCCGAAGCCATTTCGACGCTGCCGGAGGATGCCGGCCTCGATACATCAGCCTATACGGCCGAGCTTACCGAGCGTTTTTCGAACACCGCTCTTGCCCACCGTACGGCGCAGATAGCCAATGACGGCAGCCAGAAGCTGCCGCAACGCATCGTCGCATCGGCATTGGAGTGCTTGGAAGCCGGCACCGAATTGGTCCATCTCACGCTGGTGGTCGCCGCCTGGATCGCCGCCTGCGCTGCGCGGGGAAAGACCTTGCCGGAGGGCCATTTCACCGACCCACTCGATGCAGCATTAACGGAGCTTTTGAGCCAGCAGCTACCGGCGAATGAGACCGTGACGGCGGTGTTCGAACTCGCCGGCTTCGCCAGCGACCACGCCGAGCGCCAGACGCTGATTGAACTCGTGGCCGTCCATCTTGTACACCTGCGACGGGATGGTCCAACACTGGCCTTCGCCGCGTTGGGAATAGGAAGTGAATAGTCGAGGCGGGACCCGATACGGCTCAGATCGCGACGCAAAGGCAGGACGAGCGCCACCCACACGATCATCAAAGCGATACCTGAAAGATTGGCCAGCCAAGCCAGATCGACGCCCGGAAACACCGGAAAGCCTATGTAGTGCCGTCGACCAGCGGGATCGCGAAGCTGTTTCTCGCGCAGCTGTTTCTTCCGTCATCGGCCACCCCCATGCCCAAGGCAGCCGGACTGTCCACCAAACAAAAAAGCGAGGCAAGGCCCCGCTTTTCACTAGTCATCTGAAGCGAATCTTACGCCGGCAGGATGGCGCCTTCCAGCGTCGTGAGCTGGCTAAGGAACTGTTCAGCCTTGCTGCGGGCCTCGTCGTCCTTGGCGTCGGCGGCGTCTTCCTTGGCTTCCTGGATGCGGCGGGCGAGATCGGCGCGGTCGACATCATTCACCGCCACAGCCGACTCCGCCAACAGCGTGCAGCCAGCCGGAACGATGTCGGCGAAGCCGCCGAACACGACATAACGCTCTTCCTCGCCCGACGCGGTCTTAACAGTGACCACACCCGGCTTGATCGTGGTCATGACCGGCGCGTGATGCGCCATCACGGTCATCTCGCCTTCTGCACCCGGAATGACGACGGATTCGACCTGCTCGGAAACAAGCAGGCGCTCCGGCGAGACCAGTTCGAACTTGAAAGCTTCGGCCATGATCAATCTAGCAAACGGGGAATAGTGAGTAGCGAGTAGTGAAGAAACTCGCTCGTCTCATAAACCCCTATTCGCTACTCCCTATTCGCTATTCGCTTCTTATGCCGCTTCGGCCGCCAGGCGCTGCGCCTTCTCGACCGCTTCCTCGATGCCGCCGACCATGTAGAAGGCGGCTTCCGGGAGGTGGTCATAGTCGCCGTTGCAGAGGCCCTTGAAGCCCTTGATGGTGTCGGCCAGGTCGACCAGCTTGCCAGGCGAGCCGGTGAACACTTCGGCGACGAAGAAGGGCTGCGACAGGAAGCGCTCGATCTTGCGGGCGCGTGCCACCGTCTGCTTGTCCTCTTCCGACAGCTCGTCCATGCCCAGGATGGCGATGATGTCCTGCAGCGACTTGTAGCGCTGAAGGATCGACTGCACCTGGCGCGCGACGGCATAGTGCTCGTCACCGACGACCAGCGGATCGAGCATGCGCGAAGTCGAATCCAGCGGATCGACGGCCGGGTAGATGCCCTTTTCGGCAATGGCGCGGTTGAGCGTCGTGGTCGCGTCGAGGTGGGCGAACGAGGTCGCCGGCGCCGGGTCGGTCAAGTCGTCGGCGGGCACGTAGATCGCCTGCACCGAGGTGATCGAGCCCTTGGTGGTGGTGGTGATGCGTTCCTGCAGCGCGCCCATGTCGGTGGCGAGCGTCGGCTGATAGCCCACGGCCGACGGGATACGGCCGAGCAGAGCCGACACTTCCGAACCCGCCTGCGTGAAGCGGAAGATGTTGTCGACGAAGAACAGCACGTCCTGGCCCTGGTCGCGGAAATATTCCGCAACCGTCAGGCCGGTCAGGCCGACGCGGGCGCGGGCGCCCGGCGGCTCGTTCATCTGGCCATACACCAGAGCGGCCTTGGAGCCTTCACCGCCGCCCTTCTTGTTGACGCCAGACTCGATGAACTCGTGATAGAGATCGTTGCCTTCGCGAGTGCGCTCGCCGACGCCGGCGAACACCGAGTAACCACCATGCGCCTTGGCGATGTTGTTGATCAGCTCCTGGATCAGCACGGTCTTGCCGACGCCGGCGCCGCCGAACAGGCCGATCTTGCCGCCCTTGGCGTAGGGAGCCAAGAGGTCGAGCACCTTGATGCCGGTGATCAGGATCTGTGCTTCCGTCGACTGCTCGACATAGGTCGGAGCCGGCTGGTGGATGGCGCGCATCTCGATCCCGTCGACCGGGCCTTCTTCGTCGACCGGCTCGCCGATGACGTTGATGATGCGGCCGAGCATGCCCGGACCGACCGGAACGGTGATCGGCCCGCCGGTGTCGCGCACTTCCTGGCCGCGCACCAGACCTTCGGTCGAGTCCATGGCGATGCAGCGCACGGTGTTTTCACCCAGATGCTGGGCAACTTCGAGCACCAGGCGGTTGCCGACATTGGTCGTCTCGAGCGCGTTCAGGATCGCCGGCAGGTGATCGCCGAACTGCACGTCGACAACGGCGCCGATGACCTGACGGACCTTGCCGACAACGCCGGTTGCCTTGGTGGCGACAGCCGATGTCTTGGTCGCGGCGGCCTTGGCCGGTGCTGATGCCGTCTTGGCCGGAGCTGCCTTCGCCGCTGCTGCCGGAGCCTTGGCCGCCGCCTTCACGGGGGCTGCGGTCTTCGCGGCTGCTGCCTTGGGGGCTGCCGTCTTGGGTGTTACCTTCTGGGGGGTCGCTGCTTTCGCCATCGTCTTTACCCTTTTTCGTCCTTTGTTTCTCACGCGGTCCGCTCGCGGGTCGATGACCCGCAAACCGCGCCTAGAGCGCCTCGGCGCCCGAAATGATTTCGATCAGTTCCTTGGTGATCTGCGCCTGCCGCTGGCGGTTGTAGGTGATCGACAGCTTGTTGATCATCTCGCCGGCGTTGCGCGTCGCATTGTCCATGGCGCTCATCTTGGCGCCCATTTCGCCGGCCGCGTTTTCGAGCAGCGCCCGGAAAATCTGCACCGAGATGTTGCGCGGAATGAGATCAGAGAGGATTTCGCCCGGCTCCGGTTCGTATTCATAGACGGCGCTGCCGCCATCCACTGCCCCGGCCGGAGCCGAAGCGATACCGGCTGGAATGATCTGCTGCGCGGTCGGGATCTGGCTGATCACCGACTTGAACTGCGAATAGAACAGAGTGCAGATGTCGAAGCCGCCCTCGTTGAAGAGCTGGACGACTTTCTTGGCGATCGCGTCGGCATTGACGAAGCCGAGCGTCTTGACCTCCCGCAGATCGACACGATCGAGAATCATCGACGCATAGTCGCGGCGCAGGATATCGAAACCCTTCTTGCCGACGCAGATGATCTTGACCTGCTTGCCGTCGGCCAAAAGCTTGCGGATATGGTCGCGGGCAAGGCGGGCGATCTGCGAATTGAAGCCGCCGCACAGGCCGCGCTCAGCGCTGCAGACGACGAGCAGATGCACGTCGTCCTTGCCGGTGCCGGTCATCAGCGCCGGGGCATCGCCGCCGCCGCCGATTGCCTGTGTGATGTTGGCCAGCACGGAACCCATGCGCTCCGAATAGGGGCGCGCCGCTTCCGCAGCCTCTTGCGCACGGCGCAGCTTCGCCGCGGCGACCATCTGCATCGCCTTGGTGATCTTCTGCGTCGCCTTGACCGAGGCGATACGGTTACGAAGGTCTTTTAATGAAGGCATGCTTCAAACCTGATCCCGTCTTGTCTCATCCCGACTGGCGCTTCGCTCAGGCGAAGGTCTTGGCGAAAGCGTCGATCTCGGCCTTCAGCTTGGCGCGCAGACCGTCCGACAGCGCCTTTTCCTTGCGGATGGCCTCGAGCACGTCCTTGCCCGCCGCACGCATGTGGCTGAGCAGGCCATGCTCGAACTTGCCGACCTGGTTGACCGGCAGCTTGTCGAGATAGCCGTTGACGCCGGCGAAGATCACCGCGACCTGCTCTTCCGTCTTCAGCGGCGAGAACTGCGGCTGCTTCAGGAGTTCGGTCAGGCGCGATCCGCGGTTGAGCAGGCGCTGCGTGGCGGCGTCGAGATCGGAGCCGAACTGCGCAAAGGCCGCCATTTCGCGATACTGCGCGAGCTCGCCCTTGATCGAGCCGGCAACCTGCTTCATCGCCTTGATCTGCGCGGCCGAGCCGACGCGCGACACCGACAGGCCGACGTTGACGGCCGGACGGATGCCCTGGAAGAACAGGTTGGTTTCGAGGAAGATCTGGCCGTCGGTGATCGAGATCACGTTGGTCGGGATATAGGCCGACACGTCGTTGGCCTGCGTCTCGATGATCGGCAGGGCGGTCAGCGACCCACCGCCCAGATCGTCGTTGAGCTTGGCGGCGCGCTCGAGCAGGCGCGAGTGCAGGTAGAAGACGTCGCCCGGATAGGCTTCGCGGCCCGGCGGGCGGCGCAGCAACAGCGACATCTGGCGGTAGGCGACGGCCTGCTTCGACAGATCGTCATAGCTGATCAGCGCATGCATGCCGTTGTCGCGGAAATACTCGCCCATGGTGCAGCCGGCGAACGGCGCCAGATACTGCATCGGCGCCGGGTCGGACGCGGTGGCGGCGATGATGATCGAATATTCGAGCGCGCCGCGCTCTTCCAGCACCTTGACGAACTGCGCCACGGTCGAGCGCTTCTGGCCGACGGCGACGTAGACGCAGTAGAGCTTTTCCTTCTCGGGGCCGTTGTCGTGCACCGACTTCTGGTTGAGCATCGTGTCGAGGATGATGGCGGTCTTGCCGGTCTGGCGGTCGCCGATGACCAGCTCGCGCTGGCCGCGGCCGACCGGGATCAGTGCATCGATGGCCTTGAGGCCGGTCGACATCGGCTCGTTCACCGATTTGCGCGGGATGATGCCGGGCGCCTTGACGTCGACGCGTTTGCGCTCGACTGCCTTGATCGGGCCCTTGCCGTCGATCGGATTGCCGAGCGCGTCGACGACGCGGCCGAGCAGACCCGGACCGACCGGAACGTCGACGATGGCGCCGGTGCGCTTTACGATGTCGCCTTCCTTGATGTCGCGGTCGGCGCCGAAGATGACGACGCCGACATTGTCGGCTTCGAGGTTGAGCGCCATGCCGCGAGTGCCGCCGGGGAATTCGACCATTTCGCCGGCCTGGACATTGTCGAGGCCGTAGACGCGGGCGATACCGTCACCGACGGACAGCACCTGTCCAACTTCGGAGACCTCGGCCTCCTTGCCGAAATTCTTGATCTGGTCTTTCAGAATTGCGGAAATTTCCGCGGCGCGGATGTCCATCAGCCGACCTCTTTCAGTGCAAGCTTGAGCGAGTTGAGTTTGGTTTTGAGCGACGTATCGATCTGGCGCGAGCCCATCTTGACCACCAGCCCGCCGAGCAGTGACGGATCGACGGTGACAGAGATGGCCACGTCCTTGCCGGCAACGCTTTTCAGCGCCGCCTTGAGTTCGTTCTGCTGGGCATCGGTCAACTCGTGCGCCGACGTCACTTCAGCAGCGGTCTCGCCACGGTGTTCGGCGGCGATCTGGCGGAACGCCCTGATCATGCCGGGGATGGCGAACAGACGGCGGTTACGGGCCACGACGCGCAGGAAATTGCCGGTGAGGCCGGTGATCCCTGCCTTGTCGGCGATCGCCGCGATGGCCTTGGCCTGATCCTCGCTGGAAAACACCGGGCTGTTGATCAGCCGGGTAAGGTCGGCACTGCCCGCGAGCATCGCCTCGAAACTGTTGAGGTCTGCCTCGACCTTGGCGACCGAATTTGCCTGCAGGGCGAGTTCGAACAGCGAACCCGCGTAGCGTTCTGCGACACCTGAGATTGGCGATGACGATTGGGCCACGGACCGTCTTTTCTCTTGTCTGACAGGCCGCAGATTGTTGGCGCGAGCAAAAACTCTGGCTAAATCTTTGACCTTACTGCATTTTTCCAAGCACGGAGACGCGGCTTCCGCTATCCCCGGCCGAAAGTCGATTGCCGTCTACCACAGGCATTTTAAGACCGCAATGCGTCGTTCCGCATGGTTTTCAGGCACTATTGTCGCATCCGGCAAAAGAGTCCTGCCTTCCGCCCCGGAAACCCCAGGGATTCAAGGCAGAAAGCCGAAGGCAAAGGCGAGCGGCAACGCCGCCAATGCCAATTCCACCACAATGGACACCCAATTGAAAGGCGTATTGGCGCCATCCGACATCATCGACAGCAGCCGGCCGAAGGCAGTGAACAGCCAGGAGAAGCCAAGAGCCATATAGAGAAAGGGCTGTGGGCCGAGCAGGAGACAGCACAGGCCGACGCCAAGATAGAAGCCCGACATCCTGCCGCGCCCCTCGGCGATCGCCGCCACCTTCTCGGGCCTTACCTGCAAGCGAAGAATCCGGAAGGCCAGGTGGGGCGCCAGAAAAAACAAAAGCCCTTGCAGAACGGTGACGACGGCGCTCGACCACGCCAGCCATTCGCCCTGACTCGTCGGCCATGGAAGCGCAAAATCCATCTTGTCTCGAACCCCCTCACAGTAATTCCGGATGCATTGAATGTCGCCCGTGGAGGAAGTCAAGCGCACCCCCGGAAAGCCGGGGCTCGGCAGGGCCGCCTTGGAATGCCGTCGCCTCACGCTTGGAAGCCGCGACTTGGCAGCCGATTCGGTTGGCAGGGAAACAATTCCTTGGACAAGAGATACGCGGACAATTTCTTCGATAGTATAGATCGCTGTCTTGCCGCGGCGTAACGCAAGTATTATGCTTCGAATGTTCCTTTCGTCGACTTCTTGTTTATTTTAGCAACTTCACATGTTGTGCGATCACCTGTGAAATCTGCGCGGACGGGAGTGCGGCAGGCAGGATCTCGAAATTCGGAGACGATCATGCCGGATCTTTGTCGGACATTGCATCTGGCCAGCATCTGGATCGCAGCGGCCGCCCTTGCCGGGATCGCGCAGGGTGCACGCGCGGACTGTATCGCCGAACGGCCGACGGCCATGGCTCCCGCCGATCCCTTGGTCTGCCATGAGCTCGAGGCCGCGATCAAGAAGCCGTCGGCGCTGCCTCTGGGCGACTACGAGAACAAGCTCAACCAGTATCTCGGCAGTTACTGTTATCGCAACGAAGCTGCCGGATGGGTGCACGACAAATATGTGCGCCAGGCCGGACCCCGCATCGCGACCCTGGTCAACGGCGCCTGGCTGGGCAAGGATTTCGGAACCCATGCGCCTGTCATGATCTGGTATTCGCCGGAGATGATGGACTGGCTTCGCAAGAATCGCTCCGCCGAGGGCGAGATCGATCATCCGCCGCCGGTTCCCGACGGTGCCATCATGGTCAAGGAGATGTTTTCGGAGCCGGCGTCGGATTGCCGGACGATCGATCCTCTCAAACTTTTTCCAACCAGCGGCGCCGCGATCATGATCCGCGATGCCAGCGCCTCTTACGATGGCTGGTTCTGGGGCTGGTACGGCTTTGGCAGCCAGAGCGGCTGGACACCGGATTGGCCAGCCCTGCCGGCCGACAACAACAGCCTGCCCAACATGGGTTTCGCCCAGTACTGCATGAACTGCCATGCGTCGGCGGCCGACAATCTGACTTTCGCATCGCCCAAGAACATCGCGGGTGAGCCGGGCAAGCCGCTCAACTATCTCGCACAGGATTTCTTCAAGGGAGCGCCGGCAGAAACCTTGCACCAGACCGTCGTTTTGCCGGTCAATGCCAACCCGCGTCTCGGCCAACCGCTCTACAGTCCGAACGCCGACGTGATTGCCGCCCTGCAGGCCTACGTCCGCGAGATGCCGACCTATGAGACCGTCTCGCGAATGCCTTCTGAAACTTACGACAACACCTGGGTCGGGGCCAAGGGTCCTGGTGCGTCCGATACGTTCCTGACCTCGAGCCAATGCCTGGGTTGTCATGATGCCGGCAGCACCGGGCTGCAGTTCGACATGACCAGGCCAAACCCGCATGGCGATGGCTTGATCAATCTGTCTCCGCTGGCGACCTGGCGAACCTCGCCGATGGGGCTGGGAGGCCGCGACCCGATATTCTTCGCGCAACTGGCCAGTGAAACGCAAAGCTTTCACCCCAAAATGTCCGGTGTGGTGCAGGACGTTTGCCTTGGCTGCCACGGCATCGCCGGGGAACGGCAGTTCCACATCGACGAGAAGGCGCGCTCGGGCAAATGCGAATTGTTCACGCGCGACATGGTCGATGCGACGCCCTGGCCGGCCGACAATCCGGGTGCCGCGCTCGCCAATTACGGCATGCTTGCCCGCGATGGCATCACCTGCACATCCTGTCACCGCATGGTGCTCAACAGCAAGGCCAGCGGACCGCTGGGCGATCAGCCGCAGAACGCCTGCGTCGACGAGCGGCAGGCGCTGCTCAATCCGCACGCGACGGGCTTTGCCAAGACCTTCACCGGCAGCTTCATGGTCGGTTCGCCCGATACGCTCATCGGCCCGTTCGAGAAACCGGAGGTCGGGCCGATGCATACGGCGCTCGGCATCAAACCGGTCCACGACGCCACGATCATGAGCTCCGAGGTCTGCGGGACATGCCACACGGTTCATTTGCCGGTTCTGCAGGGCACCAACACCCTGGCGCATATCTACGAGCAGACGACCTATCCGGAATGGGCTTTCAGTGCCTATCGAACCGGCAGCACTCCGGACGGACCGCTTCCACTGGGTGCCGGTGCCACGCCGCGCAGCTGCCAGGGTTGTCACATGCCATCGACGGAACAGGACGGATCGCCGACGATGAGCAAGATCGCCAGCATCCAGGAAAATCTCAATTTCCCGCAGACCGAGTCCAGCAACGCGCCGGATCTTTCGGTTCGCGAGGGATTTGCCCGCCACACGCTCGTCGGTCTCAACGTCTTCCTGGTCAAGATGGCGCAGCAGTTTCCCGAAGTTTTCGRCATCAGGACGCGCGATCCCATGATGGGCAAGAAGGCGCTCGATCCTCTCGTCCTCACCGAGCAGGCGATGCTGGACCAGGCCTCGCAGGCAACAGCCACTGTCACCGTCAGCGACCTTGCCATGACTGCCGACGCGCTAGATGTCAAAGTGACGGTGAAGAACCTGGCCGGTCACAAGTTTCCCTCCGGGGTGGGTTTCCGGCGTGCGTTCCTCACCTTCAGCGTGCTCGACCAGAATGGCGAACAGCTTTGGGTTTCCGGCCGCACAAATGCTGCCGGTGTGATCGTCGGCGCCGACGGCAAGCCGCTTGATGGTGAGCTCTGGTGGAAGGACGATTGTTCCGGCCGCCTCCATCCTGGCGAACGGCCGCATCAGCCACACTACCA
Organism: Mesorhizobium sp. P2_D1; assembly: GCF_056404455.1. Taxonomy (NCBI): domain Bacteria; kingdom Pseudomonadati; phylum Pseudomonadota; class Alphaproteobacteria; order Hyphomicrobiales; family Phyllobacteriaceae; genus Mesorhizobium; species Mesorhizobium sp. P2_D1. Next base: position 45,901 of record NZ_JBFUDZ010000021.1, read on the forward strand.
GAAGATCACGCGACAGGATCAGGTTCAGATCTATCAGGAACTGGTCTCAACGCCGCCCGCCGACACACCCAATCCGGTCTGCAATGCGCAATCCAAGCCGGAAGGCGAACTGACGACCAGCTTCCTGTCGATCTGCACGGAGGTGAAGGACAACCGGATACTACCGGCGGGTTTCCTGCCGATCGAAAGCCGGCTCGAAATCGCCAAGGCATTGGGCGCCGATGAGGAACTCGCCGTCGACGTCGGCGGGACCGCCGTCGAGGACGATCCCGACTACGTATCGGGCGGCAGCGACACGCTTAGCTACTCGATACCGCTTGCCGATTTGCCGAAGGGCGCACGCCCTGCCAGCATCGAGGCGGACCTCTACTACCAGGCGACGCCTCCGTCCTATCTGCAGGATCGATTCTGCACCGCCAAGGGCCCCGACACCGATCGCCTGTATTTCCTGGCCGGGCATCTCAATCTCGCCGGCACGCAGGCAGACGGATGGAAGCTGAAAGTGGTCGGCAGCGGAACTGTCGCCATCCAGCCCTGAGCTCTGACTTCCCAAGGGAAATCGCTGCGCGATTTCCCTTGAATTGCTTCAGGGCAGCATGAAGGCCACCGCCGCCTCGGCATGGATGCGCGTCGTGTCGAAGACCGGTATATTGAAGTCCGGCTGGCCGATCAGCATGGTGATCTCGGTGCAGCCCATGATGACGCTGTCGGCGGCCTCTTCGCGACGCAGGCGTTCGGTCTCGGCGATGTAGGCCGCCTTCGAAGTTTCGGTGACGACGCCCTGGCACAGTTCCTCGTAGATGACGCGATGCACCATGTCGCGGCCGGCGGCATCGGGCACAATGGGCTGCAACCCATGTTTGTCGGCGAGCCGGCCCTTGTAGAAATCCTGCTCCATGGTGAAGCGCGTCGCCAGCAGCGCCGGGCGCTGCATGCCGGCACGCTTGACGGCAAGCGCGGTGGCGTCGGCTATGTGGATCAACGGGATCGATACCGACGCCTGCACCTGGTCGGCCAATTTGTGCATGGTGTTGGTGCACAGAAGCAGGCCCTCCGCGCCGCCCGCCTCGAGCTTGCGTGCCGCGTCAGCCAGAAGCGCGCCGGCGCCGTCCCAGTCGCCATGATGTTGCCGCTCGGCGATCTCGGCAAAATCGAACGACCACAGCAGCAGTTTGGCCGAATGCAGCCCGCCGAGCCGCTCGCGCACGATCTCGTTGAGCAGACGGTAGTAGATGGCGGTCGATTCCCAGCTCATGCCGCCCAGAAGGCCGAGGGTTTTCATGTGATCTTCCTGTCTTGCCGGCTTGGCGGCAGCCTAGCGCCGAATCGCGCCCTTACAAAAAACTCTGCGGATCGATGTCGACCTGCACCCTGACCGAGCCGCGCTGTTTTGGCCCGTTGGCCAGCATGGCGCGGATGAAGCCTTGCATGTCGGCGCGCCGTTCGCCCTGGATCAGCAGGCGAAAACGGTGACGCCCGCCGAGCAGTGACAGCGGCGCCTCGGCGGGCCCCAGCACGAACAGGTCGGTGGCCTCGGGCGCGGCGCGGCGCAGGCCGCGCGCATGGCCCTCGGCTTCCGCCCGCGTCACCGCGCTGACGATGACGCCGGCGAGCCGCCCGAACGGCGGCAGGGCCGCCCGTTCGCGCTCGGCGATCTCGCGCTCGTAAAAGGCCTCGGCGTCGCCGGAGACGATCGCCCGCATAACCGGATGGTCGGGCTGGAAAGTCTGCAGCAGGCCGAGGCTCTTCTTGCCGGTACGGCCGGCGCGGCCGGTCACCTGGCTGAGCAGCTGGAAGGTGCGCTCGGCGGCGCGCGGATCGCCATTGGCGAGGCCGAGATCGGCATCGACGACACCGACCAAAGTCATGTTGGGGAAGTTGTGACCCTTGGCGACAAGCTGCGTTCCGATGACGATGTCTGCCTCGCCATTGGCGATCGCTTCCAGCTCCAGCCGCAACCGCCGCACGCCGCCCATCAGGTCGGACGACAAGACGATGGTGCGCGCGTCCGGGAAATGCGCGACGACCTCTTCGGCGATGCGCTCGACGCCGGGTCCGCAAGCGACCAGGTGGTCCAGCGTACCGCATTCCGGACAGGCTTCGGGGCGGCGTTCATTGTGCCCGCAATGATGGCAGACCAGTTGGCCGCGAAACCGGTGCTCAACCAGCCAGGCCGAGCAGACCGGGCAGCCGAAGCGATGGCCGCAGACGCGGCACAGCGTCAGCGGCGCATAGCCGCGCCGGTTGAGGAACAGCAGCGATTGCTCCTTCTTCCCCAGCGTCTGGCGCATCTGGTCGAGCAGCACCGGCGACAGGAAGCCGCCACGTGCCGGCGGCGCGCGCCGCATGTCGACCGCCTTGAGATGCGGAAGAGCCGCCTCGGCAAAGCGGGCGGAAAGCACCGCCCTGTTGTAGCGGCCCTGGCTGGCATTGACCCGGCTTTCGACGGATGGCGTCGCCGACGCCAGCACCACCGGAAAGCTGCCGATATGGCCGCGCACCACCGCCATGTCGCGCGCATTGTAGAAGACGCGGTCTTCCTGCTTGTAGGCGGGGTCATGCTCCTCGTCGACGACGATCAGGCCAAGCTCCCTGAACGGCAGGAACAACGCCGAGCGAGCACCGGCGACGACGCGCACGCCGCCTTCCGCCACTTGCCGCCAGACGCGTTCGCGCATCCGCGGCGGCAGGTCCGAATGCCATTCGCCCGGCTTGGCGCCGAAACGTTGCTGGAAACGCTCGAGAAAGGCGTGCGTCAGCGCGATTTCCGGCAGCAGGATCAGCACCTGCTTGCCCTGGTCGAGGGCGGCCGCCACCGCTTCGAAATAAACCTCGGTCTTGCCCGACCCGGTGACGCCGTCGAGCAGCGCGACATTGAACACACCGGCCGCGACATTGGCGCGCAGCATCCGCGCCGCGTCGCTCTGGTCCGGCATCAATTCCGACACGGCGTAGCTTGTGTCGGGCGCGGCCACCACCGGGCGCGGCGGGATCATCACCGTCTCGAACACGCCTTGCGCCCTCAGGCCGTCGATCACCGTCGACGACACGCCTGCCGCGTGCGCCAGGCCGGAGCGCGTCCAGGCAAGTCCGCCTTCGGCCGTCTCCAGCACGCGCTCTCTCGCACCCGTCATCCGGTCGGGCGTCAAGAGGGTGCGCTGCAGCCCCTCGATCCATGGTTCGGGGTCGAACGCTTCCGGCGCCCTGAGCAGCGTGCGCGCCACCATGCCGGGCGGCGACAGCGTGTACTGCGCCACCCAGTCGACGAAGCGGCGCATTGCGCGGTCGATCGGCGGGCAATCGAAAACCTGTTCGATCGGGCGCAGCTTTTTCGCGTCGACCGTCTCGACCACGCCATCCCACACGATACCGGCGACCTGGCGCGGGCCAAGCGGCACGCGCACGATCGAGCCCGGCACCACGCGCATGCCGGCCGGCACTGCATAGGTGTAGGGGCGTTCGGCGGGCATCGGCACCAGCACGGGTGCGGCTGCGACAAAGGGCGAATCTTCGATCATGAAGCGTGACCTTGCCCCGACTTTGGTCTAGATCAAAGGGCAACGCTGAACGTGCCTTTCCCAGCACGACGAAATCGTCAGGAGACCGCCATGAAATTTTTTGTCGACACCGCAGACGTCAAGGATATCCGTGAGCTCAACGATCTGGGCCTGCTTGACGGCGTCACCACCAACCCGTCGCTGATCCTGAAATCCGGCGGCAAGATCGCCGAGGTCACCAAGCAGATCTGCGACATCGTCAAGGGTCCGGTCTCGGCTGAAGTCACCGCCACCGAATATTCCGAGATGATGCAGCAGGCCAAGGTTCTGGCCAAGATCGCCGACAATGTCTGCATCAAGGTGCCTCTGACGCTCGACGGCCTGAAGGCCTGCAAGACGATCCGCACCGAGATGAACCGCCTGGTCAACGTCACGCTGTGCTTCTCGGCCAACCAGGCGCTGCTCGCGGCCAAGGCCGGTGCGTCCTTCATCTCGCCCTTCGTCGGCCGCATCGACGACATGGGCGTCGACGGCATGGAACTGATCCAGGAGATCCGGCAGATCTACGACAATTACGATTTCCAGACCGAGATCCTGGTGGCTTCGGTTCGCACCGTGAACCACGTCAAGCAGGCAGCACTGATTGGCGCCGATGTCGCCACCGTGCCGGCGGCGACGCTGAAGGCACTGGTCAAGCACCCGCTGACCGACAAGGGCCTGGAACAGTTCCTCGCCGACTGGGCAAAGACCGGCCAATCCATTGGCTGAGATGGCGATCGGCTGACATAGCGATCGGCTGAGGTCACACCGCTTCCAATAAAAAAGGCCGGGCAACCGGCCTTTTGTTGTGCTCCCGAAGACGTCGACAAGGGCGCGCCTGCCGATCAATCGGTGCCGTCATCGTCGGGCGCGCTCATCTGCGGGCGCCGGCCCATGATGATCTCGCGTTTGCCGACATGGTTGGGTGCACCGACCAACCCTTCCTTTTCCATGCGCTCGACCAGCGATGCGGCGCGGTTGTAACCGACACCGAGGCGGCGCTGGATGTAAGACGTCGAGCACTTCTTGTCGCGCACCACCACCTTGACCGCCTCGTCATAGATGGAATCATTGTCTTCGGCTGCAACGGAGCCCTTGTCGAAGACCGTACCCTGATCGCCTTCGGCTTCTTCCTCATCCTCGTCGGCCGTGACGGTCTCCAGATATTCGGGGCGACCCTGCGCCTTTAGATGCGCCACGACATGCTCGACTTCCGCGTCGGAAACAAACGGGCCATGCACGCGCGAAATGCGCCCCCCACCCATCATGTGCAGCATGTCGCCCTGGCCAAGCAGCTGTTCGGCGCCCTGTTCGCCCAGGATGGTGCGGCTGTCGATCTTGGAAGTCACCTGGAAGGAAATCCGGGTCGGGAAGTTAGCCTTGATCGTGCCAGTGATGACATCGACCGAAGGGCGCTGCGTTGCCATGATCAGGTGGATACCGGCAGCACGCGCCATCTGCGCCAGACGCTGGATGGCGCCTTCGATCTCCTTGCCGGCAACCATCATCAGGTCGGCCATCTCGTCGACGATGACGACGATATAAGGCATCGGCGCGAGGTCGATTTCCTGCTGTTCGAAAAGCGGCTCGCCGGTGCCCTTTTCGAAGCCGGCCTGCACGGTCATCACGACCGTCTCGCCCTTGTCGCGGGCGGCAGCCGCGCGCTCATTGTAGCCGTCTATGTTGCGCACACCGAGCCGCGCCATCTTGCGATAGCGGTCCTCCATCTCGCGCACCGCCCATTTGAGCGCGGTGACCGCCTTTTTGGGATCCGTGACGACCGGGGTCAGAAGATGCGGGATGCCGTCATAGACGGAGAGCTCCAGCATCTTGGGGTCGACCATGATCAGGCGGCACTCTTCCGGCTTCAGCCGGTAGAGCAACGACAGGATCATCGTGTTGATGGCGACCGACTTGCCGGAGCCGGTGGTGCCTGCCACGAGCAGGTGCGGCATCTTCGCCAACTCGGCGATGACAGGCTCGCCGCCGATCGTCTTGCCGAGACAAAGCGCCAGCTTGCAGCTGGTCTTGCGGAAGCCCTCCGATTCGATCAGCTCGCGGAAATAGACCGTTTCGCGCATCTCGTTCGGAAGCTCGATGCCGATGACATTGCGGCCAGGCACGACGGCGACGCGCGCCGAAACCGCCGACATGGAGCGGGCGATGTCATCGGCGAGCCCGATGACACGAGAGGATTTGACACCAGGCGCTGGCTCGAACTCATAGAGCGTGACGACCGGGCCCGGGCGAACATGAATGATCTCGCCGCGCACGCCGAAATCTTCGAGCACGCTTTCCAGAAGATCGGCGTTCTGCTCGAGCCGCTCCTGCGACATGTAGAACCCCTGCCCCTCCGGTGGCTGCTGCAACAACTCTTCGGAGGGGAGCTGATAGGAGTCCCCCGCCATTGAAGGTGTGATTTTGCCGGCCAGAGGCAAGCGTGGGGACGCGGCCGCGGCCCGCACGGCGACGTCCCGACTCCGAACGATTGGCACGGCAACGGCATCCCTTGCCGCAGCGGGGATTAGAGCGGTCTCTGTCTGCAGCGGCGCATTGCTCGCCGGCACGTGGGACTGGGCGACAGCTTCGTTCGAGTTGGACGGCCAGACATCGGATAAAGGTTTCGAGGGCTGGCCTGGAAGCCATTCGATGACACGAAACAGCGAGGTGGTGTCGGCCACCATCGATGGGCTGATACCAATTCGCGCAGCGGCGGCCGGCGCCGGAGTGGCCGGGCTGGCTGGCCGGGCCTGGGACGAGACGTCGACAAGGTAGGGCGCCATGACCTCGAAGAAGGCGTGATCGGAGAGATGAGGCCAGCGCAGTGTCTCGGGGTTGGCTGTCTTAGTCGCCGCGCTGCCTGCCGGGACGGCGGCCATGCGCACGGATGCTCGTCCCGTTGCGGCCGGCGTTGCAGGTACCGACGGCGCACGTCGTGCCTTGTCGTTGGCACGCCCCGACGCAGCAGACGCTGCAGCCAGCGGCGACGTCCTTGATGCGGCCGGTTCGCTGCTGCCCTGCAACCGGGCTGTTTCCAAATTGCGGCTTTTCACCGAAACCGGCAATGCCAGCAGCGAGGGAGCAACTGGTGCCTTGTCAACGATGGGCTGTGTGACTGCCTGCTGCGTTGGGAGCGCGTCTGGAGCGCCTTGTTCGACGACAGGGTCGCTCTGCTGGCGATGCTTCTTGGTCTCGTAGTCAGGCGTGCGCGTAAAACGCACGTTGGGCGCGAGGAAGAAATATTCCTGCCAGGCAGGACTTTCGATGTCGCCGATTTTCGGGGACGCATGGCTCGTCCCCTGGTCGACCCTCGGCTCCATATAGGGCCGCCTGCTACCGCCAAGATCAACAACCCGTGCGGAATAGCCTGTCTGGTGTATGCCGGACTGCCGGCCGTCCTGTCCCTGGTGAGTTTGGCGAGCATGGCCGCCTGTCGCGGCTGAGGGAGCTTGCCGACCGGCCCTGCCACCCGCGCCCTCGAAACGCTCTACCCCGGGGTCATCGGGCGAAGTTGCCTTCAATGAATTGACCCGGGAAAAACGCTTGGATTCCATTCTCACGACTCGCTCTGAAACACCTGCCGAGCAATAGGGAGCGAGTGGTTAACAGTTGCTTCCCGGCGGCGCGATCGTCGACGATCTTGGGACAGCATGTCATCGTACCGGTCGCAACCAGCGACCCGTTGTCAGGCAGCACTCACGCCGGCGCAATCTGATTGCGGGAACCACAAGGCGTGAGGTAGGCCACCTCCACGGAATCTCGGGCGGACTGACTTTGTGCGCGTGATCAACGTCACCATTGCCCGCCATACCCGCATTTTGAGGCGGGGAGCGTTCGAAACGATGATGCGCTAGCCGGCCGTCTTGCCGTACTTGACCAGGTCCTGAGCGATGGACAGTTGCAGCGCTTCGGCCAGTTCGCGCGCGGCACGGTTCTCGGCGTCGATCTGCGCCCGGTATGCGGCGAATTCCTGACGCGGCCTGTCGAAGGACGAGGTGATCGAGCGCCTCCCGGACGCGATCTTCGCCCCGGTCTTGGCATCGCTCAGCGTGTAGTTGGCGGTCAGCGTCACGGAACCAGCGGTCGGCTCGTCTTCGTCGGTTCCGACCTGCACGAGTGCCGCGGATTCGACGGCTTCGCCCACGCCGAGAAAGAGCGAATAGGCCGGCGAGGCCGGTTCGCCAGCGCCTCGTCCAAATCCGAAGATCAAATTGTTGCGCACCTGCTGCCCGAAACGCGTGTTGACCGGCTTGATGCCGATCGACGCCAGTTCGGAATTGGCACTGCCGGTCGAGCTGGTCGACAACGGCTCGCTCGAATAGAGCGGCCGCACCGTGCAGGCCGAGGCCAGCGCAAGCGAGCCGAGCAGGCCAGCAAGCGCCACGCGGCGCAGCAAACGGCCCAGCTCTGTCTTTCGATCAGGCAACGACATTGACGATCCTCTGCGGCACGATGATCACCTTGCGCGGAGCCTTACCTTCGAGTGCTTTCTGCACGAAGTCGAGGGCCAATACCGCTTTTTCGACCGCACCTTGGTCCGCGTCGCGGGCAATTGTCAAATCCCCCCGCTTCTTGCCGTTGACCTGTACCGGATAGGTAACTTCGTTGTCGACGACCAGTGCCGGATCGAAGACCGGCCACGGCCGTTCGGCGACCAGATCGGTGCCGCCGAGCGTTTCCCAGCACTCCTCGGCCAGATGCGGCATGACCGGCGCGATCAGATGCACGAGTATCTCCACGGCCTGCCGGCAAGCGCCTTTCAGCGCCGCATCAGCCTTGCCTTCGGCCACATCGTTGAGCGGCGTGGTCAGCGCATTGGCCAGTTCGTAGATGCGGGCGATGGCGCGGTTGAAGGCGAGCTTTTCGATATCCTCGCCGACCGCCTTCAGGATCTTGTGCGCAGCTTTCGAAACCACTGCCGCCTCGCCGGCATTGGCCGCCACGGGCTCGATGCCGGCCAGCGTCTCGGCGGCCGTCGACACCAGGCGCCAGATGCGCTGGATGAAGCGATGCGCGCCGGCGGCGCCATCGTCGGTCCATTCGACATCGCGCTCGGGCGGTGAGTCCGACAGCATGAACCAGCGCGCCGTGTCGGCGCCGTAGCCGTCGGTGATGTCTTCCGGGCTCACCGTGTTCTTCTTCGACTTCGACATCTTTTCAAGCGGGCCGATCGTCACCGCCTCGCCGGTGGCGATGTCGATGGCGCGGCGCTTGCCGTCGTCGTCCTCCAGCCGCACTTCCGTAGGCGCCAGCCAGCGGCCATTCGACGCCGAGCCGACGCGATAGGTTTCGTGCACCACCATGCCTTGCGTGAACAGGCCCTTGAACGGCTCGGCCAGATCGACATGGCCGGTCTCGCGCATGGCGCGGGTGAAGAAGCGCGAATAGAGCAGATGCAGGATCGCGTGCTCGATGCCGCCAATATACTGGTCGACCGCCAGCCACTCATTGGCTGCCTTGGGATCGGTCGGCTCATACGCTCTAGGCGCCGTGAAGCGCGCGAAATACCACGACGAATCGACGAACGTATCCATCGTGTCGGTTTCACGACGCGCATCCTTGCCGCATTGCGGGCATTTGACATGGCGCCAGGTCGGATGGCGGTCGAGCGGATTGCCGGGCCGGTCGAAATCGACATCGTCGGGCAGCCTGACCGGCAGGTCGGCCTTCGGCACCGGCACCACGCCGCAATCCTCGCAATGGATCATCGGGATCGGGCAACCCCAATAGCGCTGGCGCGAAATGCCCCAGTCGCGCAGGCGGAAATTCACCTTGCGCTCGGCCATCGGCCGGTTGCCGATGGTGTTCTGCTCCAGCAGTTTCGCGACCTCGTCGAACGCCTGGTCCGGCTTCATGCCGTCGAGGAAGCGCGAATTGATCATGACGCCGTCGCCGACATAGGCTTCATCGATGATCTGGAAGCTGCCTGGATTCTCGCCTTCCGGCATCACCACCGGGATCGCCGGCAGGCCGTATTTGTTGGCGAAGTCGAGGTCGCGCTGATCGCCGGACGGACAGCCGAAGATGGCGCCGGTGCCGTATTCCATCAGCACGAAATTGGCGACATAGACCGGCAGCGTCCAGCTGTCGTCGAACGGGTGAACGACGCGGATGCCGGTGTCGAAGCCCTTCTTCTCAGCCGTCTCCAGGGCCGCCACCGAAGTCCCCATATGGCGGACCTCGTCGATGAACTTGGCCAGCGCCGGATTGGTCTCGGCAGCCTTCCTGGCCAGCGGGTGATCGGCGGCGACAGCCATGAAGGAGGCGCCGAAAATGGTGTCGGGCCTTGTCGTATAGACTTCCAGCTCATGCTCGCCGCCGATGGCGTCGGCCAGCGGCCAGCGAATCAGCAGGCCCTCGGAGCGGCCGATCCAGTTCTGCTGCATCAGCTTCACTTTTTCCGGCCATTCGGTGAGGCCGTCGAGCGAATCCAGCAGGTCCTGCGCGAAATCGGTGATCCTGAAGAACCACTGCGTCAGTTCGCGCTGTTCGACCAGCGCCCCCGAACGCCAGCCGCGTCCGTCGATGACCTGTTCGTTGGCGAGCACGGTCATGTCCTCCGGGTCCCAGTTGACCTTGGAGGATTTGCGCGTCACCAGCCCCTTCTCGACGAAATCGAGGAACAGCATCTGCTGACGGTGGTAGTAGTCGACATCGCAGGTGGCGAATTCGCGCGCCCAGTCCAGCGACAGGCCCATGACCTTGAGCTGCTCGCGCATGGTGGCGATGTTCTGGTAGGTCCATTCCTTGGGATGGACCTTGTTCTGCATAGCCGCGTTCTCGGCCGGCATGCCGAAGGCGTCCCAGCCCATCGGGTGCAGCACGTTGAAGCCCTTGGCCCGCTTGTAGCGCGCCACCACGTCACCCATCGTGTAGTTGCGGGTGTGGCCGATGTGGATGCGCCCCGACGGATAGGGGAACATTTCCAGCACGTAGTATTTCGGGCGCGGATCGTCATTGTGCGCTTCGAAAAGCTTCCTGGCGTCCCAGGCCTTCTGCCATTTGGGCTCTGACGCGCGCGGATTGTATCGTTCGGTTGCCATGGGACGTTTTTCACTTAAAAGCATGCGGACTGCGGGCGACAGCTCGGCAGTTCATTGGATATGGTCCGGGTGTTCACCATGGTTTGGCAAACCCGTCAACCATATGGGTCTCGCGTCGGTCAAAAACGCGGATCAAAACAGCGGGATTTGCATATGGGTGACGCCGTTCAGCAGTTTTTCGCGGTCAAGGCCAAGATCGCCGCCGCCGAGCGCGAAGCCGGCCGCGATCCTGGCGCGGTGACGCTGGTCGCGGTTTCCAAGACCTTTGACGCCGCTGACATAAGCCCGGTCATCGAGGCCGGCCAGCGCGTGTTCGGCGAAAACCGCGTGCAGGAGGCGCAAGGCAAATGGCCGGCGCTGAAGGAGGCTTTTGCCGACATCGAGCTGCATCTGATCGGTCCGCTGCAGTCGAACAAGGCAAAGGAGGCGGTGGCGCTGTTCGATGTCATCGAGACGGTCGATCGCGACAAGATCGCCGTCGAACTCGCCAGGGAGATCGCCAGACTGGGCCGCGCGCCGAAGCTCTATGTCCAGGTCAACACCGGCTCCGAGCCGCAGAAGGCCGGCATCGAACCGCGCGACGCGGTCGCCTTCGTCACCCGCTGCCGTGGTGTCCACGGCCTCGCCATCGAAGGCCTGATGTGCATCCCGCCGGCCGACGAGAACCCAGGCCCTCACTTCGCCTTGCTGGAGAAGCTTGCGCATGAGGCCGGCGTCACCAAACTGTCGATGGGCATGTCCAGCGACTACGAGACGGCGGTCGCGTTCGGCGCCACCAGCGTCCGAGTCGGCTCGGCGATATTCGGCAGCCGCTGACGCCACCGCCTTTGGGCCAATCTGTCATGCACGTTGTGCCAACACTAGAAACGAAACGTACCGTTCCTATTTGATTGGTGTCATCACCATTCTCCTGGAGCCTCCACCATGCGTTACAACCAGCTTGGAAATACGGGGATGTTCGTCTCCGAACTTTGCCTCGGCACCATGACCTTCGGCGCCGCCGGCGAAAACGCCCAATGGGGCCTGATCGCCAGCCTCGACCAGAAGGGCGTCAACGAGATCGTTGCGCGCTCGCTCGGCGCCGGCGTCAATTTCTTCGATACGGCCGACGTCTACTCGTTCGGTGAGTCTGAGCGGCTGCTCGGCCAGTCGCTGAGGGATCTCGGCGTCGACAGGCAGAAAGTGGTCATCGCCACCAAGGTGCATGGCGCCATGGGCGACGGTCCCAACCAGCGTGGCTCGTCACGCGGCCACATCATGGATTCGGTCGATGCCAGCCTCGAGCGGCTGCAGCTCGACCATATCGACCTCTATCAGCTGCACGGCACGGACATGGTCACGCCGATCGACGAAACGCTGCGGGCGCTCGACGATCTGGTTGCCAGCGGCAAGGTCCGCTATGTCGGCGTTTCCAACTGGCAGGCCTGGCGCATCGCCAAGGCGCTCGGCGTCGCCGACCGCAAGGGCTTTGCCCGTTTCGAGACCATCCAGTCCTATTATTCGATCGCGGGCCGCGATCTCGAGCGCGAAATCGTGCCGCTCATCAATGAGGAAAAGCTTGGCCTGATGGTATGGTCGCCGATGGCCGGAGGCCTGCTGTCCGGCAAATACGGCCTCGGCGCGCCCGGCAATGGCGAGGGCCGCCGTGCCTCCCTCAACTTTCCGCCGGTCAACGAGGAGCGCGCCTGGGCGGCCGTCGCCGTCATGCGCGAGATCGCTGGGAAGCACGATGTGAGCGTTGCCACGGTGGCGCTCGGCTATGTTCTGGCCAGGCCCTTCGTGATGAGCGTCATCATCGGCGCCAGCCGCATGGAGCAGATCGAACAGAACCTTGCCGCCACCCAGCTGAAGCTTGACAGCGACGATCTCGTCCGCCTCGACGAGGTCAGCGCCCTGCCGCCCGAATATCCCGGCTGGATGGTGGAGCGCCAGGCCGCCGGCCGCCGCCCGGCGCCGTTCACGCCGAAAGCCTAGCCGCCGCCAGCGCAGACATCTCGGGAGCCCATGGGCTCCCGAGAGCCGCCTCGCCTTAGGTCGGCCGCACGCTCTCGCCAAGGAAATCGAGAAAGGCCCGCACCCGCGCCGGCAGATGCCGGCCCTGGCCGACATAGACGGCGTGGGTGGCCTCCTCGTCGCCCGGATTGAAATCCTCGAGCAACCGCACCAGCCGGCCGGCCGCGATATCGGCTGCCACGTGCCAGCGCGCCAGCCGGGCAATGCCCGCGCCCGCCAGTGCCATCAGCCGCATCGCCTCGCCATCGCTGACCAGCGTGTTGCCGGTGATCGGAACCATGATGGCGTTGCCAGCCGCGTCACGGAATGGCCAGCCGTCGAGATGCCGCACGAAACCGAAGCCCATGCGGTTGTGCCTGTCGAGATCGGCCGGTGTTAGCGGCGTGCCATGCATCTGGAGGTAGGAAGGTGCTGCAACGACCGCCACCGGGCTTTGCCCGAGCTTGCGCGCCACCAGCCGCGATTCGCCGAGCGGCCCGGCGCGGATGGCGACATCGGCGCGTTCCGCCATCAGGTCGATGACACTGTCGGTCAGCACCAGATCGACCGAAATCTCGGGGTAACGTTCGAGGAAGCGCGGCAGAAGAGGGATCAGCCGATGCACCCCGAACGGAACGTAGGAGTTGACGCGCAACCGCCCGCGTGGCGCCGCCCCCGCCGCGGCTTCCTGCTCGGCCGCCGCCATGTCGGCCAGGATGCGCAGGCCGCTGTCGTAGAACGCGGTGCCTTCCGGCGTCAGTTGCAGTTTTCGCGTCGAACGGCTGACCAGCCGAGCGCCAAGCCGGGCCTCCAGCCGCGCGATCAGCTTGCTGACCGCCGACGGCGTCATGCGCAACGCGCGTGCCGCAGAAGAGAAACTACCTTCCTCGACGACGCGCACGAACACTTCGATCTCGCCGGAGCGATTGATGTCGGGCCTGGCCATCTGTGAATCTATTTCACAGAAAATGTGCCCGGCGCAAGTCTGGTTCACAATGCATGGCGACACAATCTTTCGGGTCGGGGCGCGGGACGGCGCTCTTCCTCATTGAAGTGGAAATCGCCATGCCTCTTGCTCTTTACGCCCTCGCCGCCGGCGCCTTCGGCATTGGCGTCACCGAATTCGTCATCATGGGCCTGCTGCTCGACGTCAGTAAGGATCTCGGCGTCTCGATCTCGGCCGCCGGCCAGCTCATTTCGGGCTATGCGCTCGGCGTCGTCATCGGCGCGCCCTTGCTGACCATCGCCACCGGCAACTGGCCGCGCAAGACCGTGCTTCTGGCGCTGATGGCGATCTTCACGCTTGGCAATCTCGCCTGTGCGCTAGCGCCCGACTATTGGACGCTGATGGGCGCCCGCGTCATCACCGCTTTTGCCCATGGCACCTTCTTCGGTGTCGGTTCGGTGGTCGCCACCGGGCTGGTCGCACCCAACAAGAAGGCCTCGGCGATCGCACTGATGTTCACCGGCCTGACCATCGCCAACATCCTCGGCGTGCCCTTCGGCACCTGGCTCGGCCAGGCCTTTGGCTGGCGGGCGACCTTCTGGGCGGTAACCGTGGTTGGCCTGGCGGCCTTCGCCGTCATCCTGGCTCTGGTGCCACGCAGCCAGATGGCGCCCGAAAAGAGCGACCTGCGCGCCGACCTCGCCGTGCTGCGCCGCACGCCCGTGCTGCTCGGCCTCGCCACCACCGTGCTCGGCTATGCCGGCGTCTTCGCCGTCTTCACCTACATTGCTCCGTTGCTGACCCAGATCAGCGGTTTTGGCGAAGCCGCCGTGTCGCCAATCCTGCTCGTCTTCGGCGGCGGTCTCATCGCCGGCAATCTCGCCGGCGGCAAGGTCGCCGATCGCTGGCTGGTGCCGGCCGTGCTGGGCAGCCTCGTGGTGCTGGCCCTGGTGCTCGCAACCATGACCTTCGCCATCCACAGCCAGGTAATGGCCGTGATCTATGTCGGCCTGCTGGGTGCCGCCGCTTTCGGCACCGTGGCGCCGCTGCAGATGTGGGTGCTGGAAAAGGCGCAAGGTGCGGGCCAAAGCCTTGCCTCTTCCTTCAACATCGCCGCCTTCAATCTTGGCAACGCCGCCGGCGCCTGGCTTGGCGGCGCGGTGATCGCCCAGGGCCTCGGCTTGGGTTCGCTCACCTGGATCGCCGCCCTGCTGCCGCTCACCGCACTCGCCGTGGCGGGACTGGCACTGCGTCTCGATCGCAGCCCTACGATCGGCGAGCCTGTCTCGGTCCGCTCGTAACGCCGGCAAAACCGGATCGCCTTCGACATCCCTTTCCAAATCACCAGGAGCCACGAAAATGGACTATCGACGTCTCGGTGCATCGGGCCTGAAAGTGCCCGCACTCTCATTTGGCGCGGGAACCTTTGGCGGCTCCGGCCCGCTGTTCGGCGCCTGGGGCAACAGCGACGCCAGGGAAGCGCGGCGGCTGGTCGACATCTGCCTCGAAGCCGGCGTCAATCTGTTCGACACCGCCGACGTCTACTCGAACGGCGCGTCGGAAGAAGTGCTTGGCGAAGCGATAAAAGGACGCCGCGATGCGGTGCTCATCTCCACCAAGACCGCGCTGCCGATGGGCGACGGACCGGCCGACTACGGCTCGTCGCGTTCGCGGCTGATCAAATCCGTGGACGATGCGCTGAGGCGGCTCGGCACCGATTACATCGACCTGCTGCAGCTGCATGCCTTCGATGCCGGCACGCCGATCGAGGAGGTGCTGTCGACGCTGGACGAGCTGGTGCGCTCGGGCAAGCTTCGCTATGTCGGCGTCTCCAACTTCTCCGGCTGGCAAGTGATGAAGTCGCTGGCGCAAGCCGACAGGCACGGCTACCCGCGCTATGTCGCCCACCAGGTCTACTATTCGCTGGTCGGCCGCGACTATGAGTGGGAGCTGATGCCGCTTGGCCTCGACCAGGGCGTCGGCGCGCTGGTGTGGAGCCCGCTCGGCTGGGGCCGCCTGACCGGCAAGATCCGCCGGGGAGCAAAACTGCCGGACAAGAGCCGGCTGCACGACACCGCCAGCTTCGGCCCACCGGTCGAGGACGAGCATCTCTACCGGGTCATGGATGCCCTCGACGCGGTGGCCGAAGAAACCGGCAAGACGGTGCCGCAGATCGCCATCAACTGGCTGCTACAGCGCCCGACCGTATCCTCGGTCATCATCGGCGCCCGCAACGAAGAACAACTGCGCCAAAATCTCGGCGCCATCGGCTGGACGTTGACGCCGGAGCAGATCGGGAAACTCGACGCGGCAAGCGAAGTCACCGCGCCCTACCCATATTTCCCCTATCGCCGCCAGGAAGGTTTCGCCCGGCTGAACCCGCCGGCGGTTTAACACATCAACCGTTCGGGATCGGGGTGTGTCGAGATTCAGGTCAGGCCGAGTCGAGAATGGTGGCTTCCGAGAACCGGAGCGGAGCGTGCGTAAAGTACGTGAGCACCGGAAGCGCAGGTATCAGCCATTCGCAGGCCGGCCTCACCTGAATATCGGCACACCTAATGCAGCACGAACTCGCCGTCGACCTTGCGCCATTCGTTCGGCGCGATCAGCTTCTGATGCGTGTAGACAACCGAATGCAGGGGGCCGTCGAGCCTCGTCTTCCAGAATTCGATGAACCGGATCAGCACCGGAAACTTCGGAGCGATGTCGTAGTCCTGCCAGATGTAGCTCTGCAGCAGATGCGGATGATCGGGAAAATGGTAAAGAATCTTGGCCGTGGTCAGGCCATATCCCCTAAGCATCAGGTCCATTTCGGAATGGTCGTGCATTGCAGTCCCCCTTGGACGGTCCCTTGGTTGAGTCTCCGTTCCTCCCAACGCTGGATTGTGCGCGCTGTTGCTTAACTGTCTATTGATTTTTCCTGATCAAGAACGGGTTTTCCGCGCGAAAACATGCAGTTAGCAGCGGCATCGCCTGAGTGCTGACAGTCGGCGCAAGTCTGTCTGCGGCATCCCGCCGCGCAAACCCAATGTCTAATATTGCCGTAACGGAGGAACTGGTAATAATGCCGCCGAATTCGCGGCCGCGTCGCCGCGATCCCGCCGGCGTTTCAAGCCGGCGGATTGGTTCGGGAGGAAAGCAAGGAATGTCCGAGGTTCATGTCCATCGCGTCCAGCCGGCGTGGAAGAAAAACGCACTGATCGACAATGACACCTACCTGAAATGGTATGCCGACAGCGTCATGAACCCGGACAAGTTCTGGGGCAAGCACGGCAAGCGCATCGACTGGTTCAAGCCCTTCAGCAAGGTCAAGAACACCTCTTTCGACGGCAAGGTCTCGATCAAGTGGTTCGAGGATGGGCTGACCAACGTCTCGTACAACTGCATCGACCGCCACCTGAAGAAGCGCGGCGACCAGACCGCCATCATCTGGGAAGGCGACAATCCCTACGACGACAAGAAGATCACCTATAACGAGCTTTACGAGCATGTCTGCCGGCTCGCCAATGTGATGAAAAAGCACGGCGTCAAGAAGGGCGACCGCGTCACCATCTACATGCCGATGATCCCGGAGGCGGCGTATGCGATGCTTGCCTGCACGCGCATCGGCGCCATCCACTCGATCGTCTTCGGCGGCTTTTCGCCCGACGCGCTCGCCGGCCGCATCGTCGACTGCGAATCGACCTTCGTCATCACCGCCGACGAAGGCCTTCGCGGCGGCAAGGCCATCCCGCTGAAGGAGAACACCGACAAGGCGATCGATATCGCCGCCAAGAATTTCGTCATGGTCAACAAGGTTGTCGTCGTGCGCCGCACTGGCGGCAAGGTCGGCTGGGCGCCGGGCCGCGACGTCTGGTACCATGACGAAGTCGCTTCGGTGAAAGCCGAATGCAAGCCAGAGAAGATGAAGGCCGAGGATCCCCTGTTCATCCTCTACACCTCGGGCTCGACCGGCAAGCCGAAAGGCGTGCTGCACACCACCGCCGGCTATCTCGTCTATGCTTCGATGACGCACCAATATGTCTTCGATTACCATGACGGCGACATCTACTGGTGCACCGCCGATGTCGGCTGGGTCACCGGCCACAGCTACATCGTCTACGGGCCGCTCGCCAACGGCGCCACCACGCTGATGTTCGAAGGCGTGCCGAACTATCCGTCGCAGTCCCGCTTCTGGGAAGTCATCGACAAGCACAAGGTCAACATCTTCTACACCGCGCCGACGGCATTGCGCGCGCTGATGGGCGCCGGCGATGCGCATGTCACCAGGACATCGCGCAAGTCGCTGCGCGTGCTGGGTTCGGTCGGCGAGCCGATCAATCCGGAAGCCTGGGAGTGGTATTTCAACGTCGTCGGCAACGGCAAGGTGCCGATCGTCGACACCTGGTGGCAGACCGAGACCGGCGGCATCCTGATCACCCCGCTGCCCGGCGCCACCGACCTCAAGGCAGGTTCGGCGACGCGGCCTTTCTTCGGCGTCAAGCCGCAGCTGGTCGACGGCGAAGGCAAGGTGCTGGAGGGCGCGGCCGACGGCAATCTGTGCATCACCGATTCCTGGCCGGGCCAGATGCGCACCGTCTATGGCGACCACGAGCGCTTCGTGCAGACCTATTTCTCGACCTACAAGGGCAAGTACTTCACCGGCGACGGCTGCCGCCGCGATGCCGACGGCTATTACTGGATCACCGGCCGCGTCGACGACGTCATCAATGTCTCCGGCCACCGCATGGGCACGGCGGAAGTCGAATCCGCGCTGGTCAGCCACGACAAGGTTTCGGAAGCGGCCGTCGTCGGCTACCCCCACGACATCAAGGGCCAGGGCATCTACTGCTACGTCACGCTGATGGCCGGCGAACAGACTGGCGAGGAATTGCGCAAGGAACTGATTGCCCATGTCCGCAAGGAGATCGGCGCCATCGCTTCGCCCGACAAGATCCAGTTCGCGCCCGGCCTGCCCAAGACACGCTCGGGCAAGATCATGCGCCGCATCCTGCGCAAGATCGCCGAGGACGATTTTTCGACCCTCGGCGACACCTCGACACTCGCCGATCCGGCCGTCGTCGAGGACCTGATCGCCAACCGGCAGAACAAGAAAAGCTGATGCAATCGACAGTCGCGGTGGGTTCGGTCACCGAGCTTTGGCGCTACCCGGCGAGTTCACTCGCCGGCGAACGCTTGGACGCGATTTCGGTGGATCAGGAAAGCATCGACGGCGACCGCATGTTCGGTCTCGTCGATGCCACCGACAACGAAATCGCGCGGCCCGACCGCGATGCGAAATGGCACAAAGTGCCGCGCATCAAGACCCGGTTGTCGCCAACCCGCGAACTGGAGGTTGCCATTCCGGACGGCGACTGGCTGGCGGCACCGGGAGCCGAAAGCGATCGCGCCGTTTCCGCCTATCTCGGCTTCGCGGCCTCGATCCGGCCGTTTCGGAGGGAACACGCGGCGCCCGGCTATTCCGGACCGTTGACCGCCGAGCGTTACCGCAAGGCCCCGATCCACCTTTTGACCACGGCTTCGCTGGCACGGCTGAAGGCGTTGCACCCCGAAGGCGTCCCTGATCCGCGCCGCTTCCGCCCCAACATCGTCGTCGACATGGCGCCGGTCGAAGGATCGTTCCCGGAGACGGAATGGATCGGCCGCAAGCTGGCGATCGGCGATCTGCTCTTGACCATCTCCGAGCCCTGCCGCCGCTGCGGCTTCACCATCATCGCCCAGGATGGTTTCGACCACGACCCGGCCATCCTGCGCAATCTGGTCCGCCACAACGCGCACAATCTCGGCGTCTACTGCACGGTCGATCGACCGGCCCGCGTCGAAATCGGCGCTGCGATGCGATTCGTCTGATCACCGGTAGAGATCCGCCCGCGTCGGCGGCAAGCCGCTCGATCCCCGCGCACGCTTGGTGACGACGGTCTGGAAAATCTGCGCCGAGGCGCGTTCGAAGGTGATCGAACAGCCCGTCAGGTAAAGCAGCCATAGGCGTGCCTTGGCTTCGCCGACCTCGGCGATCGCCTCATCGAACCGGTCGTGCAGACGTTCCGCCCAAAGCCTGCAGGTGCGGGCATAGTGTTCACGCAGGTTTTCGACGTCATAGACGAGAAAACCATGCGCCTCGAGATTGCCGAGCGTCATGCCTATGGTGTCGACCTCGCCGCCGGGAAATATGTATTTGATCAACGCCTTGTATTCCGCGCCCTTGCGCAGCGTCTTCTTCGCGCTACCCTTGCCGCGTCGGGTGATGGCATGGTGCAGGTAGATGCCGCCTGGCTTGAGCAAGCGATGGATGGTCGAGAAATAGGTGCCGTGGTTGGCGAGGCCGACGGCCTCGAACATGCCGATCGACGAGATCTTGTCGTAGCTGCCGCTCAGTTCCGTATAGGATTTTATGTCGATGGTGATCCGATCATCGAGACCTTCGGCGCGGATGCGCTCGCGTGCCAGTCGGGTCTGCTCCTCCGACAAAGAGACCCCATGGCCGATGGCGCCATAGTGCTTGGCGGCATGGATCAGCATCGCACCCCAGCCGCAGCCGATGTCGAGCAGCCGGTCGCCTGGCTTCAGCCTGAGTTTGCGGCAGATATGGTCGAGCTTATCCTGCTGCGCCTGGTCGATGCCGTTGGCGAAATCGGTGAAATAGGCGCAGGTGTAGACCATGCGTTCATCCAGGAAGAGCCCGTAGAACGCGTTCGAAATATCGTAATGATGCTCGATCGCCTGCTTGTTCGAACCGCTGACGAAGGGGTTGCGGCCGGCAAGATCGGCCCGGCGCGTCATCTGCTTTCGCGAGAACAGGACTGCGGGCAGATCGCGCAGGATCGCCAGCTTCGGCAACGCCTTCAACCTCAGCTTGCCCTGTGAGGGCAAGGCGTAGAGATCGAACAGCGACCCGTCCTCCACGTCGATCGTCTTGGAAATCCACATCTCGAGCAGCGTCGAAAAATTTGGCCGGCGCGCCAATTGCCAGACGATGTCCTGGTCGTTGATGGCCAGCACCGGACCGTCGGCGGGACCGATCCGCTCGCCGGTCCACAATCTGACGGCAAAGCCCGGCTTCAGCGTTTCAACAACCGTTCGAACGATCCGCGCGGCCTTGTCGGTGGCGTCCATGCTTCCTCCCCGAAGCCAGAGCGCCAATGTTGTCCGTTTGCCCCCGGATCGCAAGCCACCCCGTCTGGCCATGTCCGGAAAGACACACACCCGGCTTTTTGAGGGTGACGCCTTGCCATTTGCCAAATCAGACCCCATCATCTCAGTGTGTTCAACAAATCGAAAGGAGGTGATCCGATGTCGAGTGATTTCGTTTTCCAGAACGTGGCCTCAGCGGATTGCACTTTCGGGAAGCAGACTTCCCGTTAAGGCGCGAGATGCGCGGTAGGTGACCTCACGGGTCACCGCCATTGGCCGCGCCACGGACGGAAACACGGAAGGCCGCCGGCTTCGAGAGAAGCGGCGGCCTTTTCCTTTTGGACAAATAACCCGCGGACCTGTCCGCTGCTCAACGGCTCATTTGGTGACGGTGATCTTCTCGATGTTCTGGACGATGTCGTCGAACGCCTGCTTCAATTCCGCACCTGTCGCTGCCTCGTAGTAGTGCTTCAGCGACGACGTGTCCGCTGTGGAGCAGTCCCGGAGCACGCTTTTTGCCTGGTCCCGTTCGGTCGCCGTCATGTTTGGATCGTTCAGATCGAAGCCGATCGTGAAGATCTCGATGCCGACGCGCTTCATGTCGTCGCAAATGCCTTCGGCATTGTCGCGCGACATCTGGCCGGCATTCTGTGATTTTGGCGCGCCGCGCTCGCCGGCGAAGGCTGTGTTGAACTGGCCGTCCGTCATCAGGATGGCGACCTTGGCGACTTTCCTCTTATCGAAATTGGCGGGACCCGCACCCAGCCCGGCGTTGACGATGGTCGAGCGCCAAGAGGGTGAAAGCATGTAATAGCCCCACTGCGCGGCGATACCGCCGGCGGTCACGCCAGCCGCGCTGAAATCATCGATCGTGTCGAGCAGTCTGTCTTCGTCGGCCGACAGCGGGATGAGTTCCGGCGTCGGGCAGGTTCTCATGTGATCGTCCCGATTGATTTTGGCCAGGTACTCCTTGCCGTTGCTGTCCCACCGCGACGTGGAAGGTCCGTCGGACGAAGTGTCGGCATAGCCATCCTTGTCCTTGCGTTCGGTGGCGCATTTGTCGGGCGCTGGTATCACCGACACCGAAACCGGAGCATCCAAGGGTGGCGGCAGGTCCGGCCCACCCTTCTCCTCGACGAAGACACTGTCAGCAAGACCGCCAGTGTTCACAGCTTCGGCGTAGGGAACAATCGCGACACGCACACGCGGATTTCTCGGATCGATGTTGTTGTCCAGCAGATCCTTGACAGCCCCGGAGGCGGCAATCTGCAGGTCGCCGATCTTGTTGGTCTTGGCCCAGATGTTCGGCCCCATCGACCCGGTCACATCGAGCATCATCGCCACTTCGATGGTCTTGTCCGAGTAGAGCGCCGTTGTGGAAGCGGCGACGCGCTTTGTGCCACCCATGTTGAACATCGGGAAATACAGGGCGACATCGACATGGGCGTCCGCCTGGACGGTCTTGGCGGTCCTGCTGACAATCAGCCTGTCGAGCACGATCTGGTCGGCCTGCAGGATGCCTGCCTGGCTGTTGGCATCGAGAAAGGCCTGCACCGATCTGTTGGCATCGGCTTCCCTGATGACGCCGGTCGTCAGGTCGCGAGCCGTCGACGTGACCGCAGCGTCGACCACGCCCTGCAGGCTCGATCTGGCATTGTAGAGCTGCGTTACGTTGACGGAAAAACCAACAGCCAGCGCCAAGACCGAAGCGGTCAGGCCGAACAGGACCGCGAAATTTCCATCGCGATGCCTGGCGAAGACGCCAGCCGCGTGAACAAGACCCCCGAAATTCCGCATCCTGCAGCCCCCACTCGCCTCGGCCTCGTCGCCGCAGGAAGGACAATGCAGGATTCCGGCCGGTTAACGCCGGTAAGGGACAGAAGTCCAGCCGCTCGCCAACAACCTATTGTTTTTGTTAGGTTGAGAGCTGCGCAAAGGTGAATGACTGGTAAATAGAAAAATACTCTTCCGGCTTCGTTTACCAGCCGCTTACCATGATTGAGCCAAGGGATCACGCAATGCCCGATGACGTCCTGTTGCGGCACAGGGCTTCTGTGCCGAAGCGGACCAGCTGTTAGAAACCGCAGGGCGTCAAACTTGCCGGATCACATGCCCGGCTACCGAGAGATCAGGCCAGCATCTGCGCGCTGACCGTCCTGTCGATGGCATGATAGGGCGGATTGAACAAATTGCCTTCCTGTTCGTAGGTCCACACCTTGAACAGGCTGAGCCGATGCGGGCCGAAGCTGTGCAGCAGCGGCACGTCGGTAGCGTCGCGGCCGCGCGCGATGACGACGCGGCCGACCCTCGGCGTGTTGTGACGAGGATCGAATGCGTACCATTTGCCGTCGAGGAACGCTTCCATCCACGCCGAGAAATCCATCGGCGCCGGATCGGCCGGCACGCCGATGTCGCCGAGATAGCCGTTCACATAGCGCGCCGGAATGTTCATGCAGCGGCAGAGCGTTATAGCCAGATGAGCGAAGTCGCGGCAGACGCCGACGCGCTCGTCATGCGCCTGTGCCGCGGTGCGGGTCGAACGCGCGTAGCCGTAGCCGAACGAGAGCCGGTTGTGGACATAGTCGACGATCGCTTGCACCCGCGCCCAACCCGAGGGGACATGGCCGAAAAGCTGCCATGCCAGGCCGCTGAGGTGATCGGTCTCGCAATAGCGGCTGCCGAGGAGATAGCCGAGCACCTCGTCGGGCAGTTCCGCCACCGGCACTTCCCTGGCCAGCGTGTTGACTTCGTCGGTCTCGCCGCTGTCCTCGACGACCGCGTCATAAAGGATGCGAAAACCGCCAGCGGGCGCGGTGAAGCGGCGGCAGCCATTGCCGTAGAGATCGTGGTAGAGCCTGGTCGACACCGCAGGCGACGTCAGCACCCGCGTCTGCCGCTTTATGTCGGCCTGCCTGTCCCTGTGGATCTCGAGCAGCGAAATCACCGGGGTGGCCGCGGTGCACTCAATGGCGATTTCGTAGCCGAGCCGGATCAGCATCGCAGTCCCCATTCGATCGTCGTGGAAAACAGTTTTGTTCAAACGCGAGAGGACGGACTGTGGTTCCCTGGGACTATCGAAAAGGTGGCCCTCGTGCCTTCCCTTACCGACGCCGCGACGTTAGGTTCGGCGACCGCCATAAGCGCTCCCCCAATTCAAGGAAAACCATGTTCGCAGGCAAGAAATTCGCGGCCTTCCTCTTCGATATGGATGGCACGCTGCTCAATTCGACCGCGGCCGCGGAACGCGTCTGGAGCAATTGGGCGATGGGGCACGGCCTCGACGTGGCGACTTTCCTCCCAACGATGCATGGCAGGCGCGCCATCGAGACCGTCCGCCGGCTGGCACTTYCCGGTATCGACCCACAGCACGAGGCGAACGAGATTACACGGGCCGAAATCGCCGATGTCGAAGGGGTCAATGCCATCGCCGGCGCCGCGGCATTCCTGGGTGAGCTGCCGCCGGATCGCTGGGCCATCGTAACATCATCGCCGCTCGCGCTTGCGCTGGTGCGGATCGAAGCGGCGGGCATCCCGCGTCCGGCGACAATGGTCACGGCGGAAGACGTGGTTCACGGCAAGCCTGCTCCCGACTGCTTCCTGTTGGCGGCCGAACGGCTTGGCTTCGACGCCCACGACTGCGTGGTTTTCGAGGACGCAACGCCCGGCATCCAGGCGGGCGAGGCGGCCGGCGCCACGGTGGTGGTGATCACCGTGACGCATCAGCACAAGATGGCGACGCCGCACGAAACCATTTTTGACTACAGCAACCTGACGGCGGTCACCGACGCCCAGGGCCAGCTTGGTCTGGAGCAGATTCGAAGCGCGGCGGCTTCCTGAAGCGCGTCGCGTTGARACSGATTCAAGCRACGCGCTTTAGGCCTTCTTGTTGTGCATGTCGTTRTCGCAAAACCGAGGTCACTTTTGCGCATTAGAAATCGCTGGTCAGGCCTTTGACCTCCCAGTCGCCGTAGCGGCCGGGTTCCTTGCCGCCACGGCCGCCGATTTCCTTCGGCGCCGCGGCTTCCTTCTCCAGATATTTCACGCGCCTTGCATCGGCTTCCGCGAGCGCACGGCTGGCCTCCGGCGTCAGCGCCTTTGGCTGGACGTCATGGCCAAGGTCGGCATCGGTTTTACTGGTCTCGTCGTTCATGCGATATTTCCGGCGGATTGAAACAGGAACTGGCGTTTCCCATCATATAGCGATGACCTCGCAACGATCGACCCCTTTTCACCGCCACAGGGACAGGAGCAGACGATGAACACACTTCGCACCGCCATGCTGCTTGCCGCGATGACGGCACTGTTCATGGGCGTTGGCTTTCTGATCGGCGGATCGGGCGGCATGATGATCGCGCTGGTCTTTGCCGCCGGCACCAATCTGTTCAGCTACTGGAACGCCGACAAGATGGTGCTGTCGATGAACCGCGCCGTTGAAGTCGACGAAAAGAACGCGCCCGAATACTACGCCATCGTTCAGTCACTGGCCCAACAGGCCGGCCTGCCGATGCCGAAGACCTACCTGATCGACAATCCGCAGCCGAACGCTTTCGCCACCGGTCGCAACCCGCAGAATGCGGCCGTCGCCGCCTCCACTGGACTGCTGCAGAGGCTGAGCCATGAAGAAGTCGCCGCGGTGATGGCGCATGAACTCGCCCATGTGCAGCACCGCGACACGCTGACCATGACCATCGTCGCCACCTTTGCCGGGGCCATCTCGATGCTCGGAAATTTCGCCTTCTTCCTTGGCGGCAACCGCGACAACAATCCGTTCGGCTTTGTCGGCGTGCTGGCGGCGATGATCGTAGCGCCCTTTGCGGCGATGATCGTGCAGATGGCGGTCAGCCGCACCCGCGAATACGAGGCCGATCGGCGCGGTGCCGAAATCTGTGGACACCCGCTCTGGCTGGCGTCCGCCCTTGACAAGATCGCTCGCGGCGCCGAACGCATTCCCAACCCCGATGCCGAGCGCAATCCGGCAATGGCGCATCTCTTCATCATCAATCCTCTTTCCGGCGAGCGCATGGACAGTCTGTTTTCCACCCACCCGAGCACCGAAAACCGCATCGCCGCCTTGCAGGCGATGGCGCGCCAGATGGAAGGCAGCGACACAAGGGGCGCACCACGCCAGGCGCCGATGCCGCAACAGGCGGACGAACAGCGGCCATCGGGCCCATGGGACCAGGCAGCGCGGCCTGAACAGCCGGCGGAACCGGCCGCACCGAAGCCCAATCCGTGGGGGCGCAACCCGACCGGGCCCAAAGGCCGGTGGTCGTGAGCGTGGCGGGCAGAGGACCTCGACGCACAGTTTCAGGCGATCAGGAACACAAGGATGGCGGCGACTTCGTTGCCGGTCTCGCCGCCCGCAAGGCGGCGGCGCGCCTGCTTGCCGCCGTCATCGACGCCAGGACGCCGCTCGACGGGCTGACCGACCACGAGAACGGCCACCCGCAGTACAGAGCGCTCGACTTGCGCGATCGCGGCCTGGTGCGTGCCATCCTGGTCACCGCACTGCGCTATCGCATGACCATCACCGGGTTGCTGGCGCGCCGGCTGGAAAAGCCACTGCCGCCCAACGCCACCGCCCTGTCGCACATATTGCACGTGGCGGCGGCACAGATCCTGTTCCTCGACATTCCCGACAGCGCCGCCGTCGACCTGGCGGTGACCCACGCCAAATCAGATCCGCGCACGGTGCGTTTTTCCGGCCTGGTCAACGGCGTGCTGCGCACGCTCGCGCGCGCCAAGGAAACGGAGTTGCCTGCCGCGCTTGCCGCCACCGACGAAGCGCCCAAATGGTTCTCCGACAGGCTGAAGGCTTCCTACGGCAATGAAAAGGCCCGGCAGATTCTCGCAGCACATCGGCACGAAGCGCCGGTCGATTTCTCAGTCAAGGCCGATCCCGAACTATGGGCCGAGCGGCTCGGCGGCATCGTCCTGCCGACCGGCACAATTCGGGTGGAAAAGCTTGCCGGGCCCGTCACCGAATTGCCCGGCTTTGCCGACGGCGCCTGGTGGGTCCAGGACGCCGCCGCCAGCCTGCCGGCGCGGCTGTTCGGCGATGTCAGGGGACTTCGCGTTGCCGATCTCTGCGCCGCTCCCGGCGGCAAGACCGCGCAGCTCATTCTCGCCGGCGCCAAGGTCACCGCCGTCGACACGTCGAAGAACCGGCTGGTGCGGCTGACGCAAAATCTCGACCGCCTCGGCCTGTCCGCCGACATCGTCCAGGCCGACCTCACCAAATACGAGCCGAAGGAATTGTTCGACGCCGTGCTCCTCGACGCGCCCTGCTCGTCGACCGGCACGGTGCGGCGACATCCCGACGTGCCATGGACCAAGACGGCGGCCGATGTCGAAAAGCTCGCCGACCTGCAACGCAGGCTGCTCGCCCGCGCCGTCACGCTGGTAAAACCCGGCGGCAGGATCGTCTTTTCCAACTGTTCGCTCGACCCGCTCGAGGGCGAAGACCTCTATCGCGCCTTTCTGGCCGGGACGGCTGAAATAGCCGACGATCCGCTGCGGCAAGGCCAGATCGCCGGCATCGACCCGTTCCTGACGCCGCAAGGCACATTGCGCACCACGCCCGCCGATCTGGACCTCGGCGCGCCGGAACGCTCGGGCCTCGACGGCTTCTTCGCCGCCCGCATGCGCAGAGCCGGCTAAATATTTAACCGCCGGGATTTGCTGACTTTTTTAGGGAGAGTCGCGGGCGGGACCGGGTGAGCCGGCGCCGTCCGATGGAATTCGCCTTCGCACGAGTCGTGCAATCATGTAAACTTGCGCCGGGGTAGAGGACGATCAGGAGGGGTTTTGGCACTTGCTGCCAGCAACACGACGCGTCTGTGGACGCTTGTCGCGAAGGAGTTCTGGCGCAAGACGCGCCGGCGCTTGCGTGCCGGGCCGATCTATCGTTGGCGCTATTCCGGCCGCACGCCCGAACGTGTGCTGATCGCACCGCCGGACCTGCGTCTGGCCGACCCGCAGATCGCGCTCGAGATCTACTACGGCCGTTATCCCCTGTCGGGGCATCTGGTCGAGACCGGCGGCAAATCGCCCTTCCAGATCAACGTGCCCAACCACGGCTGGCAAAAGACGCTGCACGGCTTTCGCTGGCTGCGCCACATGCGCGCCGCCGGCACCGAGCTCGCCGCCGCCAACGCCCGCGCGCTGGTCTCCGACTGGATCACCATCCATGGCAGCCATATTTCCGGCATTGCCTGGGAGCCCGGCACGACGGCCAAGCGCATCATCGCCTGGCTGCAGCATTCCTCGGTCGTGCTGCAGGGCGCCGAATTCCCCTTCTACCGCGCCTTCCTGAAGACGCTTGCCGTCCAGATCCGCTACCTCAGGTCGATGGCGCGCGAAATGCCGGATGGCAAGGACAGGCTGCGCGCCCGCATCGCGCTGGCCTTCGCCGCCCTGTCCTTGCCGGCGCCGGCATCGGCGCTGCGCGGCGCCACCCGCAACCTCGCCGCGGAGCTCGACCGCCAGATCCTTGCCGATGGCGGTCACATTTCGCGCAATCCGATGGTCGTCCTGGAAATCCTCGCCGACCTTTTGCCGTTGCGCCAGACCTATGCCAACCAGGCCGAAACGCCGCCGCAGGCCCTCATCGGCGCCATCGACCGCATGCTGCCGGCGCTGCGCTTCTTCCGTCATCAGGACGGCAGCCTCGCCCGCTTCAACGGCATGGGCGCCACCATCCACGATCGCATCGCCACCATCCTGCGTCACGACGACACCGCCGGCTCGCCGCTGCTGCATGCCCCGCATTCCGGCTACGAGCGCCTGTCGATGGGCGGCGTCACCGTCATCGCCGACACCGGCCTGCCGCCGCCGGTCGACGTGTCCAACGCCGCGCACGCCGGCTGCCTCGCCTTCGAACTGTCGTCCGGCCGCCAGCACTACATCGTCAACGCCGGCATCGACACCTATGGCGTCGCCGAGTTCCGGCCGCTGGCGCGCGCCACCGCCGCGCACTCGACCGCCACCATCAACGATACCTCGTCGGCACGCTTCAGCCATTCGTTGCGTGTCAACGACCTGCTCGGCTCGCCATTGATCGGCGGGCCGCAACAGGTGCAGTGCAAGCGCACCGACCAGAAAGGAATTCAAGGCTTCATCGCCCGCCATGACGGCTATGTCCCCCGCTTCGGCTTCCTGCATGAGCGCGAGCTGAAACTGTCGCAGAACGGCAACGTGCTGGCCGGCAGGGACCGCTTTCTGCGGCCCGGCAATGCGGCGATCCGCAACAATGGCCGCGACTTCGTCACCATCCGCTTCCACGTCCATCCCGACGTCAACCTGCTGCAGGACGAACACGATCGGCTGGTCCTGGCCGGCGATCAGGCCGACACTTGGGTGTTCACCTCCAGCGAAGTGGTGCCGGAGGTCGAGGAATCGATCTATTTCGCCGGCCTTGGCGGCCCGCGCCGCAGCCGCCAGATCGTGCTTGCCTTCAAAGCCTCGGACGTCGCCGAAGTCCATTGGCAGCTGACACGCACCAGCATCGCCGGCTATCCCGAGAACAACTGATCTGGCGCGCGAAAACAGTCGGCTCGCTCAAGCCTGTTGCGAGATACCGAAGGCGTCATAGGTGATGAGCGATGGCGGGCCGGCGAAGGCGAAGCGGATCTTGTCGACCATCGCCGCCGCTTGGCCGCTGCGGTCATAGCGCTCTGCGTCCTCGACGGTGCTCCATATGGTGATTGCCATGAAAGTGTCGCGCGCTTGATGCTGCTGCAGCAGCACCGCGCTGATATTGCCGTTTGCGGCGCGGATAGCGGGGATCGCCTCGGTTTCATAGATCGCGCGCAATTGCTCCGTCGTTTCCGGCAACGCTGTGAACTGGCCAATACGGACAAATGCCATCAGTTTCCTCCATTGACGAGAAGAGGAGCCTATATCCGGGGCCGGCAAATTGCATATGAAACCGTCGAATGACGCGCGACGCTTGATTTCCGGGCCTCATGTGCTACGGCGCGGGCACCCACCACACCAGCCGTGAAAGGCCGCCGCCCATGGCCGTCGCCGCCAAGAACATTCCAGCACCTGACCTCGTTCCGGTGCGTCGCGCCCTGCTCTCCGTCTTCGACAAGACCGGGCTGATCGATTTCGCCAGGGCGCTGGCGGCTGCCGGCGTCGAACTGGTCTCGACCGGCGGCACGGCAAAGGCGATCGCCGAGGCTGGCCTGGCGGTGCGTGACGTCTCCGAGCTCACCGGCTTTCCCGAGATCATGGATGGCCGCGTCAAGACCTTGCATCCCAGCGTGCATGGCGCGCTGCTTGGTGTGCGCGACGACCCCGAGCACTCGGCTGCGATGCGCAAATACGGCATCGAGCCGATCGATCTCGTCGTCTCCAATCTCTATCCGTTCGAGGAGGTCCGCCGTTCCGGCGCCGACTATGCCGCGATTGTCGAGAACATCGACATTGGCGGCCCGGCGATGATCCGCGCCTCGGCCAAGAACCATGCCTATGTCGCCATCGTCACCGACCCCGGCGACTACGCCTCGGTGCTGAACGCGCTGGAGATGAACATCGGCTCGCTGTCGCTGGATTTCCGCAAGAAGCTGGCGGCCAAGGCCTTTGCCCGCACCGCCACCTATGACGCGGCGATCTCCGGCTGGTTCGCCGAGGCGCTGGAGATCGAGCATCCGATGTGGCGCGCCTTTGGCGGCAGGCTGGTCGAGGTGATGCGCTACGGCGAGAACCCGCACCAGAGCGCCGGCTTCTACCTCAATGGCGACAAGCGGCCGGGCGTCGCCACGGCACGCCAGCTGCAGGGCAAGCAGCTCTCCTACAACAACATCAACGACACCGATGCCGCGTTCGAACTGGCCGGCGAATTCGATCCGAACCGCTCCGCCGCCGTCGCCATCATCAAGCACGCCAACCCGTGCGGGGTCGCCGAGGGCGCGTCGCTGAAGGCAGCCTATGCCAAGGCGCTCGCCTGCGATCCGGTCTCGGCCTTCGGCGGCATCGTCGCCATGAATCGCACCCTCGACGCCGAAGCCGCCGAGGAGATCGTGAAAACCTTCACCGAGGTGATCATCGCGCCCGACGCGACCCACGAGGCAGCCGCAATCGTCGCGGCGAAAAAGAACCTGCGCCTGCTGGTCACCGGCGGCCTGCCGGACCCGCGCACGCCCGGCACGACGGTCAAATCCGTCGCCGGTGGCATCCTCGTCCAGGGCAGGGACAATGCCGTGGTCGACGACCTCGAGCTGAAAGTGGTGACCAAGCGCGCACCTACAGCGGCCGAAATGGCCGACCTGAAATTCGCTTTCCGCATCGCCAAGCACGTCAAGTCCAACGCCATCGTCTACGCCAGGGACGGCGCCACCGTCGGCATCGGCGCCGGCCAGATGAGCCGGGTCGATTCCTCGCGCATTGCCGCGCGCAAGGCGCTCGACGCGGCCGAGGCGGCGGGCCTCGCCGAACCGCTGACCAAGGGCTCGGTTGTCGCCTCTGACGCGTTCTTCCCCTTCGCCGACGGATTGCTGTCGGCGATCGAAGCCGGCGCCACCGCCGTCATCCAGCCCGGCGGCTCGATGCGCGACGACGACGTCATCGCCGCCGCCGACGCGCACGGGATCGCCATGGTGTTTACGGGGGTTCGGCACTTCCGGCACTGAAGGGCCTTTACCCTCCCCCTTGTGGGGGTAAGAAGCGGTTCGCGCAGCGAACGAAAAGCCAATTGCTTGGCTTTTCGAGCTTCGAACGCCCTGAGCCTGCGAAGGGCTGGGAATGAATGATCAACAGCCCGGCCGGGTCCCCGCTGCTGCGCAGCGTCCCGGCGTTCGCCGGCCTTTCATCGTGCCACCGGCACGCTGAATTCGCTGCGCGAACCGGGCTGCTCACCCCCACAAGGGGGAGGGTAAATCATTCCACCGGCTGGTCCGCCGGATACGGCGTCCTGATCAGGATCGCCATGCCTATGCCCAGGAACAGGATGATCACCGCCATGCCGAGCCGCGCCGAGCCGCTGACGGCGGTGATGGTCGCCACCAGGAACGGCGCCAGGAAGCTGGTTGCCCGCCCGGCCAGCGCATAGATGCCGAAATAGCGGCCGGATTCCGCCGCTGTGACGCTGCGCGCCATATAGGAGCGCGACGATGCCTGCACCGGCCCGAAGGCCAGGCCGATCAACAGGCCGTACAGGATGTAGGCCTTTTCAGCCGCGGTGCCGAACAGGCCACCCGAATCGACCGTCGAGAGCTGTATCAGGCCGAGCAGCGTGAAGCCCGGACCGGTCGAGACGACGCCGACGGTGGCGATGGACAGCATGACCAGCGCAATCATCACCACCACCTTGGAACCGAGCGCGGTGTCGAGGCGCGCCGCCACCCAGCAGCCGAGGATGGCGACGACATTGAGGATGATGCCGAACATGCCGATTTCGGTGATCGACCAGTGGAACATCGCCGCCGCGAAGGTGCCGCCCAGCGCCAGCAGCGCGTTGACGCCATCCTGGTAGATCATGCGGGCGACGAGGAAACGGAAGATGCCGCCACGCTGGCGCACCTCGGCCAGCGTTGATTTCAACTCCGACAGGCCTTCGCGCACCGCCGGCCCGATCGGGATGCCCTTGATGGCATCCGGCGTGAAGAAGAACATCGGCAGGATGAACAGGAAGTACCAGCCGGCCGACAGCGGCCCGGTGGCGCGCGCGTCCTCGCCGAGCTTCGGGTCGAGCCCGAACAGCGGGTCGAGGCCGATGATCGTCTTGCCGGTCTCGGGCGAGCCGGCCATGCAGGTGACAACGAAGATCAGCGCGATCATGCCGCCGAGATAGCCGAGGCCCCAGGCGATGTTGGAGATGCGGCCGATTTCGCTTTTCGGCACAAGCCGCGGCATCATCGAATCGTTGAACACGGTCGAGAATTCCGCCGCCACCGAGGCCAGCGAGAACAGCGCCACGATGAGGAACAGATTGGATCCGGGGGCCGCGAACCACAACAGGCAGAGGCTGGTGATCTTGATCGCGGCGAAGAACGCAATCCAGGGCTTGCGCGGTCCGGTCTGGTCGGCGATCGAGCCGAGGATTGGCGACAGCACGGCGATGACCAGCCCGGCCGCGGCAATGCCATAGCCCCAGACCGCCTGGCCGGTATTGGGATCGCTCGCCATGCGCGAAACGAAATAGGGGCCGAAGATGAAGGTGGTGACGACAGTGAAGAACGGCTGCGCCGCCCAGTCGAAGAACATCCATCCCCAGATGCCGCGCCCGGACGCACGCTGCACGGTTACCTCGGTCATGTCCCCTCCTCAGCGTCTGCTCCACGCGTCGCGCGCCATGTCTGCATGTTTTTTCGTGATGGTGCAAACGAACAAGCATGGCGCCGCCCCTCATTGCCCTGCCGGGCATTTCTCCCCGTATAGTGACGGGGAGAAAGACGCAGTCATCGACGTTTCGCCAACGGTCAGCGTTGTAGTAAGGCACCGACGATCGCGACAGGCTCCCTTCTCCCCGTCACAATACGGGGAGAAGGTGGCGGCAGCCGGATGAGGGGCAGCACCAGCCTTGTGAAGCGAATGGGTTCACATCCCCGTCAGATCGCTCATCAGCCCCGACGCGACCGACAGCCGCGACACGGTGATGTCGCCGCCTTCGGTGAGCGCCTGAAGCCGCTCGCGGATGCGCGCCACCCGCTCGCCGCCGGCTTCCAGCCAGGCCACCACCGGATCCGCGGCCTTGGCATGACCGGTGAGTGCTGCCACCGCAATGCCGCGCCGCGCTGCCCCGATCGTGTCGGTGGCGCGCGACAGCGCCAGCTGATCGTAGTAGTCGGAGGGCGTGATCGAACGCGCCGCGTCCTCGACACGCGGGATACGGAAGGCATCGCTGACCGCGAAGAACGCCTTGGCCGCGGCAACGATGTCGGCGCCGGCCGTGCGCGCCGTCAGCGCGATGTCGGGGATGAGCTCCGCCACCTCGTTCAGCGCCAATTGCCCGGCCAGCTTTTCCGGCGCGCCACTCTTGAACAGCCCGTGCCGCTTCTCCTCGATACGC
Source organism: Mesorhizobium sp. P2_D1 (assembly GCF_056404455.1). Lineage (NCBI taxonomy): Bacteria > Pseudomonadati > Pseudomonadota > Alphaproteobacteria > Hyphomicrobiales > Phyllobacteriaceae > Mesorhizobium > Mesorhizobium sp. P2_D1. Next base: position 79,561 of record NZ_JBFUDZ010000021.1, read on the forward strand.
TCGCGCGAGAAGGCCGGCAGCAGTGAAACGAGCTTGGGTTCCAGTGCCTTGCGCGCTTCCATGAGTTCGCCAATGCGCTGACCAAGTGGTGCGGTGCCGGCATCGTTCTTGAGATACCAGCCGCTGGTCACGTAGATCAGCCGGCTGACCGCCTGGTAGAGATCGAGCTGCACCTGGCCGTCGATCAGATTGTCGAGCGCGTCGATCTCGCGATAGAGCGCCGGCAAGGCAAAACCGTCGCGCACCACAGCAAAAGTGCGCACCACGTCGGCCGCGGTACGTCCGGTCGCTTCCTGCAACCGGTTGACGAAGGACGGGCCGCCGCGATTGACCAGGTCGTTGGCGACGACGCGGGCGATGATCTCGCGGCGCAACCTGTGGTCGTTGATCTCGGCTGCGTATTTCTTCGCCATCCGGTCCGGGAAATAGCCCATCAGGTCGCGATCGAAATGCACGTCGTCCGGCACGTCGCTGGCGACGATATCGGAAAACAGCACGATCTTGGCATAGGCCAGCAACACGCCGAGCTCGGCCCTGGTCAGCGGCTCGCCGCGTGCTTCGCGCTCGGCAAGGGCCGCCGGCGAAGGCAGCGTCTCGACGGCGCGGTCGAGCAGGCCGCGTCCCTCCAGCGCCGTCATGAAGCGGCTTTGGTGCGCGATGTCGGCGAGGCCGCGCTTGCGGGCGATCGAAAGCGCCAGCGTCTGCTCGTAATTGTTGGACAGCACCAGTCCGCCAACCTCGTTGGTCATTTCGGCCAGCAGCTTGTTGCGCGCCGGGCGCGTCAACGACCCCTTGCGCATGGCCGAAGCCAGCGCAATCTTGATGTTGACCTCAACGTCGGAGCAGTTGACGCCGCCCGAATTGTCGATGGCGTCCGAGTTGCAGCGGCCGCCATTCATGCCGAACTCGATGCGGGCCCGCTGCGTCACGCCGAGATTGGCGCCCTCGCCGATCACCTTGGCGCGCACATCGAGCGCGGTGATGCGGACGGCATCGTTGGCGCGGTCGCCGACCTCGGCGTTGGTTTCGCCGGATGCCCTCAGATACGTGCCGATGCCGCCGAACCAGAGCAGATCGACCGGCGCCTTGAGGATGGCGCCCATGATCTCGACCGGCGTGGCGGTCGTCTTGGCCAGACCGATCGCCGCCGCCGCCGCCGCCGGCAAGGTGATCGACTTCTGGTTGCGCGACACGATGATGCCGCCTTCCGACAGTTTGGTCTTGTCGTAGTCCTGCCAGCTCGAACGTGGCAGGGCGAACATGCGCTCGCGCTCGGCCATCGACGCCGTCATGTCGGGATCGGGATCGATGAAGATGTCGCGATGGTCGAAGGCGGCGATCAGCCTGGTCTTCGGCGACAAAAGCATGCCGTTGCCGAACACGTCGCCCGACATGTCGCCGACACCGACGACGGTGAAGGGTGAGGTCTGGATGTCGCGGTTCATCTCGCGGAAATGCCGCTTGACCGCTTCCCAGGCGCCCTTGGCGGTGATGCCCATCTTCTTGTGGTCGTAACCGGCAGATCCGCCGCTGGCGAACGCGTCGTCTAGCCAGAAGCCGTGCTTCTCGCTGATGGCGTTGGCGGTGTCGGAGAAGGTCGCGGTGCCCTTGTCCGCGGCAACGACGAAATATGGATCGTCCGGGTCGCGGCGCACGACGCCGGCCGGCGGGATGACGCCGTCGAGGCCGATATTGTCGGTGATCGACAGCAGGCTGGAGACAAAGTTCTTGTAGGCCGAGGTGCCGGCCTCGAAGATCGCATCGCGGCTGCCGCCCGCCGGCAGGCGCTTGGGGAAAAACCCGCCCTTGGCGCCAACCGGCACGATGACGGCGTTCTTGACCTGCTGCGCCTTGACCAGGCCGAGCACCTCGGTGCGGTAGTCCTGGGCGCGGTCCGACCAGCGCAGACCGCCCCGCGCCACCGGCCCGAAGCGCAGATGCAGCCCCTCGACCTCGGAACCGTAGACGAAGATCTCTCGCCACGGCCGCGGCGCCGGCAAGCCGTCGACCGCATGCGAATCGAGTTTGATCGCCAGTGACTGGCCTTTCTCTTTCGTATCGGCAACGAAATGATTGGTGCGCAGCGAGGCTTCGATCAGATTGAGGTAGCGGCGGATGATGGTGTCGTCGTCGATGTTCGGCACATCTTCCAGCGCATCCTTGATCTTGGCCTTGAGGTGCTTTGCCGCCACCACGCCTTCGGCCTCGGCCGTCGGGCCAAGCCGGGAGATGAACAGGGCGTGCAGGCCGCGCGCGATATCGGGATAGCGGTTGAGCGCGGCAGCGATGAAGTCCTGGCTTTGCGGAATGCCGACCTGCTGCAGATAGCGGCCATAGGCGCGCAGGATGGTGATCTCGCCCGACCACAGGCCCGCGGTCTGGGCAAGGCCGTTATAGCCGTCATTATCGACGTCACCGCGCCAGACGGATAGGAATGCGTCCTCGAACAGCGCGCCGCCATCGGCAAGGTCGATCGGCTTGCCGTAACTGTTCTCCAGCTCCATGTCGTGAATGAACACCATGCCGGACTGGTCGTCGCCGACCTCGAAGGTGCGCTCGCTGATGACCCTGAAGCCAATGTTTTCCAGCACCGGCACGCGCCGCGACAGCGCCACCGGGCTGCCGTGGTGATAGATCTTCAGCGACGCCTGATGCGGCTTCTGCTCGGCATTGCGATAATAGTCGATGGCGATCGGATTGCTGGCGCTGATCTCGGCGATGCGCCCCGCATCGGCCAGCGCCACCGCTGCGCTGAACGTATCGCGGTAGCTTTCCGGCAGCCGTGCGGCGATGCTCTTCAAAGCCTGGTTGCCACCATTCGCGTCGGCCGCGTCGGAAAGGGCGTCCTCCCAGGTGCGCACGATGTCACGGATCGCCGCCTCGATTGCCGCTTGCTCGACCTTCGGCGTCTTGCCGCCGGAGCGGCCGATGATGAAATGGACACGCGCCAGGCCGCCTTCGGGGAAGGCAGGATAATAGGCCGACAGCCGGCCTTCGAACACGGTCTTGAGATAGCTGCCGATCTTCTCGCGCGCGACACTGTCGTAACGGTCGCGCGGCACGAAGACGAGTATCGAGACGAAACGATCGAACTGGTCGACGCGCACCAGCGCCCTGACCCGCGGCCGCTCGACCAGGCCGAGAATGGCTGCGGCGTGCTTCTTCAGGATCGGCACCGGGACCTGGAACAACTCGTCGCGCGGATAGCTCTCCAGCACGTTGATCAGCGCCTTGCCGGAGTGATCGTGCCGGTCAAAGCCGGACTTGGCGATGATGGTTTCGGCCTTCGACCGCAGATACGGGATCTTCATCACAGAGCGCGTGTAGGCGGTCGAGGTGAACAGGCCGACGATGCGCAATTCGCCCGCCAGCGTGCCCTTGGACGTGTAGGTCTTGACGCCGATATAGTCGAGATAGATGCGGCGGTGCACGGAGGACTTTGCATTGGCCTTGGTGACGATCAGCGGCTCCGGCCCGTGCAGGAAGGCGCGGATTTCCGGTGTCGTCGTCACCGCTTCCGTGCCGCGCCTCAGCACCAGCACGTCGGGATCGGACAGGATGCCGAGACCAGGCTTGTCGGCGCGCTCCAGCGTGCCGCTTTCCTCGCCGCCGGTGTATTTGAACTCGCGCATGCCGAGGAAGGTGAAATTGTCGTCGCGCAGCCACTCCAGGAAGGCGATCGCCTCGGCAACGCTCTTCTTGTCGAGCGGCACCGCCGAATAGCGGAACTCCGAGATCGCCTGGTCGAGGCGGGCCAGCATCGGCCGCCAGTCGTGGACCGCGGCGTGCACCTGGCCGAGCATCTTGCGCAGCCGCTCGGTCAATCCGGCCGCCTGCTCGGCGGTCAGCCGCGGGATATGGACATGGATGACGCTTAGCCGGTCGTGGCTGCCGTCGTCCTTGGCGAAATTGCCGTCGCCGAGGATTTCTTCCACACCGCCTTTGCCGCGGCGAACGGTGATGACCGGGTGGGTGACCAAGGTCGGTTCGCCGGCGCTTTCGGTGATCTCGCCGAGGATGGAATCGAACAGGAACGGCATGTTGTCGTTGACGACCGTGATCACCGTCACCGGGCGGCCCTGGCGGACGACGCCTGAATCGGCATCGACGGCGACGACGCACTCACTCTTCTTGTGGCCGGCGACCGCCTGGCCGGCAAGATCGGCGGCGCGTTCGAGGTCGGCCACCTCATAGGCGGCGATGTCTTCGGCCGGCGCGCGGGCGAGCAGGTAGTCGGCAAGCCTGGTTGGTCTTTCCTCCGTCCTTGCTGCTGGGGTGGCCTTTTTCTTCGACTTCGCTGCGGATTTCACGCTGGCCATGATGCCATTCCTCCCGTCGCATGCTTTTGTGACTATGGTAGCAGATGAGCGCTGTTTGGCGACAAAGGTTTGACGGCTTGCCAAGATTTATCGGAATTCGGCGACAGGACATCGCCCAACGAGGAGAAGCCACCCCATGACCGGCAAAATCACCGCGCTTGACCTTGCTTCGGGAGAGTTGAGCGAGGCGACAAAAACCTATTTCGCCAAATGCGAGGAGAAGCTCGGCCTCGTTCCCAACGTGCTGCACGCCTACGCCTTCGACGACAAGAAGCTGCGCGCCTTCACCGACATGTACAACGACCTGATGCTGGGCGAGTCCGGCCTGTCGAAACTGGAACGTGAGATGATCGCGGTCGCCGTCTCCTCGATCAACCATTGCTATTATTGCCTGACCGCGCATGGCGCGGCGGTGCGCCAGCTGTCCGGCGACCCTACGCTCGGCGAGATGATGGTGATGAACTTCCGCGCCGCCGAGCTTTCGCCGAGGCAGACCGCAATGCTCGAATTCGCCGTCAAGCTGACGGAAGAGCCGGCTAAGATCGTCGAGGCTGATCGAGCCGCACTGCGCAAGGCCGGCTTCACTGATCGCGACATCTGGGACGTCGCCTCGACCGCTTCGTTCTTTAACATGTCGAACCGCGTGGCGGCGGCAATCGACATGCGGCCGAACGACGAATACCACGCGATGGCGAGGTGAGCGGCTGGAGCCAACCGCGCCTTACATAAGCCCTTTCGCATTCTCGTTGCATGTTCGCCGCTTTGGTCCGATGATCGCCAGGCGGCGTGACCGCATGCCGGTTCGATGCCGCTGATCAAGGGAGGAGAACATGGCGAAGTTTCTCTACGTCTATCATGGCTCGGGCAAGATGCCGACCGAGGAGGCCGAGCGGCAGGCGGCAATGGACGCCTGGACGCACTGGTACGGCAAGCTCGGCTCGGCCGTGGTCGACGGCGGCAATCCGGTCGGCATGTCGAAGATGGTGCTGCCCGGCGGCAAGGTCGAGAACAATGGCGGCAGCAATCCAACCGCCGGCTATACGATCGTTGAAGCAAAAGACATCGACGATGCCGTCGGCAAGGCCAAGGACTGCCCTATCCTGATGGACCCGGCTTTCAGCGTCGAGATCGCGCCGATCATCGAAGTGATGTGACGCGGCGTCTTAAGCGTGATCCTCCTAACCGAGGGTCTGCGAAGCAGAAAACGTTCCCGCTTTTCGCTGACGCCGTCCTTCGGTTCGGATGCATGCCCTATCACCGCGCCGCGATCGCTGCGGCGGCGCCGGCCATCGTTGTGGCGCTGACGCGGTTGGCGATCTTCATGGCGCGCTTGCTCTTCAACAACTTGCGCGCCTGCGATGCGGCGAGCACCCAGGCGAGATCGATAGCGATGAGGACCACCGCCATGGTCGCCGTCAATTCGACCCAGCCGACGATGCTGACCGAAGCGAGGTCGATGATGGTCGGCAGCAGCGCCAGGTAGAACATCATGATCTTGGGATTGCCGAGTGTCACCGCCATGCCGGCGAAGAACAGTTTTGCGGGCGAATCCTCGCGCGGCATCTCACCCTCCTTGGCGTAGACCGGCGCGGTCCACATCTTGAAAGCGAGATAGGCGAGATAGGCGACTCCGATCCATTTCACGACGACGAAGGCGAAGTGAAAACTCTGCGCCACGACAGCCAGCCCGAACACCGCCAGCGACAGCCAGATGCCCTCGCCGAGCCACATGGCGAGCAGGAACGGGAATACGTCGCGAAATCCTTTCGAGATGACGCGCGCGACGAGGGCGGCGATCGACGGACCGGGCGAGCCGGCGGCGACGAACAAGGCGGCGGCGAAGATCAGCAGCGAGGTGAGGTGCATGGTCAGGATCTCGGCTTGAGAGGTTCGATCCGCCACACTAACCCGGCAGCTGTAACGCTGGCAAAGGCAAGATATTCACTTGGAGCTTCCCCCTTCTCCCCGTCCCATGCGGGGAGAAGGTGCCGGCGGACCGGATGAGGGGCAGCGCCAACGTGAGATAATCAGGTGCCTTGCACCTCTGGCATCTCGCAGCTAGAAGGGCCGCCGCGAAACAATTTCGAGCGTCACTTTGCCTCAGTAACCGCCGGTCTCGTCAACTCCCCCGACACACTGCATGGCGCCGCATTCGCGGTGCCTGTTTTCAATTCATGTGTTCCTCTGGGCGGCGGTTCGAGACCGGTTTGGCACTGCTGAACCGCTGTCGCGCGCTTTCCGCCCGTGACACCTGATTTCCGATCGCCACAGCCTGCCGCCACGCCGCGCCCCGCATGGGCATCTCGACATTGCCGACCTGATGAACTTCCCGACGGGAAGGGCTTATCGGCATGTCTGCACTCCTGCGTATCCGCTGGGCGATCGCGCCCAAGACCGCACCTCGACCACTCATCAACTGCAATCGCTGCGGCACCGTGAAGGCCTATCGCTGCAGCGAAAAATTCCGCGTCAACGCCAACGGCAAGCGCATCGACGTCTGGCTGATCTACCGTTGCATCGACTGCGACAATTCCTGGAATTTCGGCATATTCGAGCGCTGCAACCGCCGCGATATCGAACCCACGCGGCTCGCGGCGCTCGAAAGCAATGATCCGTCACTCGCCCGGCGCCATGCTTTCGATGTCGTCGCGCTGCGGAGCCGTGTGGGACGCGTTGAAGAATTTGCCGAGGTCGTCGTCCGCAAACAAATGCTCGGCTCCCCTCAAGAGGCCGCAACCATGTTGGAACTCCTGCTCGGGCTCGAAGTGCCGACATCGCTGCGGCTTGACCGGCTGCTCGCCAGCGAACTCGGCCTCTCGCGATCGCGGCTTCAGGCGTTGGAAGAAAGGCGATTGCTGGTCGTGGACCCTGACGGCGCCAAAGCCCTGCGCAAGCCGGCTCGCGCGGGGACCACGATCCGCATCGACCTCGCCGGCCAACCCGATCGTCAGGCCATCATCTCGGCCGCCGGCGGGTGAATGAAGAGAGGGGCGAAGCACTTGTGCACTCCGCCCCTCTCATCTGTGAGAAAAAGAAAATAAGGTTACGCCGCGCCGACCGCCTTTGCCGACTTCTCGAAGCGCTTGCGCTCGTTCGGGTCGAGATAGAGCTTGCGCAGGCGGATGGTCTTCGGCGTCACCTCGACCAGCTCGTCGTCCTGGATCCAGGCCAGTGCGCGTTCCAGCGTCATGCGGATCGGCGGGGTGAGCTTGACCGCCTCGTCCTTGCCGGCGGCGCGGATGTTGGTCAGCTTCTTGCCCTTCAGCACGTTCACTTCGAGATCGTTGTCGCGGCTATGGATGCCGATGATCATGCCCTGATAGACCTTGACGCCGGGATCGATGACCATCGGGCCACGATCTTCCAGGTTCCACATGGCATAGGCCACCGCCTCGCCCTGCTCGTTGGAGATCAGCACGCCATTGGTGCGGCCCGGCAATTCACCCCTGTAGGGCTCATAGGCGTGGAACAGCCGGTTCATCACGGCGGTGCCGCGTGTGTCGGTCAGCAGTTCCGACTGGTAGCCGATCAGGCCGCGCGTCGGCGCATGGAAGACGATGCGCTGGCGGTTGCCGCCGGACGGGCGCAGCTCGACCATCTCGGCCTTGCGCTCCGACATCTTCTGCACGACGATGCCGGCATGCTCCTCATCGACGTCGATGACGACTTCCTCGACCGGCTCCAGCAATTCGCCGCTTTCGCCCTTCTGCATGACGACGCGCGGCCGCGACACGGCGATCTCGAAGCCTTCGCGGCGCATCGTCTCGATCAGCACGGCCAGCTGCAATTCACCGCGGCCGGAGACGAAGAACGAATCCTTGTCCGGCGATTCCTCGATCTTCAGCGCGACATTGCCTTCGGCCTCGCGCAGCAGGCGGTCTCGGATGACGCGGCTGGTCACCTTGTCGCCTTCGGTGCCGGCCAGCGGGCTGTCGTTGACGAGGAAGGACATGGTCACGGTCGGCGGATCGATCGGCTGCGCATGCAGCGGTTCGGTCACGGACGGGTCGCAGAACGTATCGGCGACGGTGCCCTTCGACAGGCCGGCGATGGCGACGATATCACCCGCCTGGGCTTCTTCGATCGGCTGGCGCTCGAGGCCGCGGAAGGCGAGGATCTTGGAAATACGGCCGGTCTCGACCAGCGTGCCGTCATGGTGCAGCACCTTGACCGGCTGGTTGGACTTCAGCGTGCCGCTCTCGATGCGGCCGGTGATGATGCGGCCAAGGAAAGGATTGGCCTCCAGGATGGTGCCGATCATGCGGAATGGGCCGGGATGAACGGTCGGCGTCGGTACATGCTTGATGACGAGATCGAACAGCGGCGCCAGGCCCTGGTCCTTTGGGCCTTCCGGATTTTCCGAAACCCAGCCATCGCGGCCTGAACCGTAAAGAATCGGGAAATCGAGCTGCTCGTCGGTGGCGTCGAGCGCCGCGAACAGGTCGAACACCTCGTTGACCACCTCGACATGGCGGGCATCCGGACGGTCGATCTTGTTGATGACGACGATCGGCTTCAGGCCGACCTTGAGCGCCTTGCCGACGACGAACTTGGTCTGCGGCATCGGCCCTTCGGCGGCGTCGACCAGCACGATGGCCGAATCCACCATCGACAGGATGCGCTCGACCTCGCCGCCAAAGTCGGCGTGGCCAGGGGTGTCGACGATGTTGATGCGGGTGTCCTTCCAGTCGACCGAGGTCGCCTTGGCCAGGATGGTGATACCGCGTTCCTTTTCGAGGTCGTTGGAATCCATGGCGCGCTCGGCGACGCGCTGATTGTCGCGGAAGGAGCCGGATTGCCGGAGCAACTGGTCGACGAGGGTGGTTTTTCCATGGTCGACGTGCGCGATGATCGCGATATTACGAATTTTCATGTTCTGGTCTCGGAAGCGTTGCAGGCAGCAGGCCAAAGGCGCTGCCTCTTTCGGTTGCGCGGCTCATACAGGGTTTTTCGCAGTTGCGAAAGAGGACGCGCGACACCAAATACTCATCAAATCTTAAGCATCTGCGTGTGAAATGATTTTGTTAACCAAGGCGGGAACCTTTCGAGGCCCGGACAGTTCGAACGTCATGACCGATAAACTCAACCGATTTTGGCCGCTCATCGCGTCCGCTGCCTTTGCCATCCTACTGGCGGCCAACGCCGCGCAGTCGGCTGCGACGCAGAAGGAAGCACGGCCTGCCTTGCCAACCGTTGCGCCATCCGCCGAGCAGGTCTTTGCCGACGCACCCGACGGCGTCGACCCGATGGTGACCGGCCCGGTCAGCGCCGCCTTCAAGCAGAGGCAGGACGCCGCCAACTGCGACACTGCCGTCTGGCCGAACGTCCCGATGGTCTGCTATCCCGACTGACGACCGCAGGCAGCGGTCGTCATCCCAATAGATACGAAGGTGGGCTTACGCCGACCGCACCGGGTCGAGCGTGACCTTGTAAAGCTCGTTGTCGTCGCGGTCCATCAGCCGCACCGTCATCTGCTCGCTGGCGCCATTGATATCGACCAGCCCGAAGAATTGAAGGCCGGCTGACGGCGGCAGGTTCTGGCCTTGCTCGGCGGTTGGCGCCTTGATGAATTTCAGCTCCGGACCGAAGGTCATGTCGAAATCGTTCGGGCCGAACGTGCCGGCATGGATCGGGCCCGAGACGAACTCCCAGAATGGATTGAAATCCTGGAACTGCGCCTTGTCGGGATTGTAGTAGTGCGCGGCGGTATAATGCACGTCGGCGGTCATCCAGACGGTGTTGCTGATGCCGGCGTTCTTGATGAAACGCAAAAGGTCGGCGATCTCGAGTTCGCGTCCCTTGGCCGGGCCGTTGTCGCCGTTGCTCACCGCTTCGGCACCCGCCTTCTTGGCGGCATCGTCCCAAACGACGAGGCCGAGCGGCATGTCGGCGGCGATGATTTTCCAGGTTGCCTTCGAATTTGCCAGTTCGCGCTTCAGCCATTTCGTCTGCTGTTCGCCGAGCATGCGCGATTGCGGCGTCATCTCATCTTGCATGTCCGGACCGTTGGGACCGCGATAGGAACGCATGTCGAGGAAGAACACGTCGAGCAGCGGCCCATAGGCAATCTTGCGATAGACGCGGCCCGGCTCGGACGGTTCATAGCGGATCGTCGTCATTTCGTGGAAAGCGCGCGCCGCACGTGCCGCCAGCACATGGATGGATTTCTCGGTGTACCGGTTGTCGGCGCTGAGATCCTTCGAATCCGACCAGTTGTTCAGCACTTCGTGGTCGTCCCACTGGTAGAAGGTCGGGCAGATCGCGCTGAGGCCCAGCACGTTCTTGTCCATCATGTTGTATTTCCACTGGTCCCGGTATTCGTCCAGCGTCTCGGCGACCTTGCGCTTGCCGTCGATCAGCACGACGTTCTTCCACTTGCCGCCGCCGGGCAGGTCGACCTCGTCCTTCATGGCGCCGTCGGCATAGATGGTGTCGCCCGAATGCAGGAAGAAGTCGGGCGTGTGCTTGCCGATCGTGGCGTAGGTCTTCATGCCGGTCTCGTCGATACCCCAGCCCTGGCCGGCGGTGTCGCCCGACCAGGCGAACTTGATGTCGCGCCTGGAGGCAGGCGCGGTGCGGAAGCGGCCCGTGATCGGCTCGGAAGCCGCGTTGATGTCGGCGAGATCGGCTGCCGTCATGCGATAGAAGATATCCTGGTCGGAAGCGAGGTCGGTGAGCAGGCGCTTGACCGTATAGTCGCTGGCCGGCGAGGTATCGAGCGGCGCCAGGCGGACGGCATCAGTGAAACTTTCGGTCGACGACACTTCGAACATGACGCGCGACGGCCGATCCGTGCGCGTCCACACCATCCCGCTGGTGGCGTCGACATCACCTGACTGGACGCCATGGGTAAAGGCCGGGCGCTGGCTGGCGCGTGAATAGTATGGCAGCGCCAGGCCAGAGACGCCGACCAGGCCAGCGGCGCTGGCCGAGGTGACGAAAGCACGGCGGGTCATCGAGAGCTTGTTCATGGCTGTCTCCTGGATGGCTTGAACGGTGCCACCAAGGTCCAACCTCAATGTTTCAGGCGCATCTCCAAACCATGAAGGTTTGATAACAACCAACAGGCTGGGCACGTTCTCCCCTGTCTCCAGGGGGAGAAGGGAGAGCCCCACCCAGTCGCCTTAAGCCGCTTGCGGTTCCGGATCGAAGGCCGGTCGGCTGGTGTTGATCAACAGCGAGATACAGGCGGCGGCGATTGCCGTCATGCCGGCGATCATGAAGGCCAGCTCGTAGTTGCCCTGAAGCTCGCGCATCGTGCCGCCGAAGGCTGCGGCAGCAGCTGCGCCGATCTGATGTGCAGCGACGATCCAGCCGAACACGATCGGACCGCTGCGATCGCCGAACGCCTCGTTGGCGAGCCTCAGCGTCGGCGGCACGGTGGCGATCCAGTCGAGGCCGTAAAGCACCGCGAAGATGATCAGGCTGGTTGCCGAGAAGCCGGAATAGGGCAGGTAGATGAGCGACAGGCCACGGATCCCATAATAGACGCCGAGCAGCTTGCGCGGGTCGAAACGGTCGGTGAGCCAGCCCGACAGCGTCGTGCCGATCAGGTCGAAAATGCCCATCATCGACAGCAGGCCGGCCGCCTGCACCTCGCCGATGCCCATGTCGCCGCAGAAGGCGATCAGATGCGTGCCGACCAGCCCGTTGGTGGTGAAACCGCAGACGAAGAAGGTGGCGAACAGATACCAGAACACGCGCGTGCCGGCGGCGCGGCGCAGCGTCGAGAACGTATGGGCGAGGAAATTGCCCTGCGATGCCGGTGATACCGGCGGCACATCGTCGGCCGCGGCACCATAGCGCACCATGCCGATCGAAGCCGGCCGCTCCGGCACCAGCAGCCAGACCAGCGGCACCAGAGCCGCGGTGGCGATCGAAACGGCGATGACAACCGGCTGCCAGCCGCCCGACTGTGCAAGCGAGGCGATCAGCGGCAGGAACACCAGCATGCCGGAGGCACTGGAGGCCGACATCAGCCCCATGACAAGGCCGCGATTGGTCTTGAACCAGCGGTTGACGATGGTGGCGCCGAGCACGCTGGCGACAGCGCCGGAACCAATGCCCGAGAACACGCCCCAGGTGATGAACAGATGCCAGGGCTTGGTCATCAAGAGGCTGAGTGCGGTCGAGCCTGACATCACCACCAGCGAGGCAAGCAGCGTGCGGCGCAGCCCGATCCGCTCCATAAGGGCGGCGGCGAACGGTCCGGTCAGGCCGTAGAGCAGGATGCCGACACCGGCGGCCAGCGAAACGATGTCGCGGCGCCAGCCGAAACTGTTCTCCAACGGCAACATCATGACGGCGGGCGCCGAGCGCAGGCCGGCCGCGACCAGCAGGCAGAGGAAGATGACGCCAACCACGACGAAAGCGTAGCGCTGGCCAAACGGACGGGATTGAGCTATCATGTTACTGACCGGTACGTTGCTGATGAGAGGACGTATACGTACCGATCGGTAACATTGTCAATCGAGTTCCATGATGCCAACGGACAAAAATATTGAACTGACCATCAGCGACGGTCATGCATCGGCGCCACCGAAGGCCGCCAAGAAGATCCTCGACGTGGCCTACGAGCTGTTCTACCGGCGCGGTATAAGGGCGATCGGCGTCGACGAGATCGTCAAGCGCGCGGGCGTCACAAAGCCCAGCCTCTATCGCAGCTTTCCCTCCAAGGATGAGCTGGCGGCCTCCTATCTCAGGCAGTACGACCAGGAATACTGGGAGCGTTTCGATGAGGCGGTCGCCGCCCATCCCGGCGACCCGCGTGCGCAGATCAAGGCATTCCTGACCCGCATCGGCAAGCGCACGCAGGTGGCGGACTATCGCGGCTGCGGCATGACCAATGCGGCGGTCGAATACCCCGAACACAGCCATCCGGCCCGCGTGGTCAGCGAGGCCAACAAACAGGAATTGCGCCGTCGCCTGCGCGGCATGGCGGTTGCGATGGGCGCGCAAGACGCCGACACCTTGGGCGACGGCCTGCTGCTGCTGATCGAAGGCGCCTATATCAGCGGCCAGTTGTTCGGGCTCGGCGGCCCGGCGCAGTCAGTCGCTCGCAACGCCGATCTGCTGATTGAAGCGAGCTTGAAGAAATAGTGTTTGACGCTACGCTGCGATGGCTTGCAACGGAGATTGTCGGCCATGCGCGCTCTTCTGATCCCGTTCGTCTTGGCCGGTTTCTGCCAGGCTGCGCAGGCGAGCGACATATCTAGCGCCTATACCGATCTCGACTGGAAGAAGGACTGCGTGACCTACGCGCAGGCCGAGGAAGGCGACGGCGACTGGGCCGATCTCGCCTGTTCAGGCTATCGCGGCTACCCCGTTCTGATCGCCTATGACGATGCGCGCGAATCGCTGTTTTATGGCTTTCCGCCCGGCAGCGACATGACATCGGTCTGGGAGAGTTTCTCCGGCTTCAATTCGTCCGGCGCCAGGATCGAGTGGCGCATCGAAACCACGGGCGACAAGGCTGTGCCCTTTGCCGCGATCCACCGCCGCTCGATCAGCAACCCGGACGACGAAAAGAAGCCGACCGAGGTGCTGCTCGTCGCCAAGGTCGGCCAGATGGACGCCCGCGATGGCTGCACGGTCGGCCTGGTGCTGGCCACCGGCAATCCCGCCGCCAACGATCAGGCGCGCAAACTGGCCGACGAGAAAGCGCGGACGTTCGCCTGCGGCAAGGACAGGCACCCCGTCATCGGCAACGTGCCGGCTTTCGGTCGGGTCGATAACTAAGCTCGTCGGATTGGCCGCAGCGTCCGCAACTTCGTCATCCACGGGCGGAGCAAGGAGCGTAGCGACGCAGCGCGGACCCGAGGATCCATGCCGCGAAATCACAACGCCGCAGCGGTGTAGAATTCTGTTCCGCCGCGTCCGCGACAGGCATCACGGCATGGATCCCAGGGTCTGCGCGTCGCTTCGCTCCCGCTCCGCCCTGGGATGACGAAGCTGAGTTACTTGCTGGCCTTGGCCCGCGCGATCGCCTCGAGGATCATCTTCTTGGCATATTTGGAATCGTGCCAGCCTTCGATCTTGACCCATTTGCCGGGCTCGAGATCCTTGTAGTGCTCGAAGAAGTGCTGCACCTGCTGGCGCGTGATGTCGGGCAGTTGCGTGTACTCGGTGACGTTCTCGTAGCGCAGCGTCAGTTTGGGTGACGGCACGGCGATGATCTTTTCGTCCTGGCCGGCATTGTCTTCCATGATCAGCACGCCGATCGGCCTGACATTGATGACGCAGCCCGGCACCAGCGCACGGGTGTTGCAGACCAGCACGTCGATCGGATCACCGTCGCCCGACAGCGTGTGCGGCACGAAGCCGTAATTGCCGGGGTAGCGCATCGAGGTGTGCAGGAAGCGGTCGACGAACAGCGTGCCGGCCTCCTTGTCCATCTCGTATTTGATCGGCTCGCCGCCGATCGGCACCTCGATGATGACGTTGACGTCCTCAGGCGGATTCTTTCCGCTGGCTATGGCTTCAATGCGCATGGCTTTGTCCCTCTTATCGATGACAGATCGATAGCGGGCGAGGCGCGGCGGCGCAATGCGGCGAATGGTGCTGGGTAGGTCAGGTGGGCAGTGGCCGAAAGGCCGGGCCGTCACTCCCAGACGAAAGCGACCTTCTTCAGCGCCTTCTGCTCGAAGATTTCGACACCCTCGGCAACATCACGGCCGCCGGCGCCGGCGTAGAAGGCGAGCGCGTTCTGGTTGTCTTCCAGCGCCCACACCACCATGCCCTTCAGCCCGTGATCGGCCAGTCGCGCCTTGGCTGCCGCGAACAACCGGCTGCCAAGCCCGATACCCTGGTATTCCGGGCGCAGGTACAATTCGTAGATTTCGCCTTGCTGCCTGAGTTCCCGGGCCCGGTTCTTGCCGATCGTGGCATAGCCGGCGATCTCGCCGCCGATTTCGACAACCAGCACGGTGGCGGCGCGGCGGATGGCATTCGCCCACCAATCGGCGCCACGGCGGTTGATCATCGATGTCAGCGTGCGGTGTGGAATGATGCCGGAATAGGCGCCGCGCCAGGCCTGCAGGTGCACCTCGGCGATGGCGCCTGCGTCGCTCGGTTCGGCCTTCCTTATGTCGATCGTCAGCGTATTCATGATTTCTTAACCATAAACCCGCATTGCCCGATTGCAAGAGTCCGCGCGGCCCGCCGATCGCTTTCTCACAGACGATCATGGCGTCGGTGACATCGGCGAGAGCCTGTCTGAAAACGCGCTCAGCCGAGAAGGATGGGGTGGTTTTCGAGAACCGAAGCGCAGCGGACTTTCAGGTCCGTGAGCATCGGAAGCGTGGAAAACCGCACCAGGCGTCCGGCTGAGAAGCTTTTACAGGCAGGCTCTCAGATCTCGACAAGATGGTCGTCGAGTTCGTTGGTGTCGCCCGACGTGACCGGGAAATGCTCGGCCAGCACCGCGCCCACCGTTTCGATCGCCTTGACGAAGCCATCAGCAAGCCGGTCGTCGCCGGCATGCGCGGTCAAGTCGCGCACCACGCCATCCCAGACATGCTGGCCGACCTTGGCATCGATGCCCGAATCGGCCACCACCTCGGCATAGCGTTCGGCGATCGAGACGAAGATCAGCACGCCGGTGCGCGCCGCGGTGCGGTGGACGTTGCGGGCGAGGAACTGCTTGATCGCATTGGCGTGCGCCACCTGATAACGCATCCGCCTCGGCACCAGATGGATGCGCAGGCCGGGCAGCGTCCACAACAAAGACAGCACGCAGGCCAGCGCCAGCAGCTGTGCGATGACGAAATGCGGTAGCCGGATCGACAGCCACCAGGCCTCCAGCCCATAGCCGACGGCAAGGCTGACGATCAGCATGCCTGCCGTCGCCATGAAGGCGGCCGGGAAGAAATAGCCGTCGCTGGCATGCGCCATGACGCAATAGATCTCGCCATCGGTCCTGGCTTCGGCGGCACGGATCGCGGCGGCGATGCGCTCATGATCTTCCGGGCTGATCGGTCGTGTCGCCATGATCTTGTCTCACCAGCTTCCTGAAGAACCGCCACCACCGGATGAGCCACCGCCACCCGAAAACCCGCCGCCGCTGCTTGAGCCGGACGACCACCCGCCACCGGAACTTCCCGACGACCAGCCGCTGCCCGACGACGAACCCGTTGTCCAGCTGCTGCCCGAGGATCCGCTCGGTCCGCGGCCGTAACGAAACGTCATGCCCAGCCATTTGTACACGCCCGGCGACAGCTTTGTGCCGAACGTCGGCGGCAGGAACGCCATCGCCAACCCGCCAAAGAACATCGTGCCCCACAGGATCAGGAACACCGCGACGATGGGGTCGATGGGCATGCTGTTGTGGGCGGGATTGCGCTGACCGCGCGCCTCCAGCTCCTCCGGATTGCCTTCCAGCACCATGACCATGTCGTCGACGGCCTTGCTGATGCCGCCGGAGAAGTCGCCGGCGCGGAAGGCCGGCACCATGTCGTTTTCGATGATCAGCTTGGTGTGCAGGTCGGTCAGCGTGCCTTCCAGCCCATAGC
>NZ_JBFUDZ010000022.1:0-95701 GCF_056404455.1 Mesorhizobium sp. P2_D1
GCCTAGCATCGCTCCAGCTCCAGTCATATGAGCCGCGGTCGCGTTCAACCATCTCCCATAAAACAGGGTACCGGAGCGTTTTGATGCCGAGGCCGCCAATCAGGTCAAGATCATCGATGCGATGCAGGTGGCCAGTCTCCTTCAACTGGTCACGCACCGCCTCGTGCACGCGGACATGGCTACATTCAACGCCGCCCCATATTTCCAGAGTGCTGCTCATTCGGCAGCCTCAGCCTGCACCGATGTTGCCGGCAGGCTCTTTTGAATCCGACCAAAAGTCGCAAGAGCTTGGCCCACGACCTGGTCCATGTTGTAGTAGCGATATGTCGCCAGCCTGCCGACGAACCAGACATCTGGAATGTCAGCCGCTAGCGCTTCATACCGCTTGAACAGCGCTTCGTTTTCCGCCCGAGGCACCGGGTAATACGGATCGCCGACGTCGGTTGGGAACTCGTAGGTGAGGCTGGTTTGCGGGCTCTTCTGACCTGTCAGGTGTTTGTATTCGGTGATACGTGTATAGTCTTCCGTCTGCGGGTAGTTGACGACGGCAACTGGCTGGAACTGCTCGCCATCGAGTGTCACATGCTCGAACCGCAGGGACCGATATGGCAAGCGACCCAGCGACCAATCGAAATATTCGTCGATAGGCCCGGTGTAGATCATTCGACGAAATGGTATGCTCGCCTGGATTTCCCTGTAATCCGTCTGCAGCATGATCTTGATGTTGGGGTTGTCGAGCATGCGCTGAAACATGCGAGTGTAGCCGCCAGACGGCATGCTCTGAAAGCTGTCGTTGAAATACCGGTCATCGCGATTCGTGCGGGTGGGAACGCGCGCCGTCACTGACTTGTTCAATTGGGACGGATCGACGCCCCATTGCTTCCTGGTGTAACCGCGAAAGAACTTTTCATACAGCTCACGACCCACCGTGCTGACGACCACATCCTCGGCGGTCCGAATTTCTTCCACCGTTTCGCGCCGGGACATGAAGAAATGTTCCAACTGCTCGGACGTCAAGTCGAGATCGTAAAGCTTGTTGATCGTGTCGAGGTTGATCGGGATCGGCAGCAGTTGGCCGTCGACCTTTGAGAGCACGCGATGTTCGTAAGGCCGCCATGCCGTGAACTGCGAAAGGTAGTCGACGATCGACTGCGCATTTGTATGGAAGATATGCGGGCCATATCGATGGATCAGAATTCCTGCGTCGTTATAGCAATCATAGGCGTTGCCGCCGATGTGGTTGCGCCTGTCAATGAGCAGAACGCTTTCTTTGCGCTGCGAAGCGATGCGCTCCGCGAGCACGCTGCCGGCAAAGCCGGCGCCGACAATCAACCAGTCGAACATGGTCACGCACTCCGCCGGAACGGAAGCACGTTCTTGGTGGACCGCACGCGCTGGATGTGACCCGCCATCGCGATCCACGTGTTTTCCCACGACATGTCCATGAGGTAGGCGTCCACTCGCTTCAGCAGGGCGTCGCGTGGGCGAGCCAGGAGCGACCGAAGCTTCAGTTCGGCATCCTCGTCGTCAAGGATGTCGACAAGGCCTTCCGAACCGTAGGTGCGAACCACATCCACGATCGCGGTCGAAACCAGCGGGATGCCGGCCGCCAGGAATTCCGGCGTCTTGGTCGGGCTGATATAGCGGGTGGCGGCATTGAGCGCGAATGGCATCCATCCGGCGTCCCAATGCCCGAGATAGGATGGAAGCTCCGCGTAAGTCTTGCCACCCAGCCAATGCAAATTGTCTGCCTTCGGGAGGCAGTCCGGATCAATCTTGACCACCGGCCCGATCATGACGAAATGAACGTCCGGCATGATTTGCGCTGTGCGCGCTACCAGATCAACATCCAGCCTCTCATCGATGACGCCGAAATAGCCTATTCTGGGGTGGGGTATCAGGTGCTGATCGACAGGGTCCTGTCCTGGCGCCCTGGCCTGGTGAAAGTGCGTGAAGTCGATGCTGCTCGGGAAGGGGAACATCGAGGCGTGCATACCGCGTTTGGCTTCATACAAACTCTGGCCGCCGGTGAACACGACATCGGCGCGCTCAAGCAACCGCTTTTCCATAGGAACAAGCTCCGGAGAGGCGTTCTTGAACGCTGAAAGCTCATCCATGCAGTCATAAACGCAGACGTCGCAAAGAAGGTGGTCGCTGAAGCGCAAGGCCATGGGCGTGTAGTACCAGGTGGTCAACAAGTTTGGCGGGGCGGATGCAACGACGCGGTCGACAAACCGTCGCTGAACGGCCTCTGCTTCGATCTGACCGGTTCCGTAAGGCAGGACCGGCGTGACCACTTCGATCGATGAAGACACGCGGTTTGAACGCATAAACGCTTGCGACACGTCTTCGAAAACCGGCTCTTCAAAATAGACCACCTGCTTCGTCTTCGAAGCCAGCGTCAGAATGTGTTGAGGGCGTTGGTAGACAAAGTTCCACCGAAGGTGAGAAAAGCATAAAAGCATGGCATTTTCTTCTGTCGGGCGTCTTTGGGTTGACTCGCCCATCATTTTTTCCATTTTCGAAATCCTTCGGTTCATTCCCAAATGCGTGAATACAACAAATGTTAATCGCAGCATTGAGATGTGATATTAGCTAGGGGCTAACTTGCGCTGCGATAACTCGTTCCGTCGCAAAGGGAATTCATTATGGCGCGGGGCTGCTGCACATCCGGACAAGCGGATTGCGGTGGGAGCGCGATCTCACACGCAGTGCCGCCACATTAATCGCGCGTTAATATCCGCCGCTACAAAGTTAACAATCGATATTCGGTTTGCGAAACGCACCTGCAAAGCTGGGTCGGCCCATTGAGTGAAAGCGATGTCGATCAACTTCGAAACCAACATCTTCCCTTTGTTTCAGCCCGCTGCGGTTGATGATGTGAAGGATCCATGCCCCGTATTTGATGGGCGGCTCTGGCACATGTTTGGGTCAAGCGGCACCGTCAGCAGCGAAACCTGGAGCATTCTCCACGCTACGGCCCCGGACCTTTATGGCCCTTGGACCGAGCATGACGCAATCGTGCTGGGGGTCGGCGGATCAGGCGTGGCTGCGCCTGGAGTGATCCACGAGGATGGCGTCTTCCATATGTTCATACAGACGGAATTCATGAAGTCGGGCGGTCGCTGCGAACATGCTGTCTCGAACGACGGCTTCCTCTGGGTGGTTTTGAGCTCGGCAATTCTCGCTCTGCCCGAAACCGACGAAGACGGGATCTACGATCCGCATCCGGCTGTCATCGCAGGCAAGCGCTACATCGTTTATTCAGGCATGCCGAAATTCACGAGGGTGCCGCAACCCGACATCTACCTGGCACGTAGCCAATCGGATTCGTGGTTCGGGCCATGGAAGCGAGTGGGCAAGATACTGGACCACGCCGATCTGCCTCACCACAATGCGCGGCACCACCCCGATTACGAATGGGGTATTGAAGGGGCACAGCTGGTCGAACTCCCGGATGGCCGCATCCTTTTGAATGCGACGTGCTTTCTGCCCGATGGGCCTCGCGGTAGCCGTCAGCGCGTCTTCTTCGCCGTCGCCAATCGGATCGAGGGTCCGTATCAAACCGTTGGGCCGGTGCTTGAACCTGGCGAACCCGGCGAAAACGGGCATTCGACGGTTGTGATCGAAGGTCGTCAGCTCCTGCTGTTCTATCAGTGCCGCCGTGCCGGTACGAACCACCGCTGGCGCTATGGAGTGGCCAGGTGCGACCTCGATGGAGACATTCTCTCACGCGTAGCGTGACGCTTCATTCAGGTACCGGATTTCTTCCTTGCAGCCGCGGGATTCTGACCGGTCGCGGCTGACGTCTTGGCATCCTTGGAGTGGGCGGCTATCGCGGGGCCGGCGCCGGTGGCCTTGCGCATATCGCCACTCTTCTTGTTGTCGGACGGGGTTTTGCGTCCCAGGCCCGAGAAGAATTTTCCGAAAAAGCCCATCTTGTTCTCCCGTTGGCGCAATGCTGGCGCTGATCGATCAGATTTGAGCCCTGGCGAACACCAGGGCTCGTAACCCACAAGCCCGATTTATTCCGCTGCTTCCGCAGCAACGTTGACGGCCGACTCGGCCAGTTTTGTGAGCGCGAGGTCAGTCTTCTTTTCTTCGGCAAGAGTGAGGTCCAAAAGGCCGACAGCTTCAGTCAACCCAAGTTCGGACGCCCAGGTGCGCATGGTCCCGTAGCGCGAGATCTCATAGTGCTCGACCGCCTGCGCGGCGGCCAGGAGACCGGCGTCAAGAGCCGGGCTGCCTTTGTATTCTTCCATGATCTCGGCGCCTTCTTCGGTGATGCCCATGATGGCAGCACAAGTCTTGGCGGCCGGCTTTTTGCCGATCGCTTCGAACACAGATTCGAGGCGCGCGACATGTTCCTGCGTTTCGCCGAGGTGTTTTTGAAATGCGGCCTTGAGTTCAGGGCTTTTGGCCGCCTTTGCCATCTTCGGCAAGGTCGCGACGATCTTCTTCTCGGCGAAGTAGATGTCCTTGACCATGCCCAACTTCCGCTTCGAGACCGCCACGTTCGATCAAATCACGACAGTAGAGCAGGAGTTGGCCAGCGCCGATCTCGCCAGCCTGAAAGCGGCCGAACTAGCGAATGCCGGCCTCGTGGCGGCTGCACCCCCAGGCGGTGACCCATCCAGGTCAATCACCAAGGTATATGACGAGGCTGGGTATTTGATCGCCACGGTGAGTTCCGCCGATGTCATTGGAAACAATGAGCAGGTTGCCCCGAAGGATGCAGACACCTCAATTGAGGAGCCTGGCGTAATGCGGTCAGGCTAGGCCCGAGCAAGGGCGCTCCGCCGCTGTTGGGCAAAACGCGAAGGCGGTAGCCGGACTTCGGCGAATTAGGGGCAACAGGATGTTCGGACGACACCTAGCGGCCGCTGAGCGCGGTCAGCCAATTCCTGCCCCCTTGTCGTTCGTGAATGACACCGCGCTCGAAGCGGTGGCGAACCACCTTATCAGAGAAAGCAGCCTGTCTTCATATTCCCGGGAACAAGTAGCCGCTCCGCAGGTTGCTGAGCAGCTTATTTCCAGACCAAGCCCAAGGAGAGCCGCATGGCGCGCAAGGCAGCAACCGATCCCAACGTCGCTACGATTCACGACCAGACCCTCGTCCGGGGCGAGGGTGGAGAACTGCACCAGATTGCGAACGGCAAAACCGACATTCTGGCCACCGCCCAGGGCGGCCCGATCGATTGGCGGTGGACCAGCGGAGATCGCCGACCAAATCCGAAGGAGACGAATTCTCGATGCCCAACTACCTGAAGCTGCCGACGACCACCAAGGGCCTCATCCGCGTGGTGATCGAAACCCCACGCGGCGCCACGGCGAAGATTGCGTTCGATCCGGAAACGCAGGTGTTTGGCTACGTCCGGCCCTTGCCGGTCGGAATGACATATCCCTACGATTGGGGTTTCATTCCGTCTACATTGGGCGAAGACGGTGATCCTCTGGATGGGCTGGTGATCCATCAGGCGTCGACGGCGCCTGGCGTTGTGATCAAATGCAATCTGCTAGGTGCCTTGCGCGTCAAGCAGAAGGACGCGGGCGGGAAGGTCTTGCGCAACGATCGCTATATCTTCTGTCCCCACAAAGAGGATGCTTCGGACGAGCCGGTGGCGGCGGATCATGTTCCCGATGACTTGCGGCGCGAGATCGAGCTGTTCTTTCACTCGTCTGTGGTTGGAACCGAAAAGGTCATAAAGTTTAATGGCTGGCAGAACGGCGCGGAAGCTCGGAGGGCAATCAAGAAGGGCATGAATGCTTTCGCAGCCCGTCAGTGAGGTGCCATTGCGCGCGACCAAGTGCTCAAATCGGACGTCTTGAGGGTCTCGGCACGAATATCGACTCAGTCACAGCGCCCGGCCTTCTCGATCAGTTGGTGCGCCAATACGGCCAACGCACGTTTGCAAACGGGAAGTCTGGCCGGCGGCGCTTTGAGGGAAACGGCCCCGAGCAGTGAATGTATCGCTCTCGCAAGAGTTTGTTGGAATACAGCCTTTTTGGATGATGGCCGGCGCGGCGAACGGCTGGAGGTTGCTTCGATGGACTGGCCAAGCGGTCCGCCGCCGGTGCCTCGTGACCGGTAATAGGTCAATCGGTTTGGCACTGCATCAATCCGTTGGCACTGCAATTGCGTTGACGGGTGTGGGTTGGGGTGGGTGGAACATTCGTTTGCGGCAGCTGGTGCCCTCCATTGCCTGCCGAAGATCGGGCCTCCGATCGGCCCGCGCTTGGCCGAGAGCGCGGGCTTCTGCGTGATGCTCGTGGAACTCTCTGGCATCTCGACTGTTTTCTCTAGATGGCTGTCCTCCTCATAGGTGCGCTGCTCACCGTCGCTGGTGTTGTGTACACCTTCCGACATCGGCAGATCGCCCGACTCCAAATCTTGCAACCCCAGGTCCAACACTTGAGCCGCGTCATCGCGGCCTCCGTTTCCTTGGCCTATCCCAGAACTGGCCAGGCCTGCTGATGATGGGGATCGGTCTCATTCTCCTCTTATGGGTAGCGGTCCTCTGAGGGACCTACGCCGTGCCGTCCCTCTCATTGCGCCAATCGAGCGCAAAGCAAGCCGGCCCCGCCCTCTGGTAGTGTCTCATATGCGCTTTTGGGCCGGTCCGGTTGCAACTGATGCACTATCCGCCAATCCTTCGTTGCGGCGAGCTTGCTAGGATCCGGACCCATAAACCGCTTTCATTGATGCGGCTGCCGTGATTCAAGGTTCCGACTGGAGGCTTCGATGGATCGGGACTATTTCTGGCTGACGGGCGAACAATTCTCGAAGCTCAAGCCGCATCTTCCAACTGACACGCGGGGCAAGGCTCGCGTGGATGATCGGCGGGTTATCAGCGGTATCATCCACGTCATCAAGAGCGGTGGACGCTGGGTCGACGCACCTGCCGTCTACGGTCCGAGGAAGACGCTCTACAATCGCTTCCATCGCTGGGCTAACAAGGGCATCTGGACCGGCATATTCAAGCCTTGGCCAGTGCTGGTGGGCCGCCGGCACAACTGCTTATCGATTCCTCGGCTGTTCGTGCCCATCGCAGTGCGGCGGGCGGAAAAAGGGGGAACTCAACCAGGCAATTGGCAGATCACGCGGCGGGCGCACCACCAAGATCCACGCCCTGACTGATGGAATGTGCAGGCCAGTCGCCTTCCTTTTGACCGGCGGCAACGTCGCCGACTGCAAGGCGGGCGAGGTGCTGATCGATCAGATGCCGACGACAACCCTGCTGAACGCCGACAAAGGCTACGACAGCGACGCAATTCGTCGCCAGGTCAAGCAGCGCGGCGCTTTCGCCAATATTCCACCGAAGGCAAACAGGAAGTGGAAGAACTGCTTCTCGCCCTACCTCTACCGCGACCGCAACGCCATCGAGCGCATGTTCTGCAGGCTCAAGGACTTCCGCCGCATCGCCACCCGATATGATCGATTGGCTACCAACTTCCTCGCTGCGGTCTGCATCGCAGCGACAATCAGTTATTGGCTCTAACKCCGAACCCGAACTACTTGCAAAATTGTGGGATCAAAGGCAAACAGTAGTCTGGCGTGTGTCGACGCTCAGTGCGGAAGGACAGGTCGCTCCTGTAGGGCCCGCAGCGGCATTTCGGGCTTAGATAGTCCGGCTATGAAGTGCTCGACGAGAGAGGACCCTTCCGCAGCTTCGATAACGATAGTCGACGCAGGGCGCTTCGTGCGCGACGACCGGCGCGCTCGCCTATGACTGGGGCGATTCATCATCGCTGGCCAGACGTCGCGCATGACTTTATGGCAATGTTCCTCCGCTCTGAGCCACACGGCCCTGTGAAGGCACATGGCGCTGGTCTTCGCATGACACGCGCTGGCGGCCATGGCGGACAGCGAGGCCAGGCACAGACCAAGGACGAAGCTGTGCCTAGCTGGAGCACGCCGCGCACCAGGAATGATGTGCGAGCACGAGGGAAGGACGGCAGCGAGTCGGTCGACGTGTTCGATAGACCCCAACAGGTGACGGTTTGCGGCGATGGTCGGCGGTGGTGGAGGATTCCGTGGAAGGGGAAACGTCGACAGCCGATCGGGGAGAGTCCATGACAGCCTCTACCGTGCAAAAAGCATGATGAGAATGATGATAGGGATCGGAATTCCGAGCAACCAGAGCAAGATGCCGCGTCCCATGAGAACCTCCCGTTACTGTGTTACCATACAGTAATAATTCGGTGATCGGCCTTTCGTTCCCCAGATACGATCCAGGCCATCGAGCAGGTCAGCGCTTTCACGGAAAAGGGCGTTGAGCAGTCGAAAGAAGTTCTCGCCAAATTCACGGCGGATTAGGAGACGACCCAGAAGGCTATCGAGACGAGCTTCGCATCCGCCAAAGCCGCTTCCAGCAACCTGTCGCTGAAGACAATTGCCGTTCTGCGCGCCAACACTGAAGCCGCCTTCTCGCATTTCGAAGCCCTAATTGCCGTGAAGCCGCCTTCCGAATTCGCTGCTATTTCCGTGATACCGCCCACGGCTTCCTTGCCTGGGCACTCGCAACGTTGCTCGTCGTCGGTGTGCTCGGCTCGGCTCTCTCTGCGGCCATCGGCTCCGGCGTGCAGGCGGTGTCGTCCGTCACTTCGGGGGCCTTGATGGTTCGACCCGAAGGTCGCCATTTGCCGGGTCGGCGGAGTAAAGTGGTCATTAGGTGCGATCAAGGGTCGGTATTCGTCGTTGGGTCAAGAAAACCTCCCTGCTTACCGACCATTGAATGCGGCTCGCACGGAAATGTCGTCGTGACCGCGACGATGATTGAGAAAGCCCGACTTCGCATCGGGCGTTCTTTTCTATCGAGCAGGCCGCTTCAGCGGCTGGTCAGGAAAACCGATTCCTCCTCGTCGCGCTGCCTGCCGCCGAGTGCTGCTGCGGCACTGGCTATGAAGGCACCGATCACCAATGAGAGAGCACCGATCAGCGCGAAGGTGGCAGTCGCCTTCCTGGCGGTGTCGGCGGCTTGCTTGGACTTAACCTTAGCGTCCTGCACCTTGGCAAGGACGGCATCAACGCGCGCCTTGGCATCCGCTTCCGACAGCCCAGTCCGGGCTGCCACCAACTGCGACAGATAGGTCTTGTCGTCGGCCGAAACCTCGCCAGCTGCTGCGCTGGCGATCAGGATGCGCGATGCCTGTGCCGTTGCCGACGCTCGGGACGCACTGGATCGACCAACCGGCCGGCGTTGGCTGCTTCTGATGTTCGGTGATGGCAGCGGCGCACTGTTCACGCGTGTCAAAGCTGCTCGGGAGCAGGACTATTCCCCCCTGCGGACCGGCGATTGCCAGATACCAGATCAACGCTACAGTCGAAGCCATGAAATCTCCTCCTCAGACAGGAATTCTGGAGCAGCCCACCTAGTCGTCAAGAGGTGGGCTAATATGCCCGACTGCGTTCTTATCGTCCGCCCTCTGGCCGCAGGCTAGAGCGTTGGGAATATGCGGCCGCTATGGGAGCATGAACCATGTAGCCGGCTGGCTGGAACGCGCGCTGGCGAGGCCATGCAGATCAGGGCAGCGGAACCGGCGAGTCAGCGAGCGTTCGCAGATAGGCGATCACGTTCAGCCGGTCGGCTTCATCGGGCACGCCGCGGAATTCCATGTTGACGCCGGGCGTGGTCAGCGTCGGACCAGCGAGGAAAGTGTTGAGGTCCTCGTAGGTCCAAGATCCGTCCCAGGCCAGCAGGGTCTTGGAATAGCGCTCGAACTTCGTTGAGGCCTTGTCGCGTCCGACGACGTCCCACAGGTTCGGCCCTATAGTGGAATTGTCCTTTGGCCGTAAAAAATCGCACACGAAAGTTCTCCTTCTCTTCTTTTTTCGTTCCCACGACCAAGCCGCCGACAGCCCTTTTCGAACGCTCTTCTGCCGACAATTTTGACCGCTTCACAGCGGATGGTTCGCCGGGATATCCGTGAGCCTCGTTGTCCGCCGCGGCGTCCAATTTGCCTGAGGTTCCTGGAAGCTTTTCGAACTTTCTGGGTCGCGCCTCTGCCCGAATTGCGTGCGCTTATGGGACAAATCGGGACATTAGATTCGGCCCTAGGAAAAATTTGAGTTGGATCGACATTTGGCGGCGCGTTCCTCCCTCGGCGTGAACATCAGCACGAACCTCCTGCAGTTCTACGTGCGGAACGGCGGCTTTGCGCCGCAATCCGGTCAAGAAGGCAAGCTCTGGCTTCACCCGAAAGCGGACGAAACCGGAGTTCACCGTCCGGTTTGCTATTCAACGAGCTTCTCGTTCTTCACCTGCAAACGCTGAGTGCTCAGATTATGCTCCGTGCCCGGGGCTCTAGATGCCCAGAGCGATCCCATCTTTCCTCGGCTCCGACGCGCCGGTCAGAGTGCCGTTCTCCCAGTCGATGCGGATCGCTTGAGCGCCRCCTATCGGATCTTCCGCCGCAGTAAAGGTGAAGCCTCGTCGTTCGAGTTCGGCTTTGGTCGAGCCGTCAATCGTGTGCTCTGCCTCCACTGTCGTCCCGCTGGATGTCGGCATCACACGCGGGAGATCGATCGCTTCCTGGAGGTCCATTCCGTAGTCGAGGACCTTGGAGATCAAATGGGCATGGCCGAGCGCCTGATAGTAACCGCCCATCACGCCGAAGGAGATTTCCACCCTGCCGTTGCGGGTCACCATGCCTGGGATGATCGTGTGAAGCGGCCGTTTTGACGGCCCGATCCGATTGGGATGACCGGGCTTGAGCGAGAAACTTTGACCGCGATTGTGCAGGATCACGCCCGAGCGAGGAGAGACCAGGCCGGCGCCGAAACTGTCGAAGATGGAGTTGATGAAGCTTACCGCGTTCCGATTTCGGTCCACCACCGAGATATAGACGGTGTCGCGATGAAGCGGCATTTCGAAGGGCGGCAGGTCGGTCAGCGCCTTTCTCAGGTCTATCATTCCCGCAAGCCTGTCGGCCAGTTCGCCGGACAGCAGGTGGTCAACCGGGACGTCCGCCTTTTCCGGATCGGCGATCCAGGCGTCGCGGGCGGCATAGGCAAGGCGCGTTGCTTCGATCTCGACGTGCAGCCGGTCGGACGACTGGGGATCCCCCTTGGCGTCGAAGCGGCTCAGGATGTTGAGGATCAGGAGCGCGATGATGCCCTGGCCGTTCGGGGGACATTCATGGATCGTATAGCCGCGAAAGTCCGTGGTCACTGGGGTCACATATCCTTGAAGAGCGAAATCCAGAGATTGCCATAGGCAGGCAGCGCCAGCCGCAACATCTGAGGTCCGATGACGAACATCCAGCGTTGCCAGGCGTTCAGCCCAAGTGACTTCGCCGCTTCGGTTTGACCCGCTGGCACAGCCGCGATCGCGCCGCGAAACACTTCGGTCGCATAACCGCTGAAGACGACCGAGAGGGCGATAACGCCTGCGGTGAATGCGTTCACCTCCACATACCGGCCGGCGATCTTGCTGGCGAGCGTGGTTCCGCCGAAGTAGATGAGCAGGATAATGAGAAGTTCTGGTACACCACGGACAACCGTGGTGTAGGCGGTCACGACACGGTTGAGGCGCGTTTGTGCCGTGCCCTTCGAAATAGCCAAAAGCAGCCCAAATGCCGTTCCCAGGCAGCCGCTGACAAGGGCCAGGCTTATGGTCACGGCGAGTGCGACAACAAACTGATTAGTAAAACCACCCATGGGGCGCGTTCCTCGACTCGCAATTACCGCAGGATACGCCGGTCTTTCTCGCCAAGACCAAGCCGTATAACCCAAGGTTGCGAATTGTTATATTTGTATTTTGGAGTTAATTTGAGATATTGGCTAATTCTAGCGCCCGAAACGACATACTCAATCTATAATTTTTATTATTTTATCTATAACGCGCCGTTATATACTGAAGTCGTTCGGTGCTCCTCAGGATGGCGATTTCCGCTCCCCGGTGGGCGTTGTCAGGGAAAGGCGCGCAAGGAATGGAGTTGTTGCAGAGCGACCTCAAGCTCCGTCAACTGAAGGTCTTCCGAGAAGTGTTGCGGGCCGGTTCGACAAGGCGAGCAGCGGTTGCGCTCGGGATAAGCCAGCCGGCCGTCAGTCAACATGTGAAGCAACTCGAGACCACGCTCGGCATCACATTGTTCAAGAGATCAGCCAACCGCATCGTTCCCTTGCAGGAAGCCTGGGAACTCCTGCGAAACGTAGAGCTTGCCCTGACGTCCCTGGATCGGCTGGAAGCGTCGATCTTCGCTATGAAGAACGAGGAAAAGCAGAGGATTGCGATTGCCGCGCCTTCCGTTTTCGGTTTCGTGACCTTGCCCAAGGTCGTGGCGATCATCCACTCAAAGWCTGCTTCGAATGTACGGTCGATTTCTGGAAGCTACGAGCAGATCGGCGAGCACATCCTGGCTGGGCGGGCGGATCTTGGGATCTCGAGATTGCCGCTGGACCCAAGTCTGTTTGAGTGGGCACCGCTGGGGTCGGCGCGCAACGTATGCATTTTCCATCCCGATCACCGGTTCTCAAAACAGACCTGTATCGAGGCCCAAGACCTGGCAGGCGAAACGATCGTCGATATCGATCCTCAGTTCGCCGCCCACCAAATGAACTTCAATGCCATGCGCTTCGCCGGCGTTGAGCCAGACATACTGGTGGAATTCGATTGCAACGGTCACGAAGCCGGATACGTTTCGGCTGGCCTGGGCATTTCGATAACCAATGAGATTATTGCGCGTGAATATGCGGCGTTTCACTTKGGAATAAAGCCAGTGGAACCATCCGCCCTATATCACTACGTGGCGATTTGGCAGAAGGGCAGGACCTTTTCCAACGCATTAAATGTATCGCTCGAGGCGATCATCACTGCGTTTTCCACGGAGCCGTCAGGATGGAGCGCGTAAGCTCAAGAAGCGTCGGCGCGGATGACTACGGTCAAAGTTAGATCCGTATAATCTCCTTAAGCTTCAGCCGCGATCGCTGACCCTCGGCATAATTCAGGGCAAAAGCCTCGATGTCAAACGACCGCGAACGGTCTTGGCCGTCCTCGACAACACGAACAAACCACTCCCCGCAGGCTTCCACCACCTCGACGCTCTTAGACGTTAGGGGACAAGAATCTGCAATGCATTGACCTCTGGCACGGCGCGTCCTCCGGCTGAGCGTCTTTATTGCCTTGTGATGCGCCAAGCGGCATTTAACTTTGATGTAGAAATAGCGATTTTAGGATCCTCGAAATTTTTTGTAATTGACCTCTTGAAGCCGTTTTAGTCGCCGCCTAATTCATTTGCCGTCGAGGCCGTATGGCTCGGCAAGATTGGCGGCGCCGCATGGGGCGGCGTCCCTTGTACCCATGTTGCTTCAAGGAGAATGTGGCTATGAGAACCTTTGACTCTCTGTATCGCACCACCGTTGGTTTCGACCGTCTGTTTGACATGATCGACAGCGGCACGCGGACCGACTGGCCGCCCTACAACATCGAGAAGGTCGGTGAAAACGACTACCGCATCGCCATGGCGATCGCGGGGTTCAGCCCGGACGAGGTTGAGCTGACCCAGCATGGCCCGGAACTGGTTGTCGTGGGCGAGAAGGCCGATGACCAGAGCGGACGCCAGTTACTCCACCAGGGGATTGCCTACCGCAGCTTCCGGCAGTCGTTCAAGTTGGCCGACCACATGAAGATCAAGGCGGCGACCCTTGAGAACGGCCTCCTCACGATCGACATCGTCCGGGAAATCCCCGAGGAACTGAAGCCGCGCCGCATCAGCATCGGGTCCGGCGACGCTGCTGCGAGCAAGCAAATCTCGCAGGACACGGAACGCGCGCGCAAAGCCGCCTGATCATCGTAACATCATCAGACTGCGGTCCGCCTCCCGGTTTCGGCCGGGAGGCCCAGATTGCGGAGAACGGAGATGAACACACGCTATCAGACACCGACACATTCCTCGCCAAAACTTGGCAAGCTCGAAGCTGTTTTCTGCCTGCTCGATGATCCCGCCAAGGTGGTCAATCATCCACGTCTCAGCCGTACCGAGAAGCGGGCGTTGCTCGCGTCGTGGGCATCCGACGTTTACGCGGTGGAAAATCAGCCGACGCTACGCCGGCTGGACAATGGGACTTTGGTCCCTGTCGAGCGCATTCTGAGCGCCTTAAAGGCCTTGGATGAGACGCCCGAGGCGGGGGAGACCCGAATCCACGCTTGGCGGTCCTCTTCGCGCCGTGGCGCGTCTTGGCGACGGAGCGGCCGGCTCTTCGGCCGCGATGACGACAATGACCCGCCACCGTGTCCGGCATCAGTAGCGCCGCGTCCGCGCGCGCCAGGTGGAGTGGGCGCAATGGTCGGCGCCGAACTCGCATATGCCTGAGTTTCCGTTTGCTCATTTGTTCGGCTGCCTCGGCAGGGGCAGCCGAACTCGGCACACTGGCGGGTGAGGGCCGAGGTTACAGAAGTACGGCTAAACGGGAGCGGATGACAATTTCAAAGCGCACATATCGTCTCCAGATCATGCTGAATGCCGAAGAACTCGCGGTTCTCGACGCCTGGCGCTTCGACAGACGAATGCCGAGCCGGTCCGACGCGGTGCGGGAGTTGCTTCGACTTGGTCAAGATACACCCGGCCAAGGCCGGGATCGGCCTGCAAAATCCGTGGATTTTGGGGTTATCGATCCGCCGGTCGATTGAGCCGCACGCGGCCTGCTGGCGCTTACCGAAGGCGCTGGCCGTATATCAGGCGTGCTTCGCGCAACAGCGAATTGCGGTCCGTGCCAAGCATTCCGATGAGGTCTCGTGCCTGCGCTTCCGAGATTCCGGTGTCCTTGGCAAGGTGAACTGCAAGCCTGTGCTGTGCAACCCTGCCTGACCGCCGATGGTCCGGAGAGCAACTGCAAGAGGGTGTTATGGCGCCGCAGGATTGCTGAGGCCCGGCCTCTCGCGGGAGCGGGCCGTCGCGCTCGATGACGCGCGGCGGTCCTCCGGTGAAGTTACTGGACCTCAGCCGTGGTGGGCGCTAAAGCGGGCTGACAGGAGGGCCAAGCCCATGGACGCCAAGAGGCTCGACCACAAGCTCGACTGCAAGGCGTGCGGGACAGTCCAGTTGGACATCCCCGATAACGCCACTGACAATACGCCCATCCATTGCAGCAACTGCGGCCGCTACCTCGGCGACTGGGGGGAACTGCAGGACGACTTCCACAGGCAAGCCGGCGATGCGCAAGCTTTCGACCTGAACCATGGCAACATCATCAAAAAGTAGCGCTGAGAAGGCAAAGTCTCTTGTCGATCAATGCGGCTTCCTCGGCCCCGGTGACACCTCGGCCAAGTCGAGGAGCGCGTCCAGGGCACCGGTCATGTCGCGCACCACCTCCACGGAATTCCTTCGCAGCACCGTTACGTCAGTTTCCATGCCCTCGGTGGCATGCCGATAAAGTTGCTCGGCAATGCCGGACAGGCGCCCCATGTTATGGGCGATGGTCTTGCACAGTTGCATGGCGTCGTCGTGTGTCACGGGGATATCCTCTCCATGGGATTATTTCGGCCTGGGCAATTGGTGCGGAGCGGCCGCTGTCTCATCGCCTTGACAGGACGCTACGCTCGATAAGACATCTGAGCCGTTCGCGATCGACAGCCGCGATGTTGCAATTGCCGAGATGTCTTTGGAGCATAACGAGTGCCGCGGCCTTGGACGGCGAGGGGACGTGATTGCGGATGTGATTGTTGAAAAAGCGGCCGTTAGCAAACGCAGACTGAAACGCGGCAACGGCCTCAAGTGGTGCCTCCAAGAACTCGTAGTGCTTCCCGCCGCCTGCCCGCCAGGGTTGCTGACGCCGATCGTGGGCGACGGCCTGTTCGAGCATGGCGGCCACTTCCGTGCCACAGGTTGCGCAAGAAGCTGCCGGCGACGTCGGTGAGCCGCCAATAAGTCGAAGCGATCGAACAGCATCTCCCAGGCCGGGAGCGCCGTCAGCGGTAGAGCCGCAGCGGCACCGCCGACGGCGACGCCCGGGGCCGGTCCGACGATGCGTTCGTCAACCAGTTGCAGCTCGGCACTCGAGCGATGTCTGTTGAAGCCTCGCCGCGATCAGATGAAGTTGCTCCGGCCTCAAATGGGTATAGCGGCGTAGCATCTTCCAATCCTTGTGCCCGGTGACCATCGCGACCTGCTCGATGGTGAAGCCAGCTTCGAACAGGCGACTTGTGCCTTCGTGACGCAGGTCGTGGAAGTGCAGATCCTCGATCTTAAGTTCATGACAGGCACGTCGGAAGGCAGTTCCGGCCGATTTCCCATTGTAGGGGAAGATGCGTCCCATTCCCTCAGTGGAAAAACGCTGCTCTTCGAGGATCGCGCGGGCGTCGTAACCACTCACATCGAGGAGCGGAATACGCATGTGATTGCCCTTCTTGTGGCGTGGGTCCTTGCGATCTCGTATCAGCAGGGTGTTGTTGCGGTCACTGAGGTCCTCCCACGTAGCGTTGCAGATTTCCCCGAGCCGCATTGCGGTTGCGATCGCAAAGCGGATGATCTTGTCGACGGGGATAATCTGGAAGTTGTTTCCTCTGAAGTATCGGATCAGGGCCTCTATCTCGTCAAGCGTCGGTCGCCGATCGCGCTCGTTACCCTTGCCAACAAGACCCAAGCGGGTGAGGGCGACACGACCAAGTTCCACCGGCTCCGCTGAATAAGGCAGTCCATGCACAGCCGCGCCGTGCACCAGCAATGTCCGGATGTATCCGATGTCTATTCCAACGGTGACAGGTCCGGCGCCTTCCTCGGCTCGTTCCTTGCCGAACTTTATGACCTGTTCGCGATTGAGATCCGCGATGTTGAGCCTTCCGAGCCTGGCTCGTAGCAGGTCCAGGCTGAATGCCTTCGAACGCCCGGTCGCCTTGCCAACTTCCGCCATATCGGCGATATGCAGGTCGATCAGGTCGGCGACCGTTTTGATCCCGTCCTTGTGCTTGGGAGCAGGCTTCTGACCCAGGTCGATTTCTCGCTCAATTCGGCGCGCCCACATCTCGGCGTCCTTGCGGAGCGAGAAGCTGGTGCTGAGGTAGTGACCCTTGCCGCGAACCTGCACACGCCACTTGCCGGAAGCCAACTTGTTGATGGATGCCATGGGTGGTCTCTTTTTCGTGCACGCTGTGTGCACAGGGAGGAGTACAAAATGCGAAAACTGACGGATATCGTGTCGTACAAACGGCGAACGTGTGCACGTTTTAAGCTCCTGAAAATACGAGAAAAAGCGTGATAAATCAAGCTCATAGGATTTCCGTTGCGCCGATGATGGATTGGACGGATCGGCATTGCCGGTTCTTCCATCGCCAGCTGACCAGCCGTGCGCTGCTTTACACCGAGATGGTGGTGGCCGACGCGGTTATCCATGGCGCGCGCGAGCGGCTGCTTGGCTTCGATGCGGCGGAGCATCCCGTCGCCTTGCAGGTCGGTGGCTCGGATCCCGGAAAACTCGCCGAGGCGGCGCGCATCGGCGAAGCCTTTGGCTATGATGAGATCAACCTCAATGTCGGCTGCCCGTCCGACCGCGTCCAGTCGGGCGCTTTCGGCGCCTGCCTGATGAAAGTGCCTGACCTCGTCGCCGACTGCGTCGCCGCGATGAAAGCGGCGGTGGCGATTCCCGTCACCGTCAAATGCCGCATCGGCGTCGACGAGCAGGACCCCGAGCCGGCGCTTGATACGCTGGCGGACGGTGTTTTCGGAGCCGGCGCCGACGCGCTGTGGGTGCATGCGCGCAAGGCGTGGCTGGAAGGGCTGAGCCCCAAGGAAAATCGCGACATCCCGCCGCTGGACTATGGCCGCGTCTATCGGCTGAAGGCCAGAAAACGAAACGAATTCATTGGCATCAACGGCGGCATCCAGTCGATCGAAGAGGCACGGGCGCATCTCGACCATGTCGACGGCGCCATGCTTGGCCGCGCCGCCTACCACACGCCCGGCATCCTGGCCGGCGTCGACGCAGCCTTCTACGGCGTCAAGTCCGACGCGTTCGATTTCGCCGCGCTGATCGATGCCATGGCAGAGTACGCGGCCCACCATATCGAACAGGGCGGGCGGCTTGGCCATGTCACCCGCCATATGGTCGGACTGTTCCATGGCTTGCCCGGCGCGCGCCGCTACCGCCAGATACTTTCCACCGATGCGACCCGGCCCGGTGCCGGACCGGACGTGCTGAAAACGGCCTTCGCAGCCGTCGAGTTCGGTGGAGCGGCGGCCGAAGCGGCCTGACGCGTTCGGGTCGGGGTCAATCCCTGAGGATCATGCGGTCGCCGCGCACATCGAAGCCCGACAGCGAGCCGATGAAGTTCATGCCAAGCAGGCTCTGGCTGAGCATGCCGGGTGCTGCAATCATCACCGGCATGTCCTTGCGCACGATGCCGCCGATCGCCAGTTGATCGGTCTTGACGGCCGCGGCGCGCGCCATGCCGTTGGCGGTTGAGACCGGTATGGTGTAGTTGAGCGCCGCTGGATTGAATCCGGATGCCTGGGCGTCCTCGGACGTCAACACGGTGCTGGTCGCGCCGGTATCGACCACGGCCCGCACTGGATTGCCGTTGACCAGGATGCGGGCTTCGAAATGGCCGTTGTCCGCCTTGTCGAGTGTCACCGTGGCGTGGCCGTCCTCGACGCCCAGAGCCAGCGGGCTGCCGGGAACAAGGCCCGCGGTGACGCGGCTGGCAACGTCCTGCAGTTCGTAGCGATACTGGTAGCCGGCGATCAGCGCGAGCGCGATGGCCGCCCAGGCGCCGAGGTTGCGGGCCATGGCACTCAGGGGCCTGCCTGAGCGAAGCAGGCCGGCGCCGACCAGCGCGCCAAAGGCGCCAAGCCAGATCAGCCGACCAAAATCGTAATTCTCGACCCCGAGCGTGCTGCCGGCGGAATCGTTGAGCATGAGCAGGACTGCTCCCACCCCGATCGCGGCAATCAGTATCCAGAACAGGCGGTTCATCTGTGTGGTCGCCTCACGAAAGCGCGTCGCGTTCGCGCGTCATGCGAGCGCGGCGCGTTTCCCGTCGCGGCCGACGCTCGACCGTTTCCAGACGGGCAGGCAATTCAGCCATGACGGAGCGACGCGTTTCGGGCGTCATGCCGATCCAGGCGCCGATTTCCTCGCGCGTGCGTCCGCAACCGAAACAGAAGCCGGTTTTCATGTCGATCGAACAGACGAGGATGCACGGGGATTCGATGACCGTCATGTCTTTCTCTTCAGGGTTCCATTAGGAATCCCTTGTTGCACCTCCACATGGTGCAACCGCAAAGCCAATGCAAGCCCTCGCAATTACGCCTTTCGCGGCGACCTTTGCGGCAAATGCGTGAGCATGATCCAGGAGGTTGTGCCAACCGCGCAAGGCGGCTATGCCGCTCACCAACTCCAGGGAATGAATGCCGACGACATGACCAGCGCGCTGCCTTTCGATGATTTTCGCAACCTGCTGGCCAATTTGCCGGCGGCCGACACGACAGCCGAGGTCCGTGTTCGAACGCTGTTTGCCAAGGCCGACAAGCCCGTCAATTCGCTTGGTCGCATCGAGGACATTGCCGCCTGGCTCGCGGCCTGGAGCGGGCGGGCTCCGCCCGCCGTGACAAGGCCGTTGATGGCGGTCTTTGCCGGCAACCATGGCGCCACCCGGCATGGCATTTCGCCACGGCCGGTGGCGGCGACGGCCAACGCGGTCGAGCTTTGTGCCGCCGGAGGTGCTGCCATCAACCAGATCTGCATTGCCAATGATCTCGGGCTGAAGGTTTTCGATCTCGCCCTGCACATCCCGACCGCCGACTTCACCGAGGATGCAGCATTGGACGAGCGCGGTTGCGCCGCCACCATGGCCTTCGGCATGGAAGCGATCGCGGGAGGCACCGACCTGCTTTGCCTCGGCGACCTCGGCGTCGGCAACTCCACTGTTGCTGCGGCCCTGTTTGCGGCGCTGTTCGGAGGCAAGGGCGCCGACTGGGTCGGCCCGGGATCYGGCGCCGGTGCGGCGATGCAGGTACGCAAGGCTG
Organism: Mesorhizobium sp. P2_D1; assembly: GCF_056404455.1. Taxonomy (NCBI): domain Bacteria; kingdom Pseudomonadati; phylum Pseudomonadota; class Alphaproteobacteria; order Hyphomicrobiales; family Phyllobacteriaceae; genus Mesorhizobium; species Mesorhizobium sp. P2_D1. The sequence goes on from NZ_JBFUDZ010000022.1 coordinate 19,960, forward strand.
AAGTGGTCGATGCGGCACTTGCCTTTCACGGCGGCCATCTCGGTGACCCGTTGGAGGCGCTGCGCCGGGTCGGTGGCCGGGAGTTCGCGGCGATCGCCGGCGCCATCCTCGCCGCGCGGATGCAGAAGATACCGGTTCTGCTTGACGGATTTGCGGCAACGGCGGCTGCAGCAGTGCTGCATGCCGCCAACCCCACGGCACTCGACCACTGCCTTCTTGCCAGCGTGTCGCCGGAGCCCGCGCATGCTCGGGCCGCCGAACGCCTCGGTCTTCGCCCGTTGCTCGACCTRGGCATCGGCCATGGTGAGGGAGCAGGGGCCGCTCTTGCGGCAGGCCTGGTCAAGGCAGCGGCGCTGACCAGTTCAGGCGTGGCGGCGGCCGTTCGGGGTTAGACGCCAGACACACGAGCGAAGTCTGCTATCGCCGCCGCGCCGCCACCGCCGCGGTCGGCAGCGCCGGCAGTTCTTCCATCACCCGGCTCAGCGGGAAGATGGCGATCGCTTCGGTGCCTTCGCGCAGCTTGGAATGAAGTTCGAACTCGCCGCCATGCATGGCGAGCAGGCCTTGCACGATCGGCAGGCCGAGCCCGGTGCCTTGCTCGGCGCTCTTGATGGCAATCGAGCCCTGACCGAAGGCCGAGAGCACCACCGGGATTTCGTCCTCGGGGATGCCGGGACCATTGTCCTTGACTGAAATGTACTGTCCGCCACCCGCTGTCCAGCCGACGCGAACGCGGATTTCGCCGCCGGTAGCCGTGAACTTGATGGCATTCGACAGAAGGTTGAGCGTGATCTGCCGCACCGCCCGCTCGTCGGCAAACAGGCGCAGCAACTCATGCTCGAAATCCTGGACAACGCGGATATCCTTGTTGCGCGCCCTCAATTCCATCATGTGACAGCAATCCTCGACGATGTTGAGCAGCATCACCGGCTCTTCGTTGAGCTGATAGCGGCCGGCCTCGATGCGCGACAGGTCGAGGATTTCGTTGATCAGGTCGAGCAGATGCTGGCCGGATTCATGCACGTCATGGGCGTAGTCGCGATAGGTCGGGTTGCTCATTGGTCCGAGCACTTCGTTCGACATCACCTCGGAGAAGCCAAGAATGGCATTGAGCGGCGTGCGCAATTCGTGGCTCATCGAAGCGAGGAACCGCGACTTCGCCAGATTGGCGTCTTCCGCCCGCCGCCGTGCTTCGTCCGACATCGATTTCGCCGTCTCCAGTTCGGCGACCAGCGCATCCTTTTCGGAGCGGAACGACAGCAGCATCAGGGACGCGCGGTTGAGGTGACGGGCGACATAGGCGAAGAAGGGCAACGACACGACCAGCAGTCCCGCCATGATCGCCCCGACCGGCATCCACAGCTTGACGCCGGCATAGGCGTAGAGCGCCACCGGAACGGCAAAGGTCGCCAACAGGGCGCCACCCAGGGAGGAGGTCATGACAGCGGTGGCCGCCATGGCGACCAGCAGCACCACCGCTTTGACAACCTGGAACTGGTCGGGCAGGCAAGTGCTGCAGCCAAGCCAGACGAACCACCCCCAGCCGAGACCGCAAACGAAGTGGCCGATCAGCAATTCTCTTTGTGTTTGCAATGGGTTGAGCTCGGAAGCTTCAGTGCGCTCAATGCGCCGCGCCAGGAAGGTGACGATGATGTAGCAGGCGAGCGTGAACAGGGCCCAAAGGCCGATCTCATTGCCGACGCCGGCAAACCGGCCGGCTGCCGCGATCGCCAGAACGAGCAGCGGGATGGCGATGGCGCCGCTTGTCATCGCGCGGGCGTGGAGCTTCAGGAGTTCGCGATCAAAATCGGGATTGCCGGCTTGCTGCGAAAGACGGTCGCGCGTCTTGCGCACCGCGCGCGCGACATCGCTGTTGCGATGAGGTTTCCTGCGGTCCACAATGAACTTGTCCGCTGTGTTCGAGCGTTGCAAGGGCATGAAACTTCAATTTATGCGAGCAGCGGTTTCCAAGTGTTAAGCTACGTTCGAATGATTAACCAACCGTTTGCCATATGAGCCGTTCATGGGGCACGAGGCCGCGCCGGCGATACGCTGCGCCACCCCGAAGCTTGGGGCGCCGGCTGATGGATTACGGGCTTACCGTCCTCATTCTCGGATTGCTGATCCTGCTGGCGGCTCGTCTCGACCGGGTGGAAACACGCAAGACGGAGGGTGTGGCAATCGTCAACGATGGCGATTCCATCACGCTTGGCGCCGAGCGTGTCCGCATGCGCGGCATAGACGCTCCGGAATATACGCAGACCTGCCGCAGGAATGGTGCCGACTATCCCTGCGGCACGCTTGCGCGCCAGGCGCTGGTGCGACTGATCGCTGGCAAACCCGTCTCCTGTACCGGCTGGCAGCGGGACCGCTACGGCCGGTTGCTTGGCAACTGCACCGCCGGCGGCAAGGATCTCAACCGCGCGCAGGTGGAGGCGGGCTGGGCGGTTGCGTTTGGCAGCTTCGAGAGCGAGGAGGCCACGGCCCGTGCGGCAAGGGTCGGCATGTGGGCGGGTACATTCGACCGGCCGCAGGACTGGCGCGACAGCCATCACGGCGAAGTCGTCGAGAGAAAGCATGGCACGCTGGCGTCGATCGGCGATGCCGTGCGTGAGATTTTTCGGTTCTGGTAAACCCGGTAAGGGGTTGAACTCTATGGGTGTTGGGAAACCGGGAGGATGGGAATGAAGTTGTTCGACGGTGGCCGCGCACCCAATCCGAGGCGGGTCCGCGTTTTCCTGGCCGAGAAGGGCATTACTGTTCCGCTGGTGCCCATCGACATGGGCGCGCTGGAGCACAGGAAGCCGTCGGTCAGTTCGCGTAACCCTTTGCAGCGTCTGCCGGTGCTTGAACTCGACGACGGCACGATCCTCACCGAATCCGTCGCCATCTGCCGTTATTTCGAGGAGTTGCAGCCCGAACCGGCCCTGTTCGGGTGTGGCGCGCTCGGCAAGGCGCAAGTCGAGATGTGGCAGAGACGGATGGAATTCAACCTGCTCAGTTGCGTCGCACAGGCCTTCCGTCACATCCACCCGGCGATGAAGGAATGGGAAATTCCGCAGATTACCGAATGGGGCGAGGCCAACAAGCCCAAGGCCGTGGAATTCCTCAGGCTGCTCGACGGTGAACTGGGCAACCGGGAGTTCATCGCCGGTGACAGCTATTCGATTGCCGACATCACCGGCCTGATCGCCGTCGACTTCATGAAACCGGCACGCATCAAGGTGCCGGACGAATGCGCCAATGTGTTGCGCTGGCACCAAGCCGTTTCCAGCCGGCCGAGCGCCGCCGCCTGACCATGATCCTGAAAAGTGGAAGGCAGTTTTCGGACGAGATCACGGTCGACGAGGATGCGCTCGAAGGCTTCGCCGAGACAGTTCGCGCCTGCCGCATCTGCGTCGAAAATCCGATCGGCAAGCCACTGCCGCACGAACCGCGACCGGTGTTGCGACCATCGTCCAGCGCCCGCATCCTGATCGCCAGCCAGGCGCCGGGAACCAAGGTCCATATCACAGGCATGCCGTTCACCGACGCCTCCGGCGACCGCCTGCGCAGCTGGCTCGGGGTGACGAGCGAGGAATTCTACGACATCGATAAGTTCGCCATCGTGCCGATGGGCTTTTGCTTTCCCGGCCAGGATGCCAAGGGTGGCGACTTGCCGCCGAGGCGCGAATGCGCGCCGGCGTGGCGCGCGCCGTTGATGGCGTTGATGCCGCGGATCGATCTGGTGCTTACGATCGGCATCTATGCGCAGGCCTGGCACATGGGTGCCGTGCGCCGACCTTCGCTGACCGAAACGGTGATGGACTGGCGTGCCATCTGGGATCAGCCCGGCAGCCGGAAAGTGCTGCCGCTGCCGCATCCGTCGTGGCGCAACACCGGCTGGCTGAAGAAGAATCCATGGTTTGAAATGGATTTGCTGCCATTCCTGAGATCGGAAATCCGCTATCGTCTCGATTGAACTTTCAGCAAGAAATCACTCGCTTTTTGGCCGATCGGCAGAATTTCTTTCTTGTGAAAGGCTCGAATAAGGCGGAATATAGCCAATCTATTCCCCCGGAGAGAAAAAGATGGACCGCCTCGATAGAAAAATTCTCCGCCTCTTGCAGGAGGACGCGACACTCGCGGTCGCCGACGTTGCCAAGAAAGTCGGGCTGTCGACGACACCTTGCTGGCGGCGCATCCAGAAGCTTGAGGAAGAGGGCGTCATCAAGCGGCGCGTCGCCATCCTCGACCATGAAAAGGTCAATGTGCGGGTCACCGTCTTCGTGTCGATCCGCACCAATTCGCACAGCCATGAATGGCTGCGGCGGTTTTCCGAGGTCATCCAGGAATTTCCCGAAGTCGTCGAGTTCTACCGCATGAGCGGCGATGTCGACTATCTCCTGCGCGTCGTGGTGCCCGACATCGCCGCCTACGACGCCTTCTACAAGCGACTGATCGCCAAGATCGAGATCCGCGACGTGTCGTCGTCCTTCGCCATGGAGCAGATCAAATATACGACCGAGATCCCACTGGATTACATGGTGCTAGACAAGGAATCGGGCGCCAACGCCRCTTGAGCTGACCGGGCTTCTCAGTTCTTTTTCTTGTTGAGGAAGCTCCAGGGTGAGTTCACCCGCAGCGTGATCGTGTCCGGCACGCTGTCGACGCTCACCACATCGGCCTTGCGCACGGTGTAACCGGACTGGATGACGCTGACGCCATCGAGAATGAACAGCTGGCTTTTCTCCATAGCCGGCTTTAGCGCGCCGGTGACGGCAACCGGCTGATAGGCCTCCGACATCTTGTAGGGATGGGATGGGGTGACCAGCACGATCTGGTTGGGCGGCGGCGTCGGCATGTGGCTGCAGGCGCCCGTCCACGGCACCAGCAGGAACTGATAGACAAGGTCGCCGTCGCGATCGACGGGCAATGCATAGCCTGCCAACTGGATAGTCTTGTCCTGCAGATTAAGCGACAGCGTCTCCCCATGGTCGGGCAATTTTGCCGCGATCATTGGCAGCCCGACGTTTTCGGCTGCGGTCTGCGTCGCCGGGCGCAGATCCTTCCAGAATATGTGTGCGGTCTCGGCCGAAGCGCTGGCGGTGGCCACGCACACAAACAACGCTGCGAGCGCTATGGATGATCTGATATCGTTGCTCATTGGCCGCTTCCTTTGGACCCGAGTAGAGACGGCGCTGCCAATGCCGTCAACGCTCGAGCCGCATCACATGTCTGCGAGAACCGGCCATGCCGATCTCGTGAAACCCGCGAGCCGCAAACATGTCGCGAAAGCCCATGAAGCTGTAGCTCGGCGATGCCTGATCGACCGGATAAGCCTCGATCGTTCCGGCCCCCTTGGCGAAGGCGTGATCGATGGCGCCGTCGAGCAGCGCGGATGCCAGGCCACTTCCGCGCAAAGCCCTTGGCACGTAGAAACAAACGATCGACCAAATATCGGTCTCGCTGTCGTCCTGTTCGCGTGAAAGCTTGCGATAGGTCTGGCGTGGTGCGACCGAGCACCAACCAACGGTCTTGCCATCAAGATGGGCGAGGATTCCGACCGGCGTGCCGGCATCGACGAGCGCCATCATGGCCCGCTTTTTCTCGTCGCTCTCGACATGCTCGCGGCTGGGCAGATGGCGCCAGGCCATGCACCAGCAATATTTCGGTGCGCCCGGCTGTTCGAACAGGGTTTCGAAATCCGCGCGTGTCGAGCGCGTCACTTCCGTAAAGCGGATTTCAGGTCCGTCAGCCTTTCCTGGCGGCGAGGCGCTCGAGCGTCCTGGCATCCGATAGTTCCTTCACAGCATCCTTGCCGATCCACCGCGCCGTCTTGTCGGTCGATTGTGCGAGCCTTTCGGCGACGGCAAGGGCAGCACCGTGCATATCCATCGATCGCTTGCCTATCGAACGAAGGGCCCAGTTGACGCCCTTCTTCACAAAGTTGCGGCCGTCGGTGGCATGCGCTTCGATGATGGGCAGGAAGGCGAGAAAGGTCGCCTCGGGCTCTTTCTTCCGATGGACGACGGACCAGGCCATCATGGCAAAAGCCGTGCGTCGAACGAACTCCCGGTCATCGGCCGCGAACTCAGCGATCAGTTCTTTCCAGGCGTCCGTGTCGACGAAGAGATCAGAGACGCCATCGACGATATCCCAGGAGTCGAAACTCGACGCCCACTGCCTTGCATCCGCTGCAGAAAACCGCTTCGGATCGGCCGTGACGGAAGCGATGAACTGCGCCTCCATGATGCCCGTCTGCCACAGCGCGAAAGCGCGCTCATGGTTGTGCTTGATTTTCCTGGCAATCTGCCGCTGCACGCCGTGCGAGATGCCGAGCGCACGTTCGATCTTGATGCCGTAGCGCAGCATGCCACGGCGATTTTCCTCCGAGCCTATCGAGCGCAGATGCGCGACGATTTCGTCGGCACTGGATTGGGGCGAAAGCTCGGTCATCGCGAACCTTATTTTTCCAGGCGCGCCAGCAGCGAGGACGTATCCCAACGCTTGCCGCCCATCGCCTGCACATCCTTGTAGAACTGGTCGACAAGTGCTGTCACCGGCAGTTTGGCTCCGTTGCGGTCGGCCTCGGTCAGGCAGATGCCAAGATCCTTGCGCATCCAGTCGACGGCGAAGCCGAAATCATATTTGCCGGCATTCATCGTCTTGTGCCGGTTCTCCATCTGCCAGGAACCGGCCGCACCCTTGGAAATCACCTCGATCACCTTCTCGATGTCGAGCCCGGCTTTCTTGCCGAAATGGATGCCTTCTGCCAAGCCCTGCACGAGGCCGGCGATGGTGATCTGGTTGATCATCTTGGTGAGCTGGCCAGCACCGGCCGATCCCATCAAGCCGATCATGCGCGCATAGGCATCGATGACGGGCCTGGCCCTGTCGAAAGCGTCCTGTTCGCCGCCGACCATGACCGTCAGTACGCCATTCTCGGCGCCTGCCTGGCCGCCGGAGACCGGCGCATCGAGAAACGAAAAACCACCGGCCTGCGCGGCCGCCGCCAGTTCGCGCGCGACCTCGGCCGAGGCCGTTGTGTTGTCGATGAAGACCGAGCCTTTCTTCATCGATTTGAAGGCACCTTCGGGACCTGTCGTCACCGAACGCAGATCGTCATCATTGCCGACGCAGGAGAAGACGAAATCCTTGCCCTCGGCCGCCTCCGCCGGCGTCGGCGCGAGGCTGCCGCCATGCTGGCCAACCCATTGCTCGGCCTTGGCCTTGGTGCGGTTGTAGACGGTGACGTCATGGCCACCCTTGTTCCTGAGGTGCCCGGCCATCGGATAGCCCATCACGCCAAGACCGAGAAATGCCACAGATGCCATGATTTTACCCTTCAGACGGAAACGAAATTTGCTGCGAAAGCTCTAGGCTCTGCGCTCAATTCGTCAAGACGCCTGTGGGCTGATTGACTGGTGCAGGGAATTGGTCAACGCTTCAGGTGGATGGTGATCCGTCGTTCGATCCATTCAATGCCATGACGCAATATCTCGACCATGACGAGGTAGACGACGGCGACCCAGATATAGGCCTGAATGTCGAAGGAGTTGGCGAAGGCGAGCTTTGCGTTGCCCATCAGGTCGTAGACGGTGATGATGGCAACGATGGCCGAAGCCTTGATCATCAGGATCAGCTCATTGCCATAAGGCCGCAAGGCAACGATCAACGCCTGCGGCAGGATGATCTTGCGCAAGGTCTGCAGTTTGTGCAGGCCCAGGGAAGCAGCGCCTTCCCACTGGCCCCTGGGCACGCTCTCGATGGCGCCACGCAGGATTTCGGCCTGGTACGCGGCTGTGTTGAGCGCAAAGGCAAAGACGCCGCAGTTGAATGCATCCTTGAAAAAATCCCAAAGCGTGAATCGGGCGACGGTCAGCCCGTCGCTAAAGACGGGAAGGTAGATGCCGAATTCGCTGAGTTGCGGCCGGAAAGAGCCGACGCCGTAATAGACCAGAAACGTCTGGACCAGCAGCGGCGTGCCACGGAAAAAGTAGACATAGCAATAGGCGAGGCCGGATAGGATTCGGTTCTTAGACATGCGGCCGTAGGCGACAGGGAGCGACAGTATGGCGCCAAGCACCATCGCTATGGCGACCAGCGACAGGGTGACCCCAAGCCCGCTCAGATAGGCCGGCGCATACTTGGCAAAGAAGGCCGGATTCCAGGCAAGGACGAGATAGGCAACAATGCCCAGGCCGAAGGCCATCCACAGGCCGACGAGCGCATAGCCGGCGATGCGGGGACGCGGCCAGCCCCGCGCCCGTGGCGGTGGCCGCTCGACCATCGTGGCTGTAGCGCTCATCGTTGTGCCTCCCGCCGGCCGAGCGAGCGCAGGATGGCGCTGGTGGCGAAGGACGACACGATGGCCAGGCCGAGAAAGACCAGGGCCGCCACGCTGTAAAACAGGAACGAGTGCTTGGTGACGCGAGCCGCCACACCGGCATTGCGCAGCGTCTCGGCGAGACCGACGACCGACACCAGCGATGTATCCTTGAGCAGACTAAGCCAGCAGTTTTCCAAGCCGGGAAACGCGATACGAAGCAGCTGCGGCAAGATAACCTTGCGCATGGTCAACCAGTTGGAAAGGCCAATGGCATAGCCGCCCTCATACTGGCCCTTCGGTATGGCGCGGAATGCCGACAGGAAAACTTCGCTGGCATAGGACGAGAAGATCAGGGAAAGCACGATCATGCCGGCGACGAAGCCGTTGACGTCGATGGTCGCGTCGGGCCGGAAATATCGGATGAGATGCTGCAGCAGAATTGGCACGCCGAAGAAAAACAGGAAAAGCGTCACCAGTTCCGGCAGGCCGCGGAAGACCGTGGTGTAGATGTTGGCGGCGAGGCGCAGCGAGGGTTCTTCGGACTGTTTGGCGTATGCAATGAAAAAGCCGATTGTCAGCCCGATCGGCAGCGTGGCGAGTGCTAGCGCGACGGTAACCAGGGCGCCATAAGCGATATCATCAAGCCAGCCATCGGGTCCCCAACTGAGAAGTGTCCATAAGCTCTGGGCTGGCATTGACTGGTCTTGTCTCCACGGCGATCACAGAAGACCTAAAGGCGGCGGGGGACCCCCGCCGCCTTTGTCATATTATCAGGATTCGGCGCCGAAGACGTCGAACTTGAAGTACTTGTCGTTGATTTCCTTGTACTTTCCGTTGGCGCGAATGGCTTCGATGGCCGCATTGAACTTGTTGACGAGATCGGTCTCGCCCTTGCGTACGGCAATGCCGGCGCCCGGTCCGAAGATGTCGACCGGTTGCGGCGACGGCTGGCCGAGAATCTTGCAGCATGCGCCATCAGGCGAATCCAGCCACTGCTGAAGCACAACAATATCGTCCTCGATGGCGTCGAGACGACCATTGGCAAGATCTGCCTGCTCTTCGGGGCTGCTCGGATAGCCCTTGACGGTGCTGTCAGTGTAAGTCTTCGAGGCATAGTTGAAATGCGTGGTCGTGGTGGCGACACCAATGGTCTTGCCAGCGAGATCTGCCTTGGTCACGCCTTTCAGCGTGCTGTCTTTAGGCACGGCCAGGGCCGACGGCGTGTTGTAATATTTGTTGGTGAAGTCGACCTTCTCCTTGCGCTCCGGCGTGATCGACATCGAGGCGACGATGGCGTCGAACTTGCCGGCCTGGAGAGCGGGGATGATGCCGTCCCAATCCTGGGCGACGAAGGTGCACTTGACCTTCATCTGGTCACAAAGCGCCTTGGCGATATCGATGTCGAAACCGACGAGCTGGCCATCGGCGGTGAGGTTGTTGAAGGGTGGGTAGGCGCCTTCGGTGCCGATCCTCAGGGTCTTTTCCTGGGCCTGGGCTACGCCGAGCGTCAGCAGCGCAGCCGATGCGGCAAGCGCGATACGCAGTGCAATACGCATGATAGTCCTCTCTTTATGGTCCCGGCCGTCGTTCCAAACGGCTCTGTGGGGCGGTGCTTTTGACCGCCCGCTGGCGCGATACTCCCACTCTTTCCAAGAAAAAAGCAACTGCAAAACCGCAAAAATGGGCAAGGCTATTCTGCCGCTGCGTTAGCTCTCAAGCAACGAGCCCAATGTCCCGCTCGATGAAGTCGGCTATTGATTTCACATCGTCGAGATCGAACACCGGCAAGAGCTCGCCTTCGGCCGCAAAATCGGCGGCGACAGCGACGATGTTGGGATCCGTTGCCGATAGCGGTATGCGGTCCTTCGCTTCCAGCCGTCGGGTTTCGATCTTGCGGTGGGCTTCGCGCTTGTAGCCTTCGACCAGCACCAGATCGCACGGCGCGAGCCGAGACAGGATCGCCTCCAGCGTCGGCTCATTCTCACCGCGCAGTTCGTGCATCAGCGCCCAACGGTTTCCTGACACGATCGCGACTTCGGTGGCGCCAGCCTGCCGGTGGCGGAAGCTGTCGGCGCCCGGCTTGTCGATGTCGAAGTCATGATGAGCGTGTTTCACCGTCGACACCTTCCAGCCGCGCCGGACAAGTTCGGTGACCAGCCTTTCGGTCAATGTCGTCTTACCGGAATTCTTCCAGCCGGTGATGCCGAAGACGCGTCTGTTCATGATTTCATGCTCCGCAACAAACGTTCGGCCTGAACAAGATCATCGGGCACATTGATGTTGAAGAAAGGGTCGACCGGTTGGCCGGCGGATTGCGGAACCGGGAACTGCACCTCGACAAATCCATGCCGGTCGATGAAGGCCGAAACCCGCCTGATATCCTCATCGACCAGAAAGTGCCGCAAGGCGTCCCGGCAGTCCGTCGGCCACAGAGCGAAGGTCGGATGCCGCTTGCCGGCCGAGCAAGCAACGGCAATCGAACCGGGACGTTGATCGGTTGCTGTCGCCAGTCGTTCGACAAGATCCAGGGGCAGGAAGGGCGTGTCGCCGGCAGCGGTGACGACAGTCTTGCAAGCCGTGTTGGCGGCGGCCCATTCGAGGCCGGTCAGGATTCCGGCAAGCGGTCCGGCAAAACCGGTCACAGTGTCGGCAAGCACTGGCAGCTCGTAGCGTGAGAAGCGTGTGGCGTCGCCGTTGGCGCTGAGCGCCAGGGGGGCGACCTGCGGGCCAAGGCGCGACACGACCTGGTCAAGCACGCGACCGCTACCAAGCGGCAACAGGCTCTTGTCGCCACCGCCCATTCGTCTTGATTGGCCGCCGGCCAGAATGATCCCTGCAACATCTCGCTTCATGCCACCGAGCCTGTACGCCAGCCGTCGGAAATCACAAGAGCCGGCTAGATTCCATCCGGGACCATGCTTGGCCCGGTGCTTTCGGCGACGATCTTGCGCCGGCCGACGACCCGCTCGCGGTAGAGCGCATAGAGGCCGGAGCCGATGATGATCGTGGCGCCGACGATCATCGGCAGGTCAGGAATGTCGGCGAAGACGAACAGGCCAAGCAGGATCGACCAGATCAGGGCCGTGTAGCGGAACGGCGCGATGAAGGAGATGTCGCCCGCCCGCATCGCCATGATGATGAACTGGTAGCCGATGAGCACCAGCACCGCGGCGAGCGCCAACAAGGCTGTGCTGTTTCCCGTCATCGGCGTCCAGCCCCCCATCGGTGAAAGCAACGCGGCTCCCAGAATCGTCATGGCAAACGCGGTGGCGGTCGACACCAGCAGCGTCGGAATGGCCTTGGGAATCCGCTTGGTGGCAAGATCGCGTACCGCACAACAGGCAACACAGGCCAGCGCCACCAGCGAGTAGACGCTGAACCCCTCGAAACCTGGCCGCACTATGACCAGCACGCCGGCAAATCCGATGGCGATGGCCAGCCAGCGCCGCCAACCGACGCCCTCGTTGAAGACCAGTGCCGCGCCCATCGTCACCGCCAGCGGCAACGCCTGGAGGACCGCCGAGACGCTGGCGATAGGCAAATGGGCGAGCGCGATCAGGAACGTCACCGTGCCGCCGGCTTCGCCGAGGACGCGCAGCGCCACCATTGGGTCGAGCATCGAGCGCAGCCGGACAAGGGCACCGCGCTGCCAGGCAAGCGAGCCGACGAACAGGGTCGCAAATGCTCCCCTGATCAGCATGACTTGCGCCATGTTCATCGATTGCGACGAGTATTTGGTGATGGCGTCGTTGAGGGTGAAGCCGGCCATCGCCACAACCATGAACAACGCGCCGCGAAGGTTTGGAGAAAGGGGCAAGATGGCTACCGGCTCTGCTTTGCATGAAGCCTGTAGCAGTCGGGCATGAAACAGCAACAGCAAAGGGCTGGGCCACAGGATTGTCCGGTGCCCAGAACAGAGCCTGCCATGGTGGCGGACCTTATTTCTTCGGCGTCAGAATTTCGGTGCCGTTGCCTTCCTTGCCGGCGATCGTCCACAGGCCGTGTAGCGACCCGTCATCCTCGACCTTGTAGACGACAAGGCCGATGTCCTTGCCCATCACATAGCCGGCCGAGAAGGCGTCGTCGTTGCGCATGCAGATACCGTCCGAGGACGAGCCGCCCGTCTCCCAATGGATCGCGCAGGTTGTCCCACTGGTCAGCGTGATGGTGGCTTCGCCACCATAGGCAGAGCCGTCGAAATTGGTGCCGGCGACGGTATACGTGCCGCCGATCGACTGGGCCGCAGCGGGCAAGGTGGCGAGGCCGAGCAATGCGAACGAAAGAAGAAGTTTGCGCATGGTGTATTCCCCCGGAGCGAAAGACCGCTACGAGACGGAGGCTAAGCGGGAAAACGCCACCGGTAAATCAGGCGAACATTCGCGTGCGGAGATTTGTCCACGGTGTGGCCGAAAATGCTCATGGTCCTTTGAGGCTGCCGGCGATGGCGCCGACCAGCGGATCGTATTTCGATTTCAGGGCCGGCGGGTAATCGATCCAGACCGTTCGGATGACGCCATCCCGGCCGAACAGGCGTCGCTCGTAAAAGATCTTTCCATCCTTCAAGCCCGACAGCACCACCCAGTCCTTGCCGGCCTTGCTGTAGGTGACCTTGTAGCCGGGTTCATTACTGGCTTTCTCAGCCGCGACGAACCCCTTGGGCGTGTCGTTGTCGATGTTGAGGATGCCCGAGCAGATCAGGCTGGCGCCGTCGGCACTCAGCCATTCCTGTCCGTCGCCATTGTCCGGCTCGGGCTGGCGGTCGGTGAAGATGTCGTCGGGAAAGGTGCAGACGGTGCCGAAGCGCTCATTGGTGTAAGTGAATGGCGCGGCAATGGCGTTTGTCGCTGCAATTGTTGCGATAACCGCCAGAAATGAGGAACGACTCAGCATATCCCGCCTCGAAGCCAATGACCCGGAGGCGATCCTGCATGAATTTCGCGCAAAGATCAGCCGCCGGTGACGCTCATGTGCCGCGAAACGGAGGGGCGGCTGGTCCGGCGGTCGATGATGAAGTCATGGCCCTTCGGCTTGCGGCCGATCGCTTCGTCGATGGCCTCGGCGACCAGCTCATTGCCTTCGGACGCGCGCAAGGGCGCGCGCAGGTCGGCGGCATCCTCCTGGCCGAGGCACATATAGAGCGTGCCGGTGCAGGTCAGCCGGACGCGGTTGCAGCTTTCGCAGAAGTTATGCGTCATCGGCGTGATGAAGCCGAGCCGTCCGCCGGTCTCGGCGACATGCACGTAGCGGGCCGGGCCGCCGGTCTTGAAGGGAATGTCGGCCAGCGTGAACTGGCGTTCCAACGACGCGCGCAGCAGCGACAGCGGCAGGTACTGGTCGGTGCGGTCGGCATCGATCTCGCCCATCGGCATGGTTTCGATGACCGTCAGGTCCATGCCGCGGCCATGCGCCCAACGCATCATGTCGGGCAGTTCGGCGTCGTTGAAATCGCGCAGCGCCACCGCGTTGAGCTTGACCTTCAGCCCGGCCGCAAGTGCTGCATCAATGCCTTGCATGACCTTGTCGAGATGGCCCCAGCGGGTGATCTTGTGGAACTTGTCGGCATCGAGCGTGTCGAGCGAGACGTTGATGCGCTTGACGCCGCAATCGGCGAGCTCGGCGGCGAAGCGCGACAGCTGCGAGCCGTTGGTGGTCAGCGTCAATTCTTCCAGCGCGCCGCTTTTGAGATGCCGCGACAGCTGGCGCACGAGGTGCATGATGTTCTTGCGAACCAGCGGCTCGCCGCCGGTTAGGCGCAATTTCCTGACGCCTTTTTCGATGAACACCGTGCACAGCCGGTCGAGTTCTTCCAGCGACAGCAGGTCCTTCTTCGGCAGGAAGGCCATGTCCTCGGCCATGCAATAGGTGCAGCGGAAGTCGCAGCGGTCGGTGACCGACACCCTGAGATAGCTGATGGTGCGCCCAAAAGGATCGATCATGTCCATGCTTCAAGCAATTCCCGTGGCCGTGAGCGGCATCGTTATATATCGCTATGTGATACGATCCGGCCTGCCATTCAAGATACCGCTTCTCGATCTTTGGTAACATTCCCTGGCCGACATCGCGTGTCGGCTCACCTCAAACGGCCTTTTCCCTTCCGGCGAAGCAGCGTAGGGAAGGGTGGATTGCCACGGGATCGAACATCATGACCGCACCCAGGGAACTCCGGGTCTCGAAGGACCGCAAACTGCTGTCGGTCACCTTTCCCGATCATCGGCCGTTCGAACTGCCGGCGGAGCTGTTGCGTGTCGCTTCCCCATCGGCCGAAGTGCAGGGCCATTCGCCGGATCAGCGGGTGACGGTCCCCGGCAAGCGCAACGTGGCGATCCTGAAGATCGAGCCGGTCGGCAACTACGCGGTGCGCATCACCTTCGATGATTTCCACGACACCGGCATCTTCACCTGGAATTACCTGCACACGCTCGGCCACGAAAAGGACGAGCGCTGGAATGCCTATCTCGCCGAGCTTGCTGAAAAGGGCTTGAGCCGAGACCGCTAGGCCGTCGCTGTCGTCAAAACGTCATCGATGTGGGGTAGCGCCGGCAAAGGTTTGGAGACGAGGAAGATGTCGGTCATCACCACGGTCGAGCAGCTCGAGGCGCTCTATGGCGTTCCAGGCGAGGCTTCGTTGGTCAAGGAACTCGATCACGTCATTCCGGAATACGCAGCCTTCATCGAGGCCTCGCCGTTCGTCGCGCTGGCAACCAGCGGACCAGAGGGCCTGGACTGTTCGCCGCGCGGCGATCTCGCCGGCTTCGTGCGCATCGTTGATCCGAAAACGCTGATGATGCCGGACCGTCGCGGCAACAACCGCGCCGATTCGCTGAAAAACATCATCCGCGACCCGCGCGTCGGTCTTTTGTTTCTCGTGCCGGGCTCCGGCACGACGCTGCGCATCAACGGCCGGGCCCATATCACGACGGATACAGCGCTGTGCGCGTCGTTCACCGTGGACGGCAAGGCGGCGCGCTCGGTCACTGTCGTCGATATCGATACGGTCTACTTCCAATGCGCCCGCGCCATTGTCCGCTCCGAGCTGTGGAACCCGGCGAGGCATGTCGACCCGAAGTCGCTGCCGACGCCCGGACAGATCCTGGAAATCACCAGCCGCAGGAACATCGACGGCGAGACCTACGACAAGGAATGGCCGGAGCGGGCGAAGAAGACGATGTGGTAGGTTTCGGGGCTGAAAGGGCTAGAGCATGATGCCGAAAAGTGTGAAGCGGTTTTCGGACGACATCATGCTCTATCTCTTTGATTTAGAGGCGGATTCAGATTTCAGGTCGATCCGACCTGAAATCATCCGGCTCTAGGCGTCTTTCAGCACATCATAGATCTTGCGCATCTGCTCGCCGATCATGTCGCATTGTTCCGGTGTCGACTGGCTCATCGCCTTCTCGATCAGCGCCATGTGCACTTTCAGCGCCTGCATCAGCAGCGCCTCGCCGGCTTCGGTCAGTGCAAGCCGCAGGATGCGCTTGTCCTTCTCGTCGCCTTCGCGGCGCAGCAGGCCACGCGCCTCCAGCTGCGGCAGGAGCATTGTGATGTTGGAGCGGCCGACGAGCAGCTTGCGGGCAAGGTCGTGCTGCGACATGCCGGGGTGGCGATAGAGGTTCATCAGCACGTCGAGCTGCGCCGGCTTCAGGTCGAGCGGCGCCAGTTTCGTCGCCAGCGTGCGTTCAAGCACATGGCAGGCGCGCGCCACCGCGACCCAGTTGCGAAAACGCGGGTTGTCCCAAGGTAACTCTTGTTTATTGTTCATCTTTGAACTATTATGTTCATGCTTGAACGTATGGATGGATTCTCACTATGGCATCAATCGGGCTGAAGGTCATCCGGCGGGTGTTTGGTGCGGCCGAGCGTATTGCGCCACGCCTGACCGGACGCGCGGCTTTCGAACTGTTCTGCCGCACGCCGAATGTGAAGGCGCTCAGCGATGGCGAGCGCCGCGCCGTCGACCGAGCGGCTGCGTTCATGACCGAGGCACGCCATCATCGGCTGAAGACCGCGACCGGCTGCGTCATGGTGCACGAATTTCGGCCGGAGCCGGGCAGGGCGGCCGCCGGCACGGTGCTTGTCGTGCATGGCTGGCGTTCTCGCACCGAATATATGCGTGCGCTGATCGAAGGCTATCGCGCGGCCGGCTACAGGGTGGTTTCGCTTGACCTGCCTGGCCACGGCCAGTCGCAGGGCCGACGGCTGAACATGGTCAATGCCGTGGATGCGGTGCGGGTCGCCGGCCAATGGTTCGGCCCTTTCGTGGCTGTTGTCGGCCATTCCTTCGGTGGCGCCGTCGCAGCCAACGCTCTCGCCGGTTCGGTCAAGAACATCCCACCGCTGGCGGCCGGACGCCTGGTGCTGATCGCAGCGCCCAGTTCCCTGCCTGCGATCTTTGCCGACTTCAGCCGCATGCTGAATGTCGGCCCGCGCTCGCAGGCCGCCATGGCGGACCGTGTCGAACATCTTTCCGGCCGGCCACTGCACGAATTCACCGGCGACCGCCAGCTCGCCGATGCGCCGGTGCCGACCCTGGTCATCCACGCACCGGACGACCGTGAAGTTCCGGCCGACCATGCAACACGTTATGCCGGCGCCGGCGGCCATGTGCGGCTCTACTGGGCTGACGGCCTCGGCCACCGCCGCATCCTTGCCGACAAGGGCGTGGTCGGACGCGCGGTCGGTTTCGTCGGCGAGCATCGCGAGCCGTCGCTGCTGCACTGAACGGCCATCGAGGCTATTTCCTCTTCCCGCCGGGCTCGACCGGCAGTCCGGCCGCCTTCCAGGCGGTGTAGCCGCCAAGGATGTGCTTGACCGGCGATAGTCCCATGTCCTGCGCCGTCTTGGTGGCCAGCGCCGAGCGCCAGCCGCCGGCGCAGAAGAAGACGAAGCTCTTCCCCGAAGCGAAGAACGGCTTGTGGTAGGGGCTTTCGGGGTCGATCCAGAATTCCAGCATGCCGCGGGTGACATGCTTGGCGCCGGGAATCCTGCCGTCGCGTTCGACCTCGCGCGGATCGCGCAGGTCGACGAAGATGGTGTCTTCATCGTCAAGCAACCCGGCCGCTTCCTCCGGCGACACCACCTCGATCTCGGCATTCGCCTCATCCAGCAGTTCGCGATACCCTTTTTTCACAGGCTTGTCCTCCCGACCGGCTGGCTGTCTGGATTTGCAGCACAATGGCCGGCGTTTGTCACGCTCTGTCCGTGCTGGCCATCGTCTGCCACGCCGCCATCGCGCCGGCCACGGTTGCCAGAAGCGCCGAATGCGAGGCGCCGTCGCGAGCCTGGATCGACATGCCGTGCTGGACTGTAGCGTAGAAAGTGGCGGCAGCGCTGCAGTCGAAGCTCGCAGGCAGTTCGCCTTCGGCAACGCCGCGTTCGAGACGTGTGCGCAGGGCGGCGTGATTCTCGGCGCGACGACGGCGCAGATCGTCGCAGATCGCGCCGCGGCTGGAGTCCTGGTGCAAAGCGCCGAGCGTTATCAGGCAGCCCTGCGGGCGATCGGTCTGCGCGTAGGCTTTCGCCGTCAGGCACAGAAATTGTTCGATCGCCTGACGCGCGGTCGGCGCTTCCTCGAGCGCCAGCCAGATGTCGGCACCCTCGGTGCGCGAATAGAAATCGGTCGCCTCGAGGAACAGCGCCTCCTTGCTGCCGAAGGCGGCGTAGAGGCTGGGCGAGTTGATGCCCATGGCGGCGGTCAGCTCACTCATCGATGCGCCTTCGTAACCACGAGCCCAAAAAACCTCCATTGCGCGGTGCAGGGCTGCGGTTCGATCGAAGGTGCGGGGGCGGCCTCGTTCCGACATGACGCTCTTTTCTGTGTTGATCGATACATAATTCAGTTGACGCGGCCCGGCAAGGCTGACAGATATTTATGTATCGATCATTACAAAAAGGAGAAACAAATGTCATCCAACAGCTTGAACGGCAAGGCCGCGCTCGTCACCGGCGGCAGTCGCGGCATCGGTGCGGCGATCGCACGACGGCTTGCCGCCGAGGGCGCCAGCGTCGCGCTGACCTATGTGCATGGCGAGGAGCAGGCCCGCTCGGTCGTTGCCGAGATAGAGGCCAAGGGCGGCCGCGCCATCGCCATCAAGGCCGACAACCGCGATGCGGTGGCCATAGACAAGGCCGTCGATGACGCCGTGGCCGTATTCGGCCGGCTCGACATCCTGGTCAACAGCGCCGGCATCTGGCGTGCCGCACCCATCGATACCCTGTCCCTCGCCGATTTCGACGAGACCATGTCGGTCAATCTCAGGGCCCCGTTCATCGCCTCGAAGGCGGCGGCAGTGCATATGGGCGAGGGCGGCAGGATCATCTCTATCGGCAGCAATCTTGCCGAGCGGGTGACCGACACCAGTCTTGGCGCCTATTCGGCCAGCAAGGCGGCGCTCGTCGGCCTGACCAAGGCCTTGGCGCGCGACCTCGGCCCGCGCGGTATCACCGCCAATGTCGTCCACCCCGGTTCGACCGACACCGACATGAATCCGGCCGATGGCCCGCACGCCGAACACCAGCGCCAGAAGATGGCAACGCCGCGCTTTGGCAAAGCCGAGGACATTGCCGGCATGGTCGCTTGGCTCGCCGGACCGGAAGGCCGATTCGTCACCGGCGCGGCGTTGACCATCGACGGTGGCGCCAACGCCTGATCCCCGGAGGATTTCCCTCGGCCGAAGCGGAGACACCCCGCTTCGGCCGTCACGATGTTGTGAAACCGTTCTGCAACAAGCCTTCCAAAATTTATGGAAGCTTAACGAAATCAGTATGAATCAGTATAGTCGCGCCTTACATCCGCCATGCGGTGAGCGAGATCGTCTTAACGGTGCGGAACGGGAACCGGGTACAACCGGGCGGGTGATTCATGAAATTCCTCCGAAACAAAGCAACCGTGATGCCGCTGGTGGCGATCTCGGCAACGCTGGCCTTCGGTGTGCCACAGGCAGGCGCGCAAGGGCTCTTCGACATGCTTTTCGGAGGTGGCGTCAGGCACGAGCCGCAAGGTGAGTTTCCACCCGCGCCGCCCAAGCACAAGCCGAAAGTGCCGGGTGGCGGCGTAAAAATCAGCAGCCCGTCCTACTACACCTACAAGGCCGATCGGCTGGTGCGCATCGACTTTTCGGCGCTGGCCGCGGCGCCAATGCCGGCGGCCCCGCAGGATGCCGCTTTCGTGCCTTCAGCCACGGGGGCTGCGTTCCACGACGCGATTGCCGGCTTGAGCGACTACGAACTCTATGCCGAGCCCGATATCGCCAAGGCGCTGATCGCCTACTACTCGGCCAATCCGGATTTCATCTGGGTCACCGGCACGGGCCTCAACAGCCGCGCGCAGGATGCGGTGCGGGTGCTGGGCGAGGCCGCGAGCTACGGCCTTGAACCGGCCGACTACACGGTCAACGTGCCTGCCGCCAGCGCCTCGCCGGCCGATGCCAATGCACAGCTGAAAGAGCTCGTCCGCTTCGAGATGGCGCTGTCGGCCCGCGTGCTGCGCTATGCCCACGATGCCCAGAACGGCCGCGTCGAGCCCAACCGCATGACCGGCTACTATGATTTCCCGGCCAAGCCGCTCGACTTGCAAGGCGTGCTGAAAACGCTGGCGCATACACAGGAGGTGCGCACCTATCTCGAATCTCGGCATCCTCAGAATGCGGAATACCAGGCGTTGCGCGTCGAACTGGAAGCCCTGCAGGCCAGCGCCGAGAACGAGATCGTCGTCGACCCCAAGCTGTTGCTGAAGCCGGGCGAAACCAGTCCCGAACTGCCGAAGCTGCTGACCCTGATCGCCCGCAATCTCGATGACGAGATGGGTGGCGCCTATGGCGAGACCCTGGCGAGGCTGGYCACCAGCGACGTCTATGTCCCGGAACTGGTTCCGGTGATCGAAGCCGTGCAGAAGAAAGCCGGCATGAAGGGCGACGGCGTCATCGGACCGCGCACCGTCGCGACGCTGGCCGGAACGTCCAAGGCCGACAGGTTGCTGAAGGTTGAGGTGGCGCTGGAGGAACTGCGCTGGCTGCCTTCCGATCTCGGCAGCCCGCGTGTCTTCATCAACCAGCCGGCCTTCACCGCGAGCTACATCGACAATGGCGAGGAAAAGCTGAAGACGCGTGTCGTTGTCGGCCGGACCACCAACCAGACCGCCTTCTTCTACAACCAGATCAAGCAGGTCGACTTCCATCCCTATTGGGGCGTGCCGCAGTCGATCATCGTCAACGAGATGCTGCCCCGGCTGCGCAGCGATCCCGGCTATCTCGACCGGGCCGGCTACGAGGTCACCGATTCGCGCGGCAAGCGCATCCCTTCGTCGGCGGTCGACTGGGGCGCGTATGGCGCCAACATTCCCTACAGCGTGCGCCAGCAGCCGAGCGAGGCCAATGCGTTGGGCGAACTGAAGATCCTGTTCCCCAACAAGCACGCGATCTACATGCACGACACACCGCAGAAATCGTTCTTCCAGCAGGACATGCGCGCGCTCAGCCATGGCTGCGTGCGCCTGCAGGATCCGCGCGGCATGGCGGCCGCCGTGCTCGGCATCTCGGTCGACGATATCGCCGAGAAGCTGAAGCACGGACATTCGACCGAGGATGTAACGCGCAAGATCCCGGTCTATGTCGCCTATTTCACCGCCTGGCCGGATATGTCCGGCAAGGTCGAATATTTCGGCGACGTCTACGATCGCGACACGCGGCTGAAGCAGGCGTTGGACGCCACCGAGGCGGTGCGCTCGCCGTCGAGTTGAGCAACGGCCGTTTTCGGCTTCTAGAGCGTGTCGGCTGAAACAGTTTCAGCCGAGCTCAAACAGGGGGCGCCGGAAACCCGCGTCGCGTCCGGCGATCAGCCAGTAGACCAATCCGGCGACAAGGCCGGCAGCGGCGATGATGCCGATGTCGGCCCAGCGCTCGGGGTCCATGTCTTCCGCTGAACTTGGCCAGATCAGAAAGAAACCGCCGGCGGCGGCCGCGGCGCCGAAAACCATGTGCAGCAGGAAATTGCGCAACGAGAAGAGTTCGGCAATCAGTGCGAAGATGAGCGTCTGCAGTGCGGTCACGACAATCGTCAGGAAATAGACGAACATGCCGAGCGGCGGAACCACAAGGACCGCGATCGGCGAGACGCCCATGACGTCGAAATAGGCGGGCGCGTTGGGTAGGGAACTGAGCGCGGCGTAGATCGCCACGACAGCGATCAAGCCGACGAGCACCGATACGAGGTAGCCGGCCAACATCATCAGTATGCGCTTCAGCACGTGCTTCGCCGTCGCCATGCCCATCCCCCATGCGGCGCCTATGGGCCGCAGTCAGCCATCAAAGCGAGACTGACGCAAGGGGAGGCAGGATCGTGCAGGTGGTCGCTCCAGACCAATGACAAGCTCGACTTGCGGTGGAGACCACCAATTGCCGAAGTCGGCGCCGCCCCTCATCGCCCTGCCGGGCGTTCGTCGTTCGAAAAGCCAAGCAATTGGCTTTTTCGTCCGCTACGCGGACCACTCCTCAACTCCCCGTATAGCGACGGGGAGGAAGGGGCTGACCGCAACGACGGCGCTCGTCTTGCAACGCTGGTGATGGGCGAAACCGGCGATGAGAGCGCCCCTCTCCCCGTCACTATACGGGGAGAGGATGCCGGCAGGCAGGTGAGGGGCAGCGCCGCGCTGAACACGAAGCGGCAATTCAGGCGCCGCCGCACATATGCTCCGAGTCCGGCAGCGTCCATGACCCCTTGGTGGCGAGATCGATGCCGTAGTAGACGCGGCCGCGCTCATCGTGCTTGGGGCAGTCCCTGGGAATCGAGATCAGGCACATGACGGCCGCGTCGCCGACCTTCGAGGCGGCCAGGCCAGGGTCGCGATCATATGAGACGGCGCCGCCGTCATTGGTGAATGTCGCGGCACTGCCACCATCCGGGCTGGCCGTTTCCAACGGATCGTCGCCAAGCCGCGTGGTCAGCGTCTTGATATGGGTGGAGGCGCATTGGCCGATTGCCGAGGGCAGCGGCTGATCGGTCTCTTTCGGGTTTCGCGCCGCGGCTTCCAGCGCCTTCTTGCCGACCAGCGCGATGTTGTAATCCTGCACCCATTGCGGCGCGGCGCCATAGGTTTGCAGCGCGTTGTTCAGCGCGCTGACGATGCAGGCGGTGTCGCTCTTGCAGGCATTGCGGTCGGCAATCAGCCCTCGGGCGATCCTGCGCTTGTCRCCGCCGAACGCTGGCTCGAAATCCTTGAACGCCTTGGAGACCAACAGGTCGATTGCCGACAGCTGCGGATCGGCGCAGATCGCCTTTTCCGCCGGCAGGCTTGCCTTGGCGCAGTCGAAGGATGGCCCATCGGCCCGCGCCGGAGCGGCCCCAAGGATGCCGCCGGCCAGAATGATGGCCAGCACGGCCAGACGACGGGTTAGAACGGAAGATCGCATGATTGCCCCCAAGCCACGATTGCCCAAGGCGCGGCCCACGCCCTGGCATGCATGTCATACCTCAAGAATGGACAATTTTGGGCGAGGCCAGGGCAATCGCTTCAGGCCAATGACAGTTCGACTTATGGCGGAGACCATCGCCGAAATCGGCGCCGCCCCTCATCGCCCTGCCGGGCACTTCTCCCCGTATAGTGACGGGGAGAAGGGGCTGGCCGCAACCTCAGCGCCATTCTGGCGACGCTGGTGATTGGCGAAATCGGCGATGAGAGCGCCCCTCTCCCCGTCACTATACGGGGAGGGGATGCCGGCAGGCAGGTGAGGGGCGGCGCCAGCGCCAGGAAAGGCCAATAGAACTAAATTCAAGGCGCGTGCCGACGCACTCTATTTTGGCTCGGCGGTCACGGGATCATAGGTGATTTCGACCTTGGCCTTGTCGGATGTGTAGTAGGTGACGACGTAGGCGCCGCTGTCCAAGTCGACTTCCTTGACATAGCGAAAGCCGTCGCGCTTCTCGACCTTGGCGAGGATCTCCGACAGTTTCTTGGCGTTGGGCGGCGGCAACAGGGGCTCGTCCGCGGCAAAGGCCGGTCCGCCGGCGAGAAGAACGGCGACGCTTGTCGCCAGCAGAAATCTGGACATGGCTTTCCCTCAAGGTTTCGTCGGACGGAAACTCGCTGCCATGCCGGTTTGTTCCGCAACTGAAGTGCGTGACGATTGAGTTCACCGATTGCAGGTTTCGGAAGAAAAGCCCGTGTGCCAAAAAAACCACGATGCGCCGCTTCAGTATTCATGGCCAAATGATGTTGGCGGTTCATTGGGGGTCTACATGTGCACGCGTCACATGGTCTTGCTTGCACTGTCTCCATGCCCGTGCAGAAAGCCCAAGCGCTGGAATCTGAACGCTACACGGTCTATTGCGCCGACGACCGCATCGAGGTTTCGTTCTGGGATCTCGAACAGATGAAGGTGCGGAACGGCTCCGACGTCTGTCAATTCCAGAGCGATACGAGCTACAGCAGCGCCCTGAATTTCGCCCAGAAGAATTTTGGCGGCGAAGGGGCGGACTGCAGTTGTTAGCTCTATTGCATTGGATTGCGATGTTGAGGAAAGCAGGCGCGCTTGGGTAGCCCAGCAGTTGCCACGGCATCGATGGATCCACGTCGGACCGGAGGCGGCCCTAGCCTTGGTCCTCATAGGCTGCGAGTGCCTTGGCGACGCCGGCAATGAGGTGTTCAGCATCACTCGCGTGTTCGAAGGCGATTCCGGTTTGCGCAAACTCAAGTGGCGAGTAATCAGGCGCTATCCGCTTGACCTCTGCCATAATGCGCTGAGCTTCCTTCAGTTCGCCGAGTTGAGCGTGACACCCCGCCAGCCTTGCCAGTCGCCAGGGGGTCCTCGGTGGGACCTTGGACATGCTGACAAGCGCGGCCTTGTAGTCTCCAGCCGAGTATTGGGCGATGGCGCGATCATAGTGGTACCAATCAGGATGGATCGGGTTGATCCGTATCGCACTGTCAATCGCCGCGAGTGCTTCAAGCGGCCTGCCTCTCATCGTGAGCAAATACCCCATTTGCGCAATCGTATCGGCGTCATATGGATTGAGGTCGAACGCGCGTTGAAGGTGATGTTCGGCCGCTTCGAACCGACGGGCAGAGATCAAAGCCTGGGCAAGCACGCGATGGCAACGTGGCTCTTCCGGTGCAAGCGTCACCGCACACTCCGCACGGTCGATCAATGAAGCAAGCAACGCCGGGGATGCCTCGGCATAGCCACCGATAATGAGATCGGCGAGCGCGGTGTAGGAATGCGCCAAAGCATAGGTCGGGTCCTTGTCGACCGCAGCCTGAAAGAGGTCGCGCGCGGCCTGATTGTCGTCATCGCCATAACCGCGCAGCCGGGCCAGTCCACGCAGGACAAGCTCATATGCGGCCAGGCTACCGGGAGGCTTCGGGGTTGCCTGCTTGATACCCGCGTCGTCAAGCCGAGCGACCAGCCGGTTCACCACACGGCTGGCGATTTCTTCCTGCATGTCGAAGATCTGGCCGCCAGAAGCAGAAAACGTATCGCTCCAGAGGACTTCACCCGTCGAAGCAGTCATGAGACTGACGGTGACCCGCATGCCGTCAGCGCGGGTCGTCGCCCTGCCGCGGACCAGATAGGTTGCGCCGAGGCTGTCGCCAACGGCACGCCAATCGGAAGCGGAATCCGAGACAAATGYAAATCCGGAATTGCGCGCCAGCACAACGACCGTTCCGAAGCGAGCCAACGCATTGACAATGTCCTCGGCGAAACCGTCGACCAAAGGGGAGTCGTCCGGCGCACCTTCGTTGCTGAAGCGCAGTACCGCAACGCTCGGCTGTCCAGAGCGCTCTTGTCTTGGCGTATCGGGAAGAGAGAGGACGTAGCCGCGTTTGGCAACCGTGCGGATAATGGTTTGGCTTTCGTCCTGCAGCGCCTTTCGCAACTCCCTGACCGCCTGCGTCAGTGAGTCCTCGGTCACGAAGACATCGGGCCATACCGCTGACATCAGTTCGGACTTGGTCGCGACACGCCCGACATTCCGGCTGAGATAAGTTAACAGATCAAACGCCTTGCAGCGCAGAGCAACAGGTTTTCCATCGCGCACAAGCAGCCCGCGGGCAATATCAAGCTCGCAACTGCCAAGTGCCAGTATGGGCCCACCGTTTCCTTGCGACATTGAATGCCGATCTGACCAGCTCGACCAAACGCAGCCTGATTGGGGTCCCAATCGGCTCGGACGTCAAGGGATCAGAGGAATTTGACCTGTCTTCACCTTGGCTGGAAGTCATCCGCCTCTCCACGGCGATGATCTCCAGCATTTCGAACATTGTTCCAGGCATGGGCGCACAAGGGGACCCAACCATGACGCTGGACGCAAATTCCAGCAGTTCCTGCCGGGCGGCTTGGCGCATGTTCTCATTCAGCGACATGTTCGACCTCATCCGGTTCGTTCTTTAGAACAATGACGCCAAGGAACGGTCGCGTACCGGAAGATTTCTGAAATTCTGCTGAAACTCTCCCCTCGTCGCGCTCGCGGTCGGGGGAGGCCGCCCGCTTAACTTACGCGGCGCGTCGTTGGGCGGGTTGGAGACCAGAACGGGTTCGACGAGGGTCGACGGCGGTCACGATGCTATGGTGGTGATCGCAATAGACGCGATCCGGCGAAGTTGGCCCAGCACAAAAACGGTAACCGCCGGGTACTGACGCGTCTTCGCTCACCGGGAAGCGGCACTGATAGACGCCTAGCTGGATGAGGGGGACGTCTCTCGAAGTTGGTCTGGTATTTTCAGGCATGATTTTCAGGTTCCTAGTTGATAGCCATTGCCGGCTGACGGCCGCAGTGCGACCGCGTCAGGGCGAGCTTCTCTCGTTTTGGAGGGCTGTGGATCACCATATGGTGTTGGTCACAGCATCAATGAAGCCCAAGGCCCTGCTTTCGGAAGCCAGTTATTGCGACTTAAGGCCACACGTGCCGCTAGGGTGCGGTTGACAGCGCGAAGGCACCCGGCGGGCGATGTTGTCGCCCCCGGGTTAATCGGCAGGCGGGGTGAGGGGTGGCTTGTGGGCTCAACGCGCTGCGCTTTCGGTTTTTCAGGGCCCTCAACCGGCCAGCCCCGGGAGGGCGATCTGCGGGAGCGAAAACATTTTGTCAGCAGACAGTATGGTCGCGTCCCAGAGCATCTCTCCGAACCGTTGCGCCGGTGCTATAGTGTGCCCGCATGATCAGACAGCAGGGATATGAGGCATGCCCGAAGTCACCCGCCGTACACTTCTCGCGTTCGCCGCCGTGGCCTCGGTCGTTGAACCGACACTTGCTGAAGGGGAAGGCGCCTCACCCGAATTGCGGGCGCTGATCGGAGCCCATGAAGCCACCTATGCCGGGCTTTACAAGGTTGTTCATCAAGCGGGCAGTAGCAGCCACGAACGCAAGAGAGCAGACCGGATTGAACAGGACGCATTGCTGGCCATCTGCTCCTATCCTGCGATCAGCCGAGGCGACCGCCGGGCTAAGGCCGAGTACCTGTTGACCGCTGAGGCTCGGGGCGAACTCGACCTGGAAGAGCACATGCAGGCCATCCTGCACTCGATGAAGCGCTGATCGCGGCTCGACGCCATTGTCTTTCCGCGCTGGCGCGTGGTTGGTCGCTCATACTGGAATTCCCACCGCACTCAGCCCGTCGTAAAAGCGACTGCCAAAAGCGTGGCGACCCCGGCTCGAACTGACGTTTGCAAAACACCTGCTATCCGTGCACCCGCTCAGCGCACTGCGCCGCTACTGACCAATATGCGACGCGACCGACATCATCGCCTCAGAGTTCGGGTGGGCGCCCAAGCCGCCATCGAAAACTTCGGAGAACGTCCAGCGAACGACGCCGTTGCGGTCGAGCAGGAACTGGCCGGTGAGCTGGCCCACGCCGGTTGCCATCATTTGCTGGTCCGCTTCAGTGATATCGTAATTGTCTTTCTTGTTCAGATATTCGAGCGTGGCAAACGGATCCATCGGCTCAGGCATTTCGCCCGGCACGTTGAGCCGCATCGCCTTCACATCGCTCATCGAGACCTTGTCCGGCAATGCGCTCTCGCCCTCAGTTACTATTTGCATGTTGGGCAATCCAAAGGCGCGGTGTGAAACGCGCTCCGGATCGGATGCAGCAAGCAAACCAACCATCGGATGGTACCGGAGATAAAGGCGCGCCCGCTCGATGGGCGTGTTCACCACCGTGAGGCTTTCGATGCCCTTTGCGTTAAGGGCTGGTGTGAGCAGCGAAACCGTCGCGATATGACGCCTGCAAAACGGACAATGCAGACCTCGATACAGCCCAACCAGCACTGGCTTCTCGCCGCGGAAATCGTCGATAGCTATCTTGCCCTCGCGAGTAATTGCGTCGAGTACGAAATTGGGCGCACGTTCGCCCAGTTGCAGAGGGCCTACGGCGGCGCGGTCAGACATGCTTGATCCTCCTCGCAGCTCAATCCAGTGACGAAAGTGCGGCGGTAGTTCCGGCTCCAGCCCGTGTTCGGCACACACTTCCTGAGCGTGCTGAATTGCAATGTAGCACAGAGATGGGCGGACGTTGAGGCGCTACCTAAGACTACGCCTTGCGGAGCCTCGCTCCTGGCGCACAGAAGCAAACGGCTGGCAATCAAGGAATCGATTACAGGTTGGAGCCTACCAACGAGCGGAGCATTTCGGGCCTTCGGGACGGAATACCACCGTGAAAGAGGCGAAGCCAGCTGCTCAGTTCCCGACGCCGGTGTCGAAAACAATCGTCGAATTGGTGGCGACTTAGTGGCGAAACGAAAAAGGCCTAGATCGACGATTTTGGCCAACACGCTAGTAAGCTGCTGACTTTCCTAGGGATTTTGGTGGGCGATGCAGGGATTGAACCTGCGACCCCACCCGTGTGAAGGGTGTGCTCTCCCGCTGAGCTAATCGCCCGCTCGTTGCCCGAAGGCCAAGCGAGCCGCGATATAAGGGAGGCGGGTGCGGGAAGTCAAGGCGGTGTCAGGCGTTCCGACAAGGATCGGATTGTTGTCCTGTGGACCCGTCTCCGACGTGACGCCGGCTGCTTTCCGGTCAGTTCCCCGCGGCGGCGATCAGCCTTTGCGCCAGGTCGAGCGTCAGGGCGTCGAAATGCGAGATCACCGCCGAGGGTTCGAATTCGCGCACATGGCGGTCGGTGTAGCCGAAATCGACCGCCACCACTGGAATGCCGGCGGCCTTGGCGGTGTCGATGTCGGTTTGCGAATCGCCGACCATCAGCGCGCGATCCGGGTCGCCGCCAGCCAGTTTGATGGTTTCGATGAGATGACGCGGGTCGGGCTTGCGGAACGCGAACGTGTCCTGCCCGGCGATTGCGGCGAAATGCTTCGTCAGGCCGAGCGCCTCGATCAGCGCCAGCGAGTTGGCTTCGTACTTGTTGGTGCAGACGGCCAGGAGATAGCCGGCGTTCTCGAAGCGCGCGATCGCCTCGACGACGCCGGGGTAGGGGCGCGATTTGCCGGGGATGTTGAGGGTGTAGTGGTCGAGGAAGAGTTTCAGCAGCCGGTCGTGCTCCTCGACATCAAGCGATCGCTGCTGGGCGGCATGGGCCCGTTCGATCATCACGCGGCCGCCGTGACCGACAAAGCGCCTGAAGCCGGCCTCATCGACCGCCGCGATGTGGCTGGCGGCAAGGCTGTGGTTCAGGCTGTCGAGCAGGTCCGGCGCTGTATCGACCAGCGTACCGTCGAGGTCGAACACGATGATCGGGCGATTCATGGTCAGTCCTGGGCCAAGTTCATGCAAGTGGCAGGCGATAGCGGCTGCGGCGCATCAAGGCAAGCGGCGTGGGGCAAGCGGGGCGGGTCGTTCTGGCAAGCAAGCCCCGCGGGACCGGGTATTTCGCGGCTTGCCACCGGACATGAAAAACCCGCCATGGCGGCGGGTCGTTGGCGCAAATCAGCACCATGCACAAATATGTAGCATAGCTGCCATCACCAGGTCAAGAAAAAATTCCTATCGGAGATCCCTGACGCATTGCCCCTGACCGTGCGTTGCCAGAACATCCATGCTGCTCGTCGCCAGGGCGTACGCCGCTGCCAAAGGCTTTGACCCGACCGGCAAAAATGCTAGGAGCCCAGCAGCGAATTTCCGGGGCAGCAAGCGGCATGGATGCAAGACAGTTGAAGGTCGAAGCCGCGCGGGCAGCGCTCGCCTATGTGAGCGACGGCATGCGGCTCGGCATCGGTACCGGCACCACCGCCGAAGAGTTCGTGCGGCTGCTTGCCGAGAAGGGCGCCACCGGCATGACGATCATCGGCGTGCCGACTTCGGAGCGCACCGCGTCGCTCTGCCGCGAGCTTGGCGTGCCGCTGTCGACGCTGGAGGAAACGCCGCAGCTCGACCTCACCGTCGATGGCGCTGACGAGGTCGACCCGGAACTGACCCTGATCAAGGGCGGCGGCGGCGCGCTGCTGCGCGAGAAGATCGTTGCCGCCGCTTCCCAGCGCATGATCGTCATTGCCGACCAGTCGAAGATGGTCGAGACGCTTGGCCGTTTTCCACTGCCTATCGAAGTCAACCAGTTCGGCCTGCGCGCAACCGAAATCGCGATCGGCGCGGCGGCTGAAAAGCTCGGCCTTTCCGGTCCGGTTATATTGAGGATGACGGGGGGCCAGGCTTTTGTTACAGACGGCGGCCATTTTATCCTCGATGCATCTTTTGGCCGCATTCCGGATACAAGAGCGCTTTCGAATGCTCTCCACGCCATTCCGGGCGTGGTCGAGCATGGTCTTTTCATCGGGCTGGCGTCAGCGGCCATCATCGCCGGCGGCGACGGTATCCAAACTGTCCATGCCGCCCGAAAACCAGGGAGTTCTACCGATCATGATGTTGCATAACCGGGTTCGCAGCCTTTGCGCCGTTCTGGCGGCTACGGCCGTTTTCGCCCTCTCTTCGCCGGCGTTTTCGCAAGAAGTCACGGACTCGCACCTGAAGGCCGCCCGCGCGGCGGTCGCGGCGATCCACGCGACCGACCCGTTCGACAACATCCTGCCGCAGGCGGCAGCCGCGCTCGAATCGCAGCTCATCCAGAAGAACCCGGACATGCAGGAGCTGATCGGCAAGACCATCAACGAGAAGGCGCTGGCGCTGGCCTCGCGCCGCGCCGACCTCGAGAAGGAAGCCGCGCTCGCCTACGCAAAAGTGTTCTCCGAAAAGGAACTGACGGATATCGCCGCCTTCTACAGTTCCGATTCGGGCAAGAAGCTGCTGGATAGCGGCCCCACCGTGACCCGCGAACTGGTCAAGGCAGCCGACATCTGGCAGAACGGCCTCGCGCGCGATCTCGCCCAGCAGGTCGGCGAGACGCTGGCCGCGGCAGCCAAGGCCAAGGCGCCGGCAGCCCCTGCCGCAGCACCCGCGGACGCAGCCGCGCCTGCGGATGGCGCCGCACCCGCCGACGGTTCGGCTCCGGCAGACGACACGCAGAACTGATCTTGCGTTTCCAAATGGCCTTGCGGCCATCGATGAAGCCCGGCTTGTCCGGGCTTTTCTTTTGCTGCCTGGCGGCCTACCTGTCACTGGATTTCTGAAGCTTGAGGAGCCGCCAGATGGCCGGTTACGACTACGATCTTTTCGTCATCGGCGGCGGCTCGGGCGGGGTGAGGGCGGCGCGAGTCGCCGCCGCACTCGGCAAGCGCGTCGGCATCGCCGAGGAATATCGCTATGGCGGCACCTGCGTCATCAGGGGCTGCGTGCCGAAAAAGCTCTATGTCTATGCCTCGCAATTTCCCGAGCATTTCGCCGACGCCGCCGGCTATGGCTGGACGGTGCCGGAGGCAAGT
This sequence comes from Mesorhizobium sp. P2_D1, assembly GCF_056404455.1. Taxonomy (NCBI): domain Bacteria; kingdom Pseudomonadati; phylum Pseudomonadota; class Alphaproteobacteria; order Hyphomicrobiales; family Phyllobacteriaceae; genus Mesorhizobium; species Mesorhizobium sp. P2_D1. The sequence continues at coordinate 51,022 of NZ_JBFUDZ010000022.1, forward strand.
TTCGACTGGCAGACGCTGGTCGCCAACAAGGATCGCGAGATCAGCCGGCTCGAGGCGATCTACCAGAGGAATGTCGAGGGCGCCGGCGGCGAGGCCTTTCACTCGCGCGCCATGATCGTCGATCCGCATGTCGTGCATCTTCTGGGCGAGGATCGCACCGTCACCGCCGACCAGATCCTGATCGCCACCGGCGGCCGCCCGGCGCCGCATCCGGCGCTGCCCGGCCATGAGCATTGCATCTTCTCCAACGAGGCTTTCGATCTCAAGCAGCTGCCCAAGGCGATCATGATCGAAGGCGGCGGCTATATCGCGGTSGAGTTCGCCAACATCTTCCACGGCCTCGGCGTCGACACCACGCTGGTCTATCGCGGCAAGGAGATCCTCAGCCGCTTCGACATGGACCTGCGGCGCATGCTGCACGAGACAATGGAAAAGAAGGGGATAGAGATCCTCTGTCATTCGGTGTCGGAATGGATCCGCAAGCGGCCGGACGGCCGGCTCGACGCAATCGTCACCGGCGGCAAGGTGCTGACCGTCGACCAGGTGATGCTGGCCATCGGCCGCATCCCCAACACCGAGAATATGGGCCTGGAAGGCATCGGCCTGGAGATGACCAAGACCGGTGCGATCGCCGTCGACAAATACTCGCGCACCAACATCGACAACATCTGGGCGATCGGCGACGTCACCAACCGCGTGCAGCTGACGCCGGTGGCGATCCACGAGGCGATGTGTTTCATCGAAACCGCCTTCAAGGGAAATCCGACGGCGCCCGACCACGATACGATTGCGACCGCCGTCTTTTCACAACCCGAAATCGGCACGGTCGGCCTGTCGGAGGATGATGCGGTCAAACGCTTCCCCGACATCGAGATCTACCGCGCCACATTCCGGCCGATGCGGCATACGCTGTCCGGCCGCGACGAGAAGATGCTGACCAAGCTGGTGGTCGACGGCGCGTCGAAGCGGGTGCTCGGCGCGCACATCCTGGGACCGGATGCGGGCGAAATGGCGCAGCTTCTCGGCATTCCGCTGAAGGCCGGGCTGACCAAGGATGATTTCGACCGCACGATGGCGGTGCATCCGACAGCCGCGGAAGAGCTCGTCACCATGTACAAGCCGACCTATCGGGTGAAGGACGGCAAGCGGGTGGATTGACCTGGCAAATGCCGAGGTTCAGCTCTCCACCGCGGCAAGGGTCTTGCCACGGCGGAGATTTGAGAACTGCTAAAGCAGCGTGCCGCGCAGGATCACCAGCGCCACCGAGAAATAGATCACCAGCCCGGTGACATCGACCAGCGTTGCGACGAACGGGGCCGATGCGCTGGCCGGATCGAAGCCGATGCGTTTCAGGGCGAATGGCAGCATCGACCCCGACAGCGAGCCGAAGGTGACGATGCCGACCAGTGCCACGCCGACCGTCGTGGCGATCAGCGGCCAATGCGGCCCATAGTCGTAGAAGCCCATATATTGCCAGAGCGCGATGCGGCCGATGCCGACCACGCCGAGCATGGCGCCGAGCACGAGGCCGGTGGGCAGTTCGCGCAGCGCCACCCGCCACCAGTCGCGCAGCCCGATCTCGCGCAGCGCCAGCGCCCGGATGACCAGCGAGGTCGCCTGCGAGCCGGAATTGYCACCCGAACTCATGATCAGCGGGATGAACAGCGTCAGCACGATCGCCTTTTCCAGCTCGCCCTCATAGCTCTGCATGGCGTTGGCCGTCAGCATCTCTGAGATGAACAGGGCGCACAGCCAGCCGCCCCGCTTCTTGATCATGGCGAGGAAGCTCATCTTCATGTACGGCTCGTCGAGCGCCTCCATGCCGCCGAAGCGGTGCACGTCCTCGGTCGTCTCCTCGATCATCGCGTCGATGATGTCGTCGATGGTGACGATGCCGAGGATCTTGCCGTGGTCGACGACCGGGACGGCGAGCAGGTCGTATTTCGAGATCGTCTGCGCCAGGGTTTCGCGATCGGTCAGCGGGGTGACCGTCACCGGCGCGCGATCCGGCGCCACCGTCATGATCGAGTCCTCCGGCTCCCCGGTGATCAGCCGGCGCAGGCCGGTCGACCGCATCAGGAGGTGCGTTTGCGGATCGACGATATAGATCGCGTAGACGGTTTCGCGCGTCCGCTCGACCTTGCGGATGTAGTCGAGCGTGCGGCCCACGGTCCAGTCCGAAGGCACGCTGACGAACTCCGTCGTCATGATCGATGCGGCGCTGCCTTCGGGGTAGCCCAGAATGGCAAGCAGCGTCGCGCGCAGCGGCGGCGCAAGCCCGCCGAGCAACTCGGAACGAGCCGGCTCGTCCAGCTCGCGCAGGATGTCGGCGGCGCGGTCTTCCGACATGGCGGTGAGCAGCTTGCCCGCCTTGGCGCGCGGCAGCGCCTCCATGAGTCCGGGCGCGCGGTCGAGTTCAGGCTGGTCGAAGATCTCGACCAGCCGCTCGAACGTGACTTCGCAAAGCAGTTCCGTCGCGCTCTCTCGCGGCTCCCTGTTCAGGGCCTCGACAATGTCGGCGACGTGATCGTTGGCTAGGATACGGGCGATCGCGACGGCCTCGTCGCTCGCTACGGGGGTAAATTCGTTCATGGCTCACTCCTTGCCGTCCGGCAGGACATGAACCATTCAGGTCACGTCTAGGCGGACGGCTGTTGCGTTCGACTGTGACTGTCGCCAGGCATGGCGCTGTGACCTTTCCGCTTGCGGGTTCGCGTTTGACTGTCTGCAAGCCGGCGCAACATAGGTGCGCGCCTTGCCGAGTCAATCGCGGTGAGGACGAAAAACGGTGCCGAATGGCACCACTCGCGAGACTGTGATCAGCGGCCGCCGCATGGCGCGGCCGGCCGAGATCCACGCGTCGTCATTTCTGCTTCAGCCGGCGCGAAAAACGCAGCCACTTGTCCTCGACCGGCCTTGGCTGGACAAGAATCGTGGTGAGTTCGACAGGCAGGGTCGGAACCAGGGGCTTCTTGGTGGCGACGCCGTCGGCGATCGCCACGATGCTGTGGTAGAATTCTGCGCCGGTCAGCGATCTCGGCGCCACCGCCTCGTGCATGACGCTGATGACGGTGACATCGGGGCAGTTGTCCTTGATGGCCTGATGGAAGGCAATCTTGCCCTCCGGATCAAGCGCGCCGGTCGCCTCGTCGAGGAACAGCAGCCCCGGCTGCTGCAGCACGATGCGCGCCACCACCAGCTTCTGTTTCTGGCCGCCCGACAGAACCTGGTCCCAGCTTTTGCCTTCGCGGCTTGCGTCGCCTAGATGCGAGATGAAGTCGCCAAGGCCGGCCTTGTACAGCGCCGCCGCGACATCCGCATCGCTATGATTGTGCTCGGAGCCCGGCAGGCAGACCAGCTGTTTCAGCGTCACCTGCTGCAGCTTGACCTCCTGGGCGGCATAGAAACTCTTCACGCCCTCGGGGAAGACGATGGTGCCATGGCCATAGGGCCACAGGCCGTTGATCGCCTTGATCAGCGAGGTCTTGCCGCAACCCGATTCGCCTTTCAGGAACGTCCACTCGCCGCGCCGGAAGCGCAAATTGGCGGCGCTGAGGAACGGGGTTGCGTCCTCGCCCTGATGCGCCAGTTCGAGCTTCTGGATGGTCAGGCCGAAAACCGGGTTCTGGCTGGCGTAGTGGAAGTCGGAACGGCCGGTCTGGCTGTAGAATTCCTGCGGATGCTGGACATTCTCGATCGCATTGGCCAGTTCGGTCACGCGCTGGCTGTTGGCGCGCAGCGTGGCGATGGCGGGCATGACGTGGATGAACCACGAACATTGGCCGATCAGCGAATTGACCAGCTCGGAGCCGGTTATGTAGCCCTTGAGATCGAGACCGTTGTGGATGAACGGCACCAGGCCAGGTCCGTAGGCGACGATGCGGGCGCCGATGAAATTGTAGATCAGTTCGAACGACATATAGACGGTGTTGACGATGTTCAGCCGCGTCCATGTGCCGTCAATGTCGACATAGAGCCGGCCATGCATGGTCCTTTGCACGCCTTCGCCCTGGGACGCGGCGACATGGAAGCTGCGGCGCAGGAACGTCGTCAGTTCGCCACGATAGCTGCCTTCGGCCTGCTGCATCCTGACGTTGAGGCGCTCGAGCAAGCCGCCGAGCTTGACCGCGATCCAGGTGTTCAGCGGCACATAGGTGGCGACGGCCAGGAAGGCCAGGACGGCGCTGCCATAGCTGCCGAGGAACTCCAGTCCCTTCACCTCGACGGAGTTTTCGAGCAGCTTCTGGCCGACGAAATAGAGCGAGGTGGCGACGCCCAGCACGCCCATGGCGAGCCCGATGGCGCCGCCGGTCATGTCCTTGATGGATTCCTGGACGCGCTGGTCGATGTTGTCAGGTGCCGGTGCGCCGCTGCCGGTCGACGCATGCTGGGCATGAAAATGCGTATGATTGTTGTCCAGCAATGCTTCGTTGAAGCGACTGTCCAGCCAACCGCGCCATTTGCGGTGCAAGGTCGCCGAGACAAGGTTGCGGATCCCGGTAAAGCCGGCGTCCTTGAGCAGCACCAGCAGCACGAGGATGCCGGCATTGACCAGCAGTGTGCGAAGCGGCGTGGTGTTGGCGGCGTCGTGGAAGAAGGCGATCGAGTTGACCAACTCGCCGGAGGCTTCGGCGAACCAGACACCGGCCTTGCTGGACAGCGCCGTGAGCAGCGCGATCACCAGCGTCAGGGTCCAGGCTTCCTTCCACCGGTCCGAGAACCAGTAGGCCCGCATCAGGCCCCAGAAGGTACGCATCGACGATACCGGCGTCAGAAGCGATGGCCGTGCGGCATCGCGAGGTGTTTTTTCCGGTACTGACTCTTGCGTTGGTCTATCGACCCGAATCACGATCCCGCCCAAACCATTTTTGTTTTGTTACGGATGGTAACACCAATTGATCATTTTCTATTAATTTTTAAAGCTGGCCAAAGGGATTACCCCGGACGACCGTTGCCATGAGGCAACAGATTGCCGGGTCGAAGCGCCGTCAAACGGATCGGCAAAAGCGGAATATTGCTATTGATTTCAATTTGTTGAGGGACGCGGGAGGGCCATCGGTGAAGCTTCCCTCAGGGAAGGTTTTCACACGGGTTTGTGAACTCGAAAATCTAATTGACTGGTAAATTTCCTGACTGCGGACTGGCCGAATCTTCGGAAATCTTCCGTTCGTGACCTCGCCAGAGGCAGAAAAGTGACCCGAAACGGTCGTTGCGGCAGGCGCGGCGGGCGGCACATCCGGCCCCGTTGGGTGAGGTCAGGAACCGCGTTTGACAATTGCTTCGTTCGGGATTGAACCTTGCAGGGCACTGTCGGCACCCATGCATGTCCGGTTCTCCAACGAGGAAGCTTCCAATGCTTGTACGCGCAGCCGCAACCCTGTTCCTCCTTGCCTGGCACCCCCTGGCACAGGCCGCCGAGCAGAGCATTCCGGCGGGCGCCGAGGGCCAGATCGAGTTCAACACGCCGTCCGGCAACATTGGCTGCATCTACACCCCGAAGGGCGGCACCAGCACCTATAAGCCGCAGGACGGTGGCCCGGAACTCAGCTGCTCACGCGTCGCGCCGAGCTATGTCACCATCATCCTGGGACCCAAGGGGCCGGCGACTTTGATCAAGAACCCCGGCGAGCAGTCATGCTGCAGCGATGTCACCAAGCTCGCTTACGGCAAAAGCTGGAGCGCAGGGCCGTTCTCATGCGAATCCACAACCAAGGGACTGACCTGCACGGCCACGAATGGCCACGGATTTTTCATCAGYAAGGCCAAGGTGACCGTGAAGTGACGCCGGCTCCCGCCTCATAAGGGCAGGGGCAGCCGGTCTCAGCCGGCCTTTTCCAATTCGCCGCGCGCCTTGGCGGCGGCCACCTGACGGATGGCATCGGCCAGGGTATCGGCATCCTGTGCGCCCATGACCGCGTATTTGCCCTCGATCAGGAAGCACGGCACGCCTGTTATGCCCATGCGCGAGGCGGTGGCGATCTCGGTGCGAACGGCCTCGACGTCGGCCTCGGTCGGCAACAGCGTGGCAACCACGGATGCGTCCATGCCGGCCTCGCGCGCGGCTTCGACCAAGACGGCATGGTCGCCGATGTCAGCGCCTTCCTCGAAATTCAGCTGGAACAGGCGGCGCACCAGCCGGTTCTGCACGGCTTCGCCGGCGGCACCAGCCCAGCGGATCAGACGGTGCGCATCGAGCGTATTCGGTGCCACCTTGATGGCGTCGAACGCGAACGAAATGCCTTCGGCTTCGCCCAGCGGCTCGATGCGGGCATGAATTTCGCGGATGCGCTCGTCGCTGCCGAACTTGGCCAGCATATAGTCGCGGCGATCCTTGCCTTGCGGCGGAATGGTCGGATCGAGCTGGAACGGCCGCCAGCGGACATGCACCTCGGTGTCGCCGACAGCTGATATCGCTCTGTCGAGCCGCTTCTGGCCGATGAAGCACCATGGGCAGACGACGTCTGACACCACGTCGACGGTGATGGCGTTCAGATCACTCATCTCGATCTCCTGAAATCCTCAGTTCGGCTTGCGCCACCAGCTTGGCAGTTGATACCCAAATATGGGCGTCTTTTGCGGATGTTCCAGGTAGTTCCAGTAGGCGATCCATTGCTGCGTGTTGTACTGCGTCGGCACCATGTAGTTGCCGGAGATCAGCAGCCGGTCGAGAACCCTGACAGCCGCGACATAGTCTTCCTTTGAACGCGCGCGCAGCATCGCGTCGATCGCCGCATCAACCGCCGGATCGGCGACACCGGCCAGGTTGAACGAGCCTTCGGCCTTGGCCGCTTCGGATCCCCATCGGCCAAGCTGTTCGATGCCGGGCGACAACGAATTGTTGAAGCCGCTCGATCCGATCAGGGCCTCGAAATCGAAGCGCTGCTTGCGCGACTGGATCTGATCGCCGTCGAGGCTGCGGATGGTGACGTCGATGCCGATCTTCTCCAGCGTGCGCTGATAGATGCCGGCAAGCCGCTCCTCATCCTGCGAAGCAACCAGAATCTCGAAGCCAAACGGTTTGCCATCGGGATCGAGCATCGTACCGTCCTGCACGTGATAACCGATGCTTTTCAAGAGATCGAAGGCCGCTTTCAGCACCTTGCGATCCTGCCCTGAACCATCGGTGACCGGTGGCCGGTACGTGCCATCCATGACATCGGCCGGCACACGGCCGGGGTAGGGCGCCAGCAGCGCCTTTTCCCTGTCGTCAGCCGGATGACCAAGCGCGGAAAGCTCGGAATTCTGCCAGTAACTCATCGCGCGGGCGTATTTGCCGCCGAACAGGTTCTTGTTGGCCCATTCGAAGTCGTAGAGCATGCCGAGCGCACGGCGCACGACCGGGTTGGCGAACTTCTGCAGCCGCATGTTGAACAGGAAACCGGTCACCACGGGCGGAATGCCGGTGTCGAAGGTTTCGGCGACCACGTCGCCCTTGTGGAAGGCCGGAAAATCGAGGTCGCGGTCGCGCTTGACCGGATCGCCGTCGTCGTCGATGGCGCAAAGGCCCTTCTTGAAAGCTTCGAGCTTGGCGTTGGCGTTGAGGAAATACTCGATGGTGATCTGGTCGTAATTGTCGAAGCCGCGCTTGGCCGGGATGTCCTTGCCCCAATAGTCCGGGTTGCGCCTGAAAACGATGCGTTGGCCAGGCTGTACCTGCGCAACGGTGTAGGGGCCACTGCCGATCAGTGGCTTCAGCGTCGTCTTGTCGAACGTGTCCTTGTCGAAGGCATGCTTGGGTATGATCGGCGTCAGCGCGATGATCAGGGGCGTCTCGCGATTGGCCTTGTCGTTGAAGGTGAAGCGCACGCTGTGGTCACCGGTCTTTTCGAGCTTGGCGATCAGGCTCATGCGGGCGCTGTAGGGTGGACGGCCCTTGTCGGTATAGACATCGTAGGTGAACAGCACATCCTCCGGCGTCACCGGCTGGCCGTCGGACCATTTGGCCTTCGGGTTGAGATGGAACTCGATGCTCTTGCGCTCCGGATCCATGTCGGCGGTGTCGGCGAGCAAGCCGTACAGGCTGAAGGGCTCGTCGTAGTTGCGCTGCATCAGCGGCTCGAAGACGAGATTGCCGTAAGTCTGGTCCATCATGCCGCGCGCTGTCGTGCGCAGGCTCTTGAGGATGAAGGGATTGAGATTGTCGAAGCTGCCGACGACGCAATAGGTGATCGAGCCACCCTTCGGCGCGTCCGGATTGACGTAGTCGAAATGCGTGTAGTCGGGCGGCAAAGCCGGTTCGCCCTGCATGGCGATGGCGTGCTTCGGCTCCGACGCGGCCGGCTGATGCGAAAGCGCGAGAAACGATATCGCGGTGATCAGCCAAACAAGAACGCGGCCCATGACCGTCTCCTTACTGGGTCGGCTTGATGATTCGGTGCGCACCCTAGCATGAGGCAACTGCGTGCCGGCCAATGGCGTCATCAAGAATTACAAGTGGCGGGCTGGATTCGACATCGCTTGCAGTGTAACACGCCCCCCGAAGTCATTCTGTTGCCTCATTTTGGCAACAGGTAGCTGGACCACACGGCACGAAGAAGCCGGTCCCGGGATCATTTGAGAGGAAGTGCACGACATGACGAGCCTGAACAGCAACGCGTACCGCCTGTCGGTCATGGCCGCTGGCGTGGTCGGCTTTCTGGGCGCAGGGCTTCCCGCTGCTTCCGCACAGCAGCAACAGCAGATTCCGCAAGGCTGGTTCAAGGCTTGCACCAAGCAGGAAGACGTCGACATCTGCAACGTCCAGAACATCACCACCGCCGGTAACGGCCAGTTGATCACCGGCGTCAGCCTGATCGAGCTGAAGGGCAAGGTGAACCGCAAGGTGTTCCAGGTAACGGTCCCGACCGGCCGCCTGGTGCCCCCCGGCATCGGCCTGCAGATCGACACCGGCAAGGCCGTGAAGCTTGATTACGTCATTTGCTTCCCGGATCGTTGCGTGGCCGAAGTTCCGCTCACCGACCAGCTCGTCGGTGCCTTCAAGAAGGGCCAGGCGATCACGCTGACCTCGGTCAATTTCCAGAACCAGCAGAACCCGATCAAGATCGCCCTGCAGGGTTTCAGCGGCGCCTATGACGGCCCGCCGCTGCAGCAGTCCGATATCGAAGACCGGCAGAAGAAGCTCCAGGACTTCGTCGCCAAGAACAACCAGGATTTCGCCAAGAAGCTCAAGGAAGAGCAGGACAAGGCGAAGACCGCCAACTGATCATCCGGTTTTTGCCGGCCTAACAAAAAAGCGGGGTCATGCCCCGCTTTTTTTGCGCCTGTCGTCTGGTCGGTTAATGCCTCGATTGCCGTTTCGGCTCGTAGCGCCCGTCCGGCCTCTTGTCGAACATCTCCTTGATCTGCGGATGCCGGACCGGCTCGCCCGACTGATCCTCGAGCAGGTTCTGCTCGGACACATAGGCGATGTATTCGGTTTCCGAATTCTCGGCGAGCAGGTGATAGAAGGGTTGATCCTTGCGCGGCCGCACGTCGGCGGGGATGGCTTCGTACCATTCGTCGGTGTTGGCGAACTGCGGATCGACGTCGAAAATGATGCCCCTGAAGGGAAACAGCCGATGGCGAACCACCTGTCCGATCGCGAATTTGGCTGTTTTCATCGTACTCACCACTGAATTCCTTAGACTTATTTGGCGCAGACTGGGCGTCAATTCAATCCCGACGCGTTTTGGTCGCGCCTTGAAGCTACGCAGGACGCGGCGAAAAGGTTTTGCCGCAGGCCGCCGATGCCGACATTCGCCGAGAGCGCGGATTGACGGAATGTTAGGAAGATCGCTATCAGCGCGCCGGCTTTCGCAGGCCGCCGGCCAGCGCCGCAAAGCCGCTGCCCGGACGAAGCCCCTCGCGCATGAAGAAGGCGCGAAGCGGCGCGAAGCCACCGAGCACGCCGAGCCCGGCAACACGGGCCATCTGCGCCGGCAGCATGTCGGAAAGCAGCGACATGTTGAGCAGATTGACCGCACTGCTGCGCGCCAGAATATCGGGGCGGCGTTTGAAATCGTAGGCTGCAAGGGCCTTCGCAGCGCCGGGGTCGGTGCGATTTTCTCCAGCGATACCAACGAGATCGTCGATATCCCTGATACCAAGATTGAGGCCTTGCGCGCCGATCGGCGGAAACACGTGGGCGGCTTCGCCGACAAGCGCCACACGGTCCCGCGCGAAACGCAGCGGCGTCACCGCCGAAAGCGGATAAATCTGCCGGCCCGACTCGACCGTCACCCGGCCCAGCATCGACTGCATCTGCCGTTCGACCCGCACGGAAAGCGTCGTATCGTCCAACGCGGCGAGTTCCGTTGCTGTCTCGGGCCTCACCACCCAGACCAGGCTCGAGCGATTGCCGGGCAGCGGAACCTGCGTGAACGGACCGGTCTCGGTGTGGAATTCGGTCGAGGTGAAGGCATGATCGCCGCTGTGACGGAAATTGAGGACAAAAGCGGCCTGCGGGTAGGAGCGGGCCGAGGTCGAGATGCCGGCCGCCTGGCGGGCCGGTGACAGCCGCCCATCGGCGGCGACCGCCAGGGAAGCATCCACCGTGCTGCCGTCGGCCAGCACGGCACGGGCATGTTCGGCGTCGAGATGCCAACTCGCCACCATCGACCTTCGCCAGTCGATGCCGGTATGCGTAGCAACCGTGCGGGCGAGTGCCGGATTGAGAACGCTGTTGGGCAGGTTCAACCCGAACTGGTCCTCGCCGATCTCGCTGGCGCGGAAGGTGACGACGGGGCTACGGATCAGCCGGCGGGTCGCGTCGACGATACGCATCACCTTCAAGGGCGCCGCCTTGGGCTTGATGTCTTCAAGCACACCAAGCCGCGCAAGCACCTGCAGAGCGGGGTTCATCAGCGCCGTCGTGCGGCCGTCGGGGGCAGAAGTTTCGGGCCCGACAAGCGTCACCGGGAAACCGGCCTCGGCGAAAGCGAGCGCCGCGATCAACCCTGCCGGCCCCGTGCCAGCAACCAGTATCCGCGCAGTGTCTCGATGCTCCAAGATCGGCTTCCGGCTTGCAATGCGAGGCAGCCCACCCGACCTGCCAGTCGATCCAGCATATAGGTCAATTCATGCCGCTTGATCAACGCGGCGATTCGGCTCATTCGGATGTCATGACCGGCCAGCAAGACGACTTCAGCCATCTCGACCGCGCCGGCCGCGCCATGGCGAACATCGCGCGCAGTCCCCGTGTTATGGCAAACGTCGTTGTCGGCGCCTGCATCCTGCTTGCCTGGCTGTTGCTTGCCGCGATGGCAATCCGCAGCGCCGAAGGTCGGATTGCGGGCGTCATCGCCCCTGGCGACGCGCTTCTGCGCAACCTGCCGCGATTGCCGCTACCGGATTTCCTGGAACGGTTCTTTGCGCTCTGCCTGTCGCCGACGCCGTTGGACGGAAGCCTCGGCCTCAAGGCCGCCGCGCTCGTCTTGATGTGGTTCCTGATGGCGATCGCCACCATGCTGCCTTCGGCCGCACCGATGATCCGCACCTATTGCGAGATTGCCGACACGGCTCGCATCAAGGGCGAGCCGGTCGTCCATCCGCTGGTGCTGGTTGCCGGTTACCTCAGCGTCTGGTTCGCTGCCTCGATGATGTTCGCGGTGCTGAGCTTGGCCATTCATGCATCCGCCTCGTCCAACGGGTTGCTCGACCCCGTCATCGGTATTGCCGGCGCGCTCGCTCTGCTGATTGCTGGCCTCTACCAATTCAGCGGCCTGAAGGAAGCCTGTCTGAAGAAATGCAGGAACCCGTTCTCGATCCTGTTCGCGAACTGGAGCGCGAGGCCCGTCCGCGTCTTCCGGCTTGGCGTCGCGCAAGGCCTGTGGTGCCTCGGCTGCTGCTGGGCGTTGATGCTGGTGATGTTCGCCGTCGGGGTGATGAACGTCTTCTGGATGGCGTTGATCGGGCTGTTCACCCTGATCGAAAAACAGACGGCGAGCGGGGTTCCAACCCGGCTGGCCGGTGCGATACTGCTTGTCTGGGCAGCAGCGCTGCTAGTAGTCTCGCGATGAGTGGGGGAAAGTCGATGTCAGACCAGAGCTGGGCGATGAAGGGAGAGCTCGTACTCTCCTGCAATTGCACGGTTTTTTGCCCCTGCGTGCTGTCGCTCGGCAGTCATCCGCCGACCGAAGGCTATTGCCAGACCTGGGCCGGCTTCCGCATCGACGCCGGCCATTTCGGCGAGGTCGACCTGTCGGGGCTCAATCTCGGATTGATCATGGAAATCCCCGGCTATATGAGCCGCGGCAACTGGACCGCCGGCCTGTTCATCGACAAGCGCGCCTCGGTCTATGCGGTCAAGGCGCTGACCAAGATTTTCACCGGCAAGGCGGGCGGGACCACCTCGTTGCTTTCCATCCTTGTCGGCAAATTCCTCGGTGTCGAACAAGTGCCGATCACCTATGAGACGCGTGACAGGACACGCATCTTCCAGATACCGAAGATCATCGACGGGGCGGTAACGCCGATCCCCGGCAAGGACCGAGACAAGGATACGGTGATCAGCAATTCGGAATACTGGATCGCGCCTGAGATCATCGTTGCCAGGTCCGACAAGAGCAAGATGCGGGCTTTCGGCCGAAACTGGAATTTCGCCGGCCGGTCGGCCGAAATCTGCAAGCTGGATTGGCGGGGCCCGTGAGCAAGAACACAACGGCCAAGAAGATCAGGGACCGGATTCCGCGACCGAAGAAGAAAGTCACCTGGCCGCAGGCGAGGGCGTTCTCCGTCCATCTGCTGACCGCCTCGGGCTCGTTCCTGGCCTTCCTGTCGCTGGTGGCCGCGAGCGAACAGCGCTGGACCGCGATGTTCTGGTGGCTCGGACTGGCCTTGTTTGTCGACGGCATCGACGGGCCGATCGCCAGAAAGCTCGAGGTCAAGGAGATCCTGCCGACCTGGTCGGGCGAAATGCTCGACAACATCATCGACTACGTGACCTATGTCCTGATCCCGGCCTTCGCGCTTTACCAGCGCGGCTTCATGGGCGAGGGACTGTCGTTCCTGTCGGCGGCGATCATCGTCGTCTCCAGTGCCATCTACTACGCCGACACCGGCATGAAGACGAAGGAGAATTTCTTCAAGGGATTCCCCGTGGTCTGGAACATGGTGGTGTTCACGCTGTTCGTCATCGAGCCGGGACAATGGGTTTCGTTCGCGGTGGTGGTGGTGGCCGGCATTCTGACTTTCGTGCCGATCAATTTCATCCACCCGGTGCGGGTGGTGCGGCTGCGGCGCATCAACCTCGCGATGACGCTTTTGTGGTGCGCTTTCGGTGCACTGGCGCTGGCGCAGGCGGCACTCGCTGCCTTCTACGATCAGATCGGCGTGCTGGGCGAGCAGGTCAGCACCTTCACCAAGATCGGCATCTCAATTACCGGGCTCTACCTTGCCTGCATCGGCGGCGTCATGCAGTTCTTTCCAAATCTCGGTGCAAAAAAAGCCTGATCAGCCCAAGGAAGTTCCGCCCATGTCCAAAGCGATCCGCATCCACGCCAATGGTGGCCCGGAAGTCCTGACCTATGAGGACACCGATCCCGGCCGTCCGGGATCGGGGCAGATCCTGATCCGGCATACGGCGATCGGCCTCAATTTCATCGATGTCTATCACCGCACCGGCCTTTATCCGCCGCCTGGCGGATTTCCACTGGTTCCGGGCAGCGAGGCTGCAGGCGTGGTGCTGGAAGTCGGYCAGGACGTCGACTGGCTGAAGCCGGGCGACCGCGTTGCCTATGCGACGAATGTCGGCGGCGCCTACGCCGAGCAACGCGTCATCGCGGCCGGCCAAGTGGTCAAGGTGCCGGACGGCATCAGCGACGAACAGGCGGCGGCGATGATGCTTAAGGGCATGACCGCCGAGTATCTGCTGCGGCGCACCTTCAAGGTGAAGGCAGGCGACACGATCCTGTTTCATGCCGCGGCCGGCGGGGTTGGGCTGATCCTCGGGCAGTGGGCTAGATATCTCGGCGCGACCGTCATCGGCACGGCCAGTTCAGCCGACAAGATCGAGCTCGCCAGGGCGCACGGCTTCGATCACGTCATCAACTACAAGGAGCAGGATTTCGTTGCCGGCGTCGCCGCCATAACCGGTGGCGGGAAATGCGACGTCGTCTACGATTCGGTCGGCAACGACACGTTTCCGGCGTCGCTCGATTGCCTCAAGCCGCTCGGCATGTTCGTCAGCTTCGGCCAGTCCTCGGGATCAATCCCGCCGTTCAGCATGTCATTGCTGGCCCAGAAGGGCTCGCTGTTCGCCACAAGGCCGACCTTGTTCGTCTACAATGCGAAACGCGAGGACCTCGAGGCCTCCGCCGCCGCCCTGTTCGAGGTCGTGCTCAGCGGCGCCGTGGAGATCAAGATCAACCAGCGCTACGCGCTCAAGGACGCCGGCAAGGCCCATTCCGACCTCGAGGGCCGCAGGACAACAGGGACCACCATTCTCATCCCTTAGTCCCTTCTGCCTTGCTATCCCTTGAATTTCCGCTGAAATTCTTGAAGCTCTTTCAAGACGCGTGCCGCTTTCCGATGAGAGCCGGCCGCGCCTACCATGCTTGCGGGAACACAGAACATATCTGGCTAACCAGATGGGAGGCACTGTGAGTGCAAATCAGGACGGCACGAACCTGCTCGAGGTCCGTGGTCTTACCAAGATATTCGGCACCCTGACGGCGTGCGATCATATAGATCTCGACATCGCCAAGGGTGAAATCCACGCTTTGCTCGGCGAAAACGGCGCCGGCAAGTCGACGCTGGTCAAGATGCTGTTCGGTTCGCTGGAGCCCAATTCCGGCGAGATTTTCTGGAACGGCCAGGCGGTCAGGATTTCGAGCCCGGGCGCGGCGAAAAAGCTCGGCATCGGCATGGTGTTCCAGCACTTCTCGCTGTTCGAGGCCCTGACCGCGGCCGAGAACATCGCGCTGTCGCTCGATGACGGTTCACCGATCAGCAGCATCGCGGCGAAGGCGAGGGCGCTTTCCTACAGCTACGGCCTGCCGCTCGATCCGGAATCGCTGGTCGGCGACCTGTCGGTCGGCGAACGCCAGCGCATCGAGATCATCCGCTGCCTTCTGCAGACGCCGCAGCTCATCATCCTGGACGAGCCGACCTCGGTATTGACGCCGCAGGAGGCCGACAAGCTGTTCGAGACGCTGGAGCGTCTGCGCTCGGAAGGCAAATCCATCCTCTACATCTCGCACCGGCTTGAAGAGGTCAAACGCATCTGCGACCGCGCCACCGTGTTGCGGCATGGCAAGGTGGTCGGCCACTGCAATCCGCGTGAGGAAACAGCATCGTCGCTGGCCCGCATGATGGTCGGCAACGAAGTGCAGGCCGTGGTGCGTGCGCCGGTCGAGGGGATCGACAAGGCGCAGCCGCTGCTCGAGATCCGCAACCTCACCCGCAAGCCGGCAACGCCCTTCTCGATACCGCTCAAGGGCATCAGCCTGAATGTCCGCGCCGGCGAGGTGATCGGCATTGCCGGTGTCGCCGGCAACGGCCAGGGCGAATTCTTCGAATCCGTCTCGGGCGAGGTGTTGCAGCAGGATGCCGCTTCCGTGCGCATCCGTGGCAAGGACGCGGGTGGCCTCACCATCACCGGACGTCGGTTGCTGGGCGCTGCCTTCGTGCCGGAAGAGCGCCTCGGCCACGGGGCCGCGCCGCGCATGAAGCTTTCCGAGAACCTCCTGCTGTCGCGCCACGCCACCGACGGCAAGGCGTTTGTCGGCGCCGGCGGAATGGTCAAGAGCGCTGCCATCTACACCGCCGCCCAACGCATCATCGTGGCGATGGACGTGCGCAAGAGCGCGCCGGATCCGGAAGCCGCGGCACTTTCGGGCGGCAATTTGCAGAAATTCATCGTCGGCCGTGAACTCGACCGCCGGCCGAGCGTCATGGTGGTCAACCAGCCGACCTGGGGTGTCGACGCGGGTGCTGCCGCTCACATCCGCCAGGCGTTGATCGAACTGTCGCGCAGCGGATCGGCGGTGCTGGTGATCAGCCAGGATCTCGATGAACTGTTCGAGATTTCGGATGCGATCGCGGTCATGCACAATGGCGAGCTGTCCAAGCCGTTGCCGATCGCCGAGGCGACCTTCGAGAAGGTTGGCTTGCTGATGGGCGGCGCCGAGCCCGGCCACGCCGAACATACGCTGGAGACGGCATGATGCGCCTCGAACTCGTCAAACGCCCGCAGCGCTCCGCGCTGTTCTCGGCCCTCTCGCCATTCATCGCCTTTGCGCTGACGATCGTCGCCGGCGCCATCATGTTCGCGCTGCTCGGCGTCAACCCGTTGACCGCTTTCCGGATCTATTTCATTGAGCCGGTAAGCCAGGTCTGGCAGCTGCATGAACTGGCGATCAAGGCGGCGCCGCTCATCCTGATCGCTGTCGGCCTGTCGGTCTGCTACAAGGCCAACATCTGGAACATCGGCGCCGAAGGCCAGTTCATCCTGGGCGGCATTGTCGGCTCGATCATTCCGGTGCTGTTTCCGCAGTTCGAAAGCCCGCTTGTGTTGCCGCTGATGCTCCTGCTCGGCATGGTCGGCGGTGCCGCCTATGCGGCCATCCCGGCTCTGCTCAAGACGCGCTTCGGCACCAACGAGATCCTGACCAGCCTGATGCTGGTCTATGTCGCGCAGCTCTTCCTCGACTGGCTGGTGCGCGGACCATGGCGCGACCCGCATGGCCATGGGTTCCCGCAGACCATTCAGTTCAACGACTCGGCCGTACTGCCGGAGCTGATGCCGGATGCCGGACGGGCAAACTGGGGATTTGTCTTCGCGCTGGTCGCCGCGGTGCTGGTCTGGATCCTGATGAGCCGCATGCTGAAGGGTTTTGAAGTCCGCGTGCTTGGCTCAAGCCCGCGGGCAGGGCGCTTCGCCGGCTTCGGCCTCAACCGCATGGTGTTCTTCGCCTTCCTGCTGTCGGGTGCCTTGGCGGGCCTTGCCGGCATCTCGGAAGTCTCGGGCGCCATCGGCCAGCTGCAGCCTGTCATTTCGCCCGGCTACGGCTTCACCGCCATCATCGTGGCGTTCCTTGGCCGCCTCAATCCACTCGGCATCGTCGCCGCCGGCCTGGTGCTGGCGCTGACCTATCTCGGCGGTGAAGCCGTGCAAAGCGCGCTCGGCATCTCCGACAAGGTGGCGAGGGTGTTTCAGGGCATGCTGCTGTTCTTCGTGCTCGGCTGCGACACGCTCATTCACTACCGCATTCGCCTGATCGGCCTGGCGCTGACCAAACCGGAAAGCGCTGCGAAACTCGAAGCCGCGCCAAAGTTGAAGGAAGCCCGTTGATGGACATCACCATAAACATCCTTCTGACCATCGCCACGGCGGCAACGCCGTTGCTGATCGCCGCGATCGGCGAACTGGTGGTCGAGCGCTCCGGCGTGCTCAATCTCGGCGTCGAGGGCATGATGATCATGGGCGCCGTCGGCGGCTTCGGCGCCAGCTATCTCACGGGATCACCCTGGATCGGCCTCCTGGCGGCGATCGCCATGGGCGCGGTGTTCTCGCTGCTGTTTGCCGTCATGACGCTGTCGCTGGCCACCAACCAGGTGGCGACGGGCCTGTCGCTGACGCTGCTCGGCCTCGGCCTGTCCGGCATGATGGGGACGAGCTTTGTCGGCCAGCCAGGCGAACGGCTGCCCAACCTCGACATCCCCGGGCTGACCTCGATCCCCGTCATCGGCAGATTGCTGTTCGGGCAGGATCCGATCTTCTACATCTCGATCGCGCTGACCGCGGCCGTCATGTGGTTCCTGTTCAAGACCCGTACCGGACTGACGCTGCGCTCGATCGGCGACAGCCACACGTCAGCCCATGCCCTGGGCATCCAGGTCATCCGCTATCGTTATCTCGCGGTGATCTTCGGCGGCGCCTGTGCCGGTCTGGCCGGCGGCCATCTGTCGTTGGTCTATACGCCGCAATGGGTCGAGAACATGACCGCCGGCCGCGGCTGGATCGCGCTGGCGCTGGTGGTGTTCGCGTCGTGGCGGCCATGGCGGGTGCTGGCCGGCGCCTACATCTTCGGCGCGGTGTGGATCGGCCAGCTTCATGCACAGGCTTTTGGCATTCCGGTGCCGTCACAGTTTCTTTCTTCGCTACCCTATCTGGCAACCGTCGTGGTTCTCGTTCTAATCTCGCGCAACAAGCGTCTGACGATGATGAACACGCCGGCTTCCTTGGGGCAGCCATTCGTTCCGGATCGTTGACAATAATAACAAACGGGAAGCTCCAAGGCTTAACACAGAGAGGTAACACAATGAAAAAACTGCTTATTGCCCTGATGACCACGACAGCGGCAGTTTCGCTGGCGGCGTCCGCAGAGGCAGCCGACAAATTGAAGGCTTGCTGGGTCTACACCGGCCCGATCGGTGATTTCGGCTATTCCTACCAGCACGACCAGGGCCGTCTCGAGGTGGAGAAGGCGCTCGGCGACAAGGTCGAAACCGCTTATCTCGAAAACGTCTCCGAAGGCCCCGATGCCGACCGTGCTTTCGAGCGGCTGGCGCGCGAAGGCTGCAAGATCATCTTCGGCACCTCCTTCGGCTTCATGGACCCGGAAGTGAAGGTCGCCAAGAAATTCCCCAAGGTGATGTTCGAGCACGCAACCGGCTACAAGACCGGTGACAATCTCGGCATCTATAATGCGCGCTTCTATGAAGGCCGCTATGTGCTCGGCCAGATCGCCGCCAAGGAATCGAAGGCCGGCGTTGCCGGCTACATCGTTTCCTTCCCGATCCCCGAAGTGGTGATGGGCATCAATTCCTTCATGCTCGGCGCACAGTCGATCAACCCGAACTTCAAAGCCAAGATCGTCTGGGTGAACTCGTGGTTCGATCCGGGCAAGGAAGCCGACGCCGCCAAGGCGCTGTTCGACCAGGGCGCCGACATCGTCGTCCAGCACACCGATTCGACCGCTGCCCTGCAGGTGGCCGAGGAGCGCAAGCTGCACGGCTTCGGCCAGTCCTCCGACATGATCAAGTTCGCGCCGAACGCGCAGTTGACCTCGCTCACCGACGAATGGGGTCCGTACTACATCAGCCGGGTCCAGGCGGCTCTCGACGGCACCTGGAAGCCTGACAATGTCTGGCTCGGCATCAAGGACGGCGCGGTCAAGCTCGCCCCCTTCACCAACATGCCCGACGACGTAAAGGCGATGGCCGAAGCCACCGAGAAGAAAATCGCTGGCGGCTGGAACCCCTTCACCGGACCGATCGCCAAGCAGGACGGCACGCCGTGGCTGAAGGATGGCGAGGTCGCCGACGACGGCACGCTGCTCGGCATGAACTTCTATGTGAAGGGCGTTGACGACAAGCTGCCGCAGTAAGCGGCGCGAGATACCAAAAAGGAAAGGGGCGCCGCAGGGCGCCCTTTTTCATTCGGCTGGTTGCGTCGCGGCCTGGGTGCGACGAAACCTCGCCAAGCCGACATCGACCGCGCGCCACAGCCAAATCCTGAGCAGCCGCTGCGCCGGTCGCTCGCAGGTGCGCCAAATCGCCCAGGAAACAAGGAGCATGAGTGCGGTGCAGCCAAAGGCAGCACACCATTTGCCGACCAGGGGAACTGCGGCGTTGATGGCGAGATAACCGATGTTCTGGTGCAGGAGGTAGAGCGGATAGGTCAGCCCACCCAGCGCCAGGGTGAGCGCCGATGACCGCAGACGATGGCGCAACAGGACCGCGCCGATCAAGGCCGCGTGCATGACGATATTGGCAACGACGAGATTGGCCGACGAAACGGCGATGCCATAGTGATCCTGCATCCAGTGCTGGGTCACGGACAGTGTGCCGCATGAGATCAGGAACGATGCTGCAAGCAGCAGCAAGGCCGGCAGGGAACGGCCATGTGCGTGGAGGTGGTGGACCAGCACGCCGGCGGCGAAGAATGGCGCGAACTCTGTGATAAACAACAGCCTGGCCGCGCCGCTGCCGAGGAAGAATTCGTTCAAGGCCGAGATCGCCAGCCAGATGAAGATCAATTCCAGCTTGTGTCTCTGGAACAGCCCGGTGAACAGGGCCAGCGTCACCCAACCGTAGAAAACCAGTTCAAGAACGATCGACCAGTAGACGCCATCCACGAAAGGTTGGCCGAAGGCTGGCGCGAACATCGTCAGATTGGCGCCATACTGGGCGAACGAGACCGGAAGCAGCGGTGTGCCGGCAAGCACGACAATCGCGAAAGTGATGGTCATGCAGAGCAGGAAACCCGGATAGAGGCGAACGAAACGTGCGATCGCGAACTGGTCCCAGCGACGGTTTTCCGCCGACCAGGCAATGACGAAACCGCTGATCAGAAAGAACAGATTGACGCCGAGATAGCCATGGATCGCGAACGGTGCTGCACGTGGATACCCCTCGCCAAGGAAGCCTTCGGCGGCCGCGCCGCGAAAGAAATAGTGGAAGAGCACAACGGCCAGCGCCGCCACCAGCCTGAGCAGGTCCAGCGTCGCGATGTAATCCTGCCTGGCAGGTCTGACGTCCATCCGAATTTCCGCATTTACGGTCTGGAAACCATACTGCGGATCGCGGCTGAACGGGTTAAGCGGGCAGAACTATCGCCAGGTTTAGTAAATACGGCTGCGTCAGACCGCCGAACCGTAGAGGTCATAGGCGTCGGCGCGGTCGATCTTGACGGTGACGATGTCGCCGGCACGCAGCGGACGGCGCGACTGGATATGCACCGAGCCGTCGATCTCGGGCGCGTCGTATTTGGTGCGGCCCTTTGCCGATGTGCCGTGCGCTTCGTCGATCAGCACCGGCAGGCGCTTGCCGACCTTCCTGGCCAGTTGCGTCGCCGAGATCTTCTGCTGACGCTGCATGAAGCGATGCCAGCGCGCTTCCTTGATCTCTTGCGGGACCTGTTCGAGACCGAGGTCGTTGGAGCGGGCGCCCCGGACCGGCTCGTATTTGAAGCAGCCGGCGCGGTCGATCTTGGCCTCGTCGAGCCAGTCGAGCAGCATTTCGAAATCTTCGTCCGTTTCGCCGGGAAAGCCGACGATGAAGGTCGAGCGGATGGCGAGATCCGGGCAGACCTCGCGCCAGCCGCGGATGCGCTCGAGCGTCTTCTCACCATGGGCGGGCCGGCGCATGTTCTTCAGCACCTGCGGCGAAGCATGCTGGAACGGGATGTCGAGATAGGGAAGGATCTTGCCGTCGGCCATCAGCGGGATGACATCGGCGACATGCGGGTAGGGGTAGACGTAGTGCATGCGCACCCAGATGCCGAGCTTGCCCAGCTCCTCGGAAAGATCGAGGAATTTCGCCCGCACTTCGCGGTCGCCGAACATGCTGGTCTGGTACTTGATGTCGATGCCGTAGGCGCTTGTGTCCTGCGAGATGACGAGGATCTCCTTGACGCCGGCCTTGGCCAGTTTCTCGGCCTCGCGCAGCACGTCGGCCGCGGGCCGCGAGACGAGGTCGCCACGCAGCGCCGGGATGATGCAGAAGGTGCAGCGGTTGTTGCAGCCTTCGGAAATCTTGAGATAGGCGTAGTGACGCGGGGTCAGCTTAACGCCTTGCGGCGGCAGCAGGTCGATATAGGGATCGTGCGAAGGTGGCGCGGCTTCGTGAACGGCGGCCATCACGCTTTCATAGGCCTGCGGCCCGGTGATCGCCAGCACATTGGGGTGCCTCTCGCGAATGACGTCCGGCTCCGCACCAAGGCAGCCGGTGACGATGACCCTGCCGTTTTCCGAAAGCGCGGAGCCAATGGCGTTCAGCGACTCGTCGCGGGCGGAATCGAGAAAGCCGCAGGTGTTGACCACGACAAGGTCGGCGCCGTCATGCTTGCGTGCGATCTCGTAGCCCTCGGCGCGCAGGCGCGTGATGATGCGTTCCGAATCAACAAGGGCTTTCGGGCATCCAAGACTGACAAAACTCACGCGAGGAGCGGACATATAGGGTTTCCGGGCTTTTCAGGATTGCCGGCGCAGTACCACACTTATTGCGGCATTGGTATGGGCACGCCTTCGATGCGGCAAAACGCACGGCGACTGCGCTTGCGACCATGCTCTTCCGGATCGAAGACGCAGCCGGCAGCCGCCTCAGCTGACCACGTTGTTTACATGCGGCCAGACTTCCACCGCACCACGGTAGACCATGTCCACGGCCACATAGAGAATGATCAGCAGGCCGATATAGGCGATCCAGCGGTGGCGATGCAGCAACTTGGCAATGAAAGTCGCGGCGAGCCCCATCAGCGCGATCGACAGCACGAGGCCGATCACCAACACCGGAAAATGATCGCGCGCGGCGCCCGCGACCGCCAGCACGTTGTCGAGCGACATCGACACGTCAGCGACGACGATCTGCAACGCTGCCTGGCCGAGCGTCTTGCGCTTGGTTTTGCCGGCCACCATCTTGTCGCTGTTGAGATCGGAGTTCGACAGCGCCTCGGTCGCTTCCAGCTCATCGGCATGCGATGTGCGCAGCTCGCGGTACATCTTCCAGCAGACCCACAGCAGCAGGATGCCGCCGGCCAGCAGCAGGCCGACGATCGCCAGCAGCTTGATGGTAACCGCGGCAAAGCCGATGCGCAGCACCGTTGCCGCCAGCACGCCGATGAGGATCGCCTTCTTGCGTTGTTCGGCCGGCAGGCCGGCAGCGGCAAGGCCGATGACGATCGCATTGTCGCCAGCAAGCACGAGGTCGATGGCGATGACCTGGAGCAAGGCGGTCAGGCTGGCAGCGCTGAAAATGTCCATCGACCGGAAGCCCTTGCTGATTTGCCGAGTGTTCGTCGATTATTCAGGACCGGCCCTAACTTGGTGGTCCCTTGGCGTCAAGGCATCACTCACGGCGACGTGATCAAACCATCTTTGCACTGAAGCCGCGTTGAGGGAGCGGCCGCGCGCGCCCGTAGCCGGGCAGAACCACCGCGGCCAACTGCCAATCAATCGTAGAGATTATACTTTGCCCACTCGGCTTCCGGAATCTCGTCGCCGATCCGATAGCGGAGCTGCAATACTTCCATATGGTCGGGCGCCGTCTGGCATTTGAATTTCAACCGGTACCATTGCCCCTTGCTACGAAATGCAGCACCCGGACTTCTGATTGCATCGGCGCCCATCTCGGGCGTCGCGAAGGCGTAGGCAACGACGCGATCCGCCTTGAACTTGCGATCATCATGGGTGATCYGGTCGAGCACTTCGGCGTCACAACGCTGTTCAAGACGGGTTTGGGGATCGAGTTTCAACAGGCCGGCGCGCAAGGCATTGTCCATTGCGTTGGCCGGGAAACCCAGTGTCACGGACGCCAGGGCCATCATGCAGAGCTTCTTCATGGGTGGGACAAGCATCATATTTTACCGGAAAAATCAACCAAGGGGAGGGCCCCGAAGCCTGCAGGACCCTTCAATCAAATGGCCGGTTCGTTCAAAATTGCGTGTCGAGATTCATCATGCGATGGTTGCGGCCAACGGACCAACGAGGCACGGCCGGCATCCGTGAGATCGTAGAGGCCGCGGTCGACGCGCGCGAACCAACCATAGACATTGTGCCGCAGAATCTTCGGCGCGATCGGCGTCAGCGCCGTCAGATCGCGCGGGCGCTTGGGTCCGTCCGCCATGGCGGCGGCGCAGGCAAGCGCGCTTTGGCGATAGGCGGTCATGATCGGATTGCGCGATCCTCCTCCCGCAACGGGATCGCCGCGGCGGCGCTGGTGCTCGTCGACCAGGCGAGAGCGCCGCCGCGCATTCTTGCGCGGCGCCACGGCGATCGGGCTGAGAAGCACCTCGACCCGGTCGGTCGCGGTCACGCCAAGCAGGCCGAAGCCAAGCCGGCGGCAGAGATTGCGAAACCGCGCATCGCCTTCGCGTCCCTTGCCCCGGGCCGACATGCGCGCGGCCAGCCACACCTCGTCGCAGGCCGTCGCGCGGTCCACGCCCTGCAGTACCAGTTCAAGATTGAACTGCAGTTTCAGCTCGCAGATGACGACGATAGGCGGCTCTCCGTCGCGCAGCGCAACGATGTCGCAGCCACCGATCTCACCCTTCACGAGGAAGTCGAGGCCTTCGAGGAACCGCTTCACCGGCGCATAAAGTGAGGTCTCGTTCATACACAGGAGACTTAGCCGATTCGGCGCAAAAAGCCTTCCTGCCAGCTCACAGCAGGAGACAGTCTCCTTTGCCGAACAGCTCTCCGTTGAGGACATGGAAGCCAGCGAGCCCGGCATCGCGATGCCTATGATCATGAAAAAGTGGCGCCGCCGTCCGGAAAATTAGAAACGACTAATGCACTTGTGTCGCATCAGTGTCGCAATCGCGCGATAATTAACCAATGCGCGATTGATGAACGCAGCGTGACGCGCGTCCTCCCAAGATGACCCCTCTGGTCCCTGCCGGTGGGGTTTTCTTTTTTCAATGAACCGTACTGGCGCTCGCGAAGGGGAAGCAAACCTGTCGCGACGCCGCCTTACGTCAGCCTTCCGCTTTGGTGCTCGGTGCTGCTGGATTCGATCGCCGCCTGCGGGGCTGGATTGGATAGCCGATCTGGCCAAAGTAGGTCGAAGGGACCGGATCATCGACGCCGTACTTCTCCGGCACCTTGTTGCCGGTGGCATTATAGGTACCGAACATCACGTCGAGGAAGGGCAACTGCCCGGCGAAGTTCTTGTCATAGGCTTCCCGCTGATTGGCGTGATGCCAGCGATGGAACTGCGGGCTGGCGATCAGCCACTTCAAAGGGCCTAACGAAATCCGCATGTTCGAATGGACCAACATCGTGTGCCATAAGTAGATGACCGAAAAGATGGCGATCGAGACTTCCGAGAACCCGAGGAAAAAGACCGGCGTCAGCGATATTGCCTTCGTGACTATGATGTCGACCGGGTGAGAGTGGAAAGCACCGAGCCAGTCCAACTCCTTGATGCCGTGATGAATGGCATGGAACTTCCAAAGCGCAGGGATTTTATGAAAGGCGCGATGTGCCCAGTAGACGCCGAGATCGGTGATCAGGATGATTTCCGCAACCTGTAGCCAGACGGGCTGACTGCCAACGGCTTGCGTTATCGATTGCGGGACAAGCATGGCAGCGAGCCCGAGGACACCGGCGGCCATCAAAACGACGGCCGCCTTTACGATGAAGCTGTTGAACAGCAGGTAGATCACATCGACGGCAAAGCCCTCGCGGAGGATCTTTTGCGGCCGCTCGGCAAAAAGATGTTCGAACGGAATGAAGATCAGCGCGCAGATCAACAGCGCCTTGATACCAAAGATATCCATTCACCCGCCTCTATCGCCCTGGCTTCGTGTCACCCGCGGAAAGCCGGTGATTCGCTAGTCTAGCGCGCAAAGCCACGTTTGATGCAATCGACCACCGCCCTTACCGGGGCGGATGCACGCCAGGTCGTGCTGGAGGTTATGGCGTCCTGGCGAGCCTGTGCGTCCCGGCTTGCCTTTCGCGCATGTTCAATCTCCTCGACCAGCCGCGAATTGTCCGAGCGCAGGTGCTCCAGTTCGGCATCGTTTTGCCGCGAGTGCACGCTGGCTATGTGAGACCATAGCTGCCGTTGCCAGCGGTCCAGGGAAGTCTCCCGGTCCAAGGCATGAGGCTGGAGCTGATCCCGGACCGCGGATGCGAGCCTGCCGAGGCCCATGACGGCGACGGTGTCGGGAAGGAACGCCGTCTCATGCTCGATGCCGAGATGATCGAGAAAGCG
This sequence comes from Mesorhizobium sp. P2_D1, assembly GCF_056404455.1. Lineage (NCBI taxonomy): Bacteria > Pseudomonadati > Pseudomonadota > Alphaproteobacteria > Hyphomicrobiales > Phyllobacteriaceae > Mesorhizobium > Mesorhizobium sp. P2_D1. The sequence continues at coordinate 76,657 of NZ_JBFUDZ010000022.1, forward strand.
CTCCGCATTGACAATGGCGTCCGCGATCAGGTTGGCGTCGTGGAAGGAAATGATGCAGTCCGGCTTCATAAGGCCGAGAACGCCGACAAAGTCCGAAAAGCAGGCCGTGTTGGTGTGCTCCGCGTCGATCAGCGCGAGCGTCGCCTTGGTCTCGATCGACTGGGGCGGCACATTGGAGACGTCGCTATCGATGGTGATCAGCTTGGCCATTGCGTCGGGCGGAAGCTTGTCCGACAGCAAGGCAACCATCCGGGCCGCCGTGTTGTCTGGGTAGTGAAAAACCTCGGCACGCTCGTCGGGCTGGGTCGCCGGCCGCAGATCGACCGATATCACCGCCTCGCAGGCCGGATCGATCAAATGCGGCAACAGGCTGCCGCCGATGTCTGAGCCAACCTCGAGATAGACGTATCGGCCGAGTGTCGATCGCGCGAAGTTCTGCACGCGCAGGAAACTTGTGCGGTCACTGAGCGTGCTTCCGGTATCGACCTGGAAAACAGCAATGTCGAGCGTCTCGATCATGCCCATCGCTTGATTGGCGGTTAGCATTCAGGGGCTCCCATTGGACAATTATTCGCCGCTTGCTTGCATGGCGCGACAGGTTGAATCGCGCAAATCCTGTTGCACTTCGGCTGGATATCCGCAACAGCGTATTTCGCCATGGAACTGTTGAGCGCCTTGAAAGGTCGACGATGAACCGCCTCTATACTGATCTCCTGATCAAGATCATCGCCAACACGATCTACGGCTCTGGTTCGCAGGTGATCGATCCCTCGAAAATCGGAGAGTCGACCCCCTTCAATCGCGAGGATCGCCTCGTGGGTCGCGATTGGCCGACGGTTGCTCACTCCATGGCAGGCGTCAAGCGCCTGACGAATGTCCGCGACCTCGTCCAGCGCGTCATCGACGAGAACGTGCCCGGGGATTTGATCGAGACCGGCGTCTGGCGCGGTGGTTGCTGTATCCTGATGAAAGGCGTTCTGGCCGCCAACGGGATCACGGACAGGAAGGTGTATGTCGCGGACTCGTTCGACGGTTTGCCACCGCCGGACCCCGAGAATTTTCCGGCCGACCTGGGTGACAGGCTGCACGAATACCGGCAGCTGGCGATCGATCAGGCACAGGTCGAATCCAACTTTGCCGCCTATGACCTGCTGGACGACCAGGTGGTCTTCGTCAAAGGCCTGTTCGGGGACACCTTGCCTGGCCTGAAAGCCGGTCCATTCGCCCTGATTCGACTGGACGGCGATATGTACGAGTCGACGATGGACAGCCTTGAAGCGATTTATCCAAGGCTGTCCCCCGGCGGGTTCGCGATCATCGACGACATGGCGTTTGGGCCATGCCGGCAAGCGGTCGACGACTACCGCGCGCGCAACGGCATCAAAGCCGAGATCCACGAGATAGACTGGACGGGCGGTTGGTGGCAGAAGCCATTGGCTGACAACTGAGCCACGGAATCGCGATGAAAACGAACACCCTGTCCGTCGTTGTTGTCGCCTACAACATTCCCCGAGAGCTGCCGCGAACCTTGCTTTCGCTTGCAACGCCCTACCAGCAAGACGTGACGACGGATGATTACGAGGTCATCGTCGTCGACAACGGATCGTCACCGGCCGTTGGTGAGGGCCTGGTTGCGGACTATGGGCCGAACTTTCGCCTGCTGCGCATCGATGATGCACTGCCTTCGCCCGCGGCTGCCGTCAATCGCGGGATAAGGGAGGCGAGGGGGGACAACATCGGCGTGATGATCGACGGCGCACGGATCGTGACGCCAGGGTTGGTGCATTTCGCTCGCATCGGCCTGGGCATGGCGCCGACAGCAGTCGTGGCCGCACCCGGCTGGTATCTTGGCAGCGACACCCAGGTGAATGCCCGCAGCAATGGCTATACGAAGGCCATCGAGGATTCGCTTTTGCAATCGATCCGATGGCCGGAAGATGGGTACCGTCTGTTCGAGATCGGGACGATGGATGAGTCCTCGGTCGATCCGTGGTTCACGCCGATATCCGAAGCCAATGCCCTGTTCATGAGCCGGGAGAGCTGGCAAGTGATCGGTGGCATGGATGAGCGCTTCACCTATCCGGGAGGCGGCCTCGTCAACATCGACACGCTCGAACGCGCGATGGAGATGCCGCGGGCAAAGCTCATCCTCACCCTGGGAGAGGCTACATTTCACCAGTTGCACGGGGGTGTCGCCACCAACGCGAGCGTCGAGCAGCCCAAGCACTGGCTCCTCTGGAAGGCCGAAAGGGACGCGTTGAGGGGTCGCGCGGACTTTAGCTTTCACGCCCCCTCGGCTTTCGTGGGATCGCTGCCTCCAGCGCTTGCGCCGCACCTTGCCCGCGCCTTGATCGTGTCTCCGCACGGCGCCGGGCCAGCCACTGCCGCGGGCTTCAGGGCGCAGTTGAAGCCGTCGGAAGAACCCGCGCCGACCAACCAGGCCGCCGCAGCACTGGTCGAGTTGGCGAAGGTCGAGCTCGAGCGCGGGAATTACAAGGCGGCGGCAGACGTCGCTCGCATGGCAAGCAGCCATGCACCCGCCGAGCTTGCAACGTCGCGCGTGCTTTTGTCCGCCGGCCTTCTTTCGCGGTACAATGAGCATCGGGATGCCGCCTATTTCACGGCGATCGGCGATGCGCACCGTGTCATCGGCGAGAACGAAGCCGCCGACATTCAATACCGCAACGCATTGGCGCTTGCCGCCGATAGCGTGGGTGCCCATGCCGGCCTGGCCAGCACGCGGATGTCGGGGCCTTCCTATTACGACTGGCTGGAGCGTTTTTACGCAGAGCTGAAGCCCGCCGTGGTGGTGGAGATAGGCGTCTTCGACGGCGTGTCGCTTTCCAAGGTGAAGGCACCAGCCCTTGCAATAGGCATCGATCCCAATCCACGCGCCACGGTGGCGCTCGGCGCGCAAACGCACATTTTTCCGGAGACGAGTGACGCCTTCTTCGATCGCGGTGGAGCGGACGCCCTGCTTGCCGGCCGCCCGATCGGTGTCGGGTTCATCGACGGTCTGCACACTTTCGACCAGGTGCTGCGCGATTTTGCGAACCTTGAACGCTACTGCGACGCCGGCTCGGTTCTGCTCGTGCACGACACCGCCGCCTTGGACGAGGCGACGCAAAAGGTTCCGCCGACGACGCAATTCCACACCGGCGACGTCTGGAAACTGGTTCCGGCGCTCAAGACGCTGCGCCCCGACCTCGACGTGTTCACCATTGCAACGCCCTGGACCGGGCTCACCGTCATATCCGGCTTCGGCAAGGGCAGATATGATCGTTCATGGATCGCCGACGCCGGCCAACGCTTTGCAAACATGGAGTTTGCCGAGATCGAGGCAAACCTTGGCGAAGCGCTTTACCTTGTCGCAAACGAATGGGAGCCGGTGCTTGCACGGATCAGGGCCAACCTCGTCGGCAAAGCTGTGGCAATTCACAATCAAGGCAGCCCGCACAACCAAGGCGGCTGGCGGCGGCAAATTGCCAAGCTGATGAAGAGGCTATGATGGGCGGGTTCCTGCATCAGTACTTTTTGAACAACAGCGGCAAGGAGATTTACAAGTGGCTGCATTATTTCGACGTCTACGAGCGCCACTTCGAACGGTTCAGAAACCGGAGGCCGGTCGTCGTTGAAATCGGCGTCTACAAGGGCGGATCGCTCGACATGTGGCGTGCTTATTTCGGCGAGGGCGCGCGAATCGTCGGAGTAGACATCGATCCTGCATGCAAGGCGCACGAGTCCGAAGGGGTCGAGGTCTTCATTGGAAGTCAGGACGACCCTCGACTGCTCGATCGGATCGTCGAGAAATATGGCCCCATCGACATCGTCATCGATGATGGCAGCCACATGATGGATCATGTCATCGCGACCTTCGAGCATCTCTACCATCATGTTCAGCCGAACGGCGTCTACTTCGTCGAGGACACGCATACGAGCTATTGGGATGACTATGGCGGAGGGCTGCGCAAGCCGGGATCGTTCATGGAATTCGCCAAGGGAAAGCTCGACGAGATCAACGCGCATCACGCGCGGGGCGCCTTGCCGCCGAACGCGTTCACCCATGCAACGGACTCGATCTGCGTCTATGACAGCATTGTTGTCTTTGAAAAACGGCCGCAGGGCAGACGTCAGTCGCTCTTGACCGGGCAGGGGTAAATCCATGCACCAGCCAGTCTGAAGTCGTTGGCTCTCGGTGCTTCGCGCTCAAAGGGCTGTCCGAGCTGAAGGCACCCGCGCCCGCGATCTTGAGGGCAATTATTCCCTGAAGGCCCGGGAGAGCTGATCGGTGATGGGTTTCATCAGATAAGACCAGACAGTACGGTCGCCGGTCTGGATGTGCAATTCGGCAGGCATGCCCGGAATGAGCCGGGTTGCCGTTTTCAGGCAGACCGCCTCGTCGGTAATGTTGATGCGGGCCTCGTAGTAGGCCGTCCGGTTGGCTGTGTCCTTGACCAGATCGGGGGAGATCCGATCGACCGTTCCATGACACTCCGGCGTGGTGTTGCGGTCGAAGGCCGAGAAGCGGATGACGACCGCCTGGCCAAGGCTGACATCGTCGATGCGCAAGGGCGGAACCTGGGCATCGATCACCAGATCGTCCGTCTGCGGCACGATCAGCATCATGGTCTCGCCAGACGCGACAACGCCGCCAACCGTGTGGATCGCAAGCTCCTGCACGACGCCTGATTGCGGGGCCTTTATCGTCATATGGTCCAGCTGGTCCAGGGCCACCTGCTTGCGCTCGACCAGTTCGGCCTCCTTGCCTTCGGCCTCGCGCAGGTCGGCGTTGGCGCTTTTGCGGAAGTCGTTGTCGAGCTGGATACTGGCCAGCGCATTCTCGCTGATGCGCCCTTCCACTTCGGCGATCGCGGCCAGGAGCCTTCCGGCCTCGCCCTTTTGCTGGATGGTCTGCGTTTTCAAAGCGGTCAGGCGATCCAGCGATGCGAACCTCTTGGCGTAGAGATCCTGGATGATGATGAGGTCGTTGGTCGCCAGGTCAAGAGCTTCCAGGGCCGCGGCGCGCTGGGCCTTGAGGCCCTCGATCTGTTCGCGATATTGATCGTTGCGGGTTCCAAGCTGCGCCTTCTGGCTTTCCAGAAGCGTCATGTTGCTTCGATGCAGCGCGTTTTCACCCGCGATGAGGATCGCCATTGCGGGATCGCTGGCCCGGGCGGATAGATCGTCCGGGATGATCATCTCGTCGCGGCCAATGGTCTCTGCCTCCAGGCGGGTCATTTGCAGCCGCGCACGGTCCAGCTGTTGGCCAATGATGCCGAGGTTTGCGCGTGCCACCGTTTCGTCGAAGCGAACCAGGACCTGGCCGGCCGTAACCTTGTCACCATTTCGCACGAGGATTTCGTGGACGGTTCCGCCAGTCTGCTCCTGCACCTTCTTCACACTCGATTCCACCACCACCGTTCCGCTGGCGATGACCGCGCCGGCAAGGGAAGTGGTCCCGGCCCAGATGCCGATGCCGCCAACAAGTGCGGCGACAACGACGAGGCCGGATCCAATGGTCGATCGAACGCCATCGCCGCGCATCGACGGGCGTTGCAATGCCGGCGGGGTTGCTGCGCGCGATAGCCTCATGTCACTCGTTTGCATTGGCGCCAGGCTCATCATGGCCGCCTGTCATGCAAGGTGACGACGGTTGGTGCGCGTTCGCCGCCCGGGGCCTGTTCCGGCCGCACATTGGCTGGGCGCGTCATCTTTGCCAGCACTTCGTCCCGCGGTCCCATCGCCTGCACCGTTCCGCCGGCCATGACCAGCACGGTATCGATATTCGCCAACGCTGCGGGCCTATGTGCGATGACGACGACGATGCCACCTCGATCGCGCACGCCCTTTATGGCGGCGCCCAGGGCGATGTCGCCTTCGCCGTCCAGATTGGAATTCGGCTCGTCTAAAACCACGAGGAACGGATCGCCATACAATGCCCTCGCCAGACCGACCATCTGACGCTGGCCTCCAGAAAGTGCTGAGCCGCCTTCGCCGATACGCGTCTGAAAACCGTCGCTCAGCCGGAGGATCATCTGTTTGACCCCGGCAGCTTCGGCCGCCGCAACAACCGCATCCGCGCTCGCGTTCGCGTTGAAGCGGTTGATGTTCTCGGCAACGGTACCCTCAAACAACTCGATGTCCTGCGGCAGGTAGCCGACGTCGCGTCCAAGCGCTTCTTCATCGAATTGATCGAGTGCGGCCGCATCAAGACGCACCGTGCCGCGAAGAGGGGTCCACGCACCGACAAGGGCGCGCGCCAGCGTGGACTTGCCTGACGCGCTGGCTCCGATGATGCCCAGCCCGGCTCCCGCCTGCAAGGAGAACGCCACATTCTGGATGATTGGTTTTTGCTGGCCCGGCGCTCCGACCGAGACCGCCTCGACCGACAGCGTCTCCCGAGGCCGTGGAAGCGTAAGAGGCGCTTCTTGTGCATCGGCGTTGCGCAGCATCTGTTTGAGCCGGCCATAGCTCTGTCTGGTGGAAACCCAGGGGCGCCAGTTGGCGATGACGAGATCGACGGGCGACAGTGCCCTGGCGAGCATGATTGACGTCGCAATCATGATGCCGGGCGATGCCTCGCCTTCGATCACCAGGTAAGCGCCAAGTCCGAGCATCAGCGATTGCAGGATCATTCGCCACGTCCGCGAGACGGTCCCGGTCGCGCCGACGACGTCGGAAATGCGCAACTGATTGGCAAGATACGCTTCGCTCCGATCCTGCCAGAGACCGCTGATGCGACGTCCCATGCCAAGCGCGCGCACCACCTCGGCATTGCGACGCCCGGCATCGGAAAGCTGCTTGCGGGAAATGGACGATTCCATCGCCCGTTTGGCGGGTCCCCGGCTAAGCCCTTCGGCAACCAGTGTCAGCAAGACGCTCACGATCGCGCCGGCCGTCGCGAGCGCTCCAAGCAGCGGGTGGAGGAAAAAGATGCCGACCAGATAGAAGGGCAGCCAGGGCAGATCGAAGAAGGCTGTCGGGCCCGATCCCGAAATGAAGCTGCGTATCTGGTCGAGATCGCCGATCGGCTGAAGGCGTGTGCCTTCTTGACCGGACCTGAGAGGGAGCGAGACCGAGAGAGCGAAGACAGCCGGTTGCAGGCTGGTGTCGAAACGCCTGCCGATCCGCGCCAGCAGCCTGAGCCGCAGGAGATCAAGCAGACCATAGGCGATGTAAAGTCCCGCCATGGCGATCGAGAGCACAGTCAGGGTCGGAATGCTGTGCGAAGGCAGGACACGGTCATAGACCTGAAGCATGTAGAGCGAGCCGGTCAGACCAAGCAGATTGATCATTCCCGAGAAAACGGCAACGCAAACCAGTGCCGCGGCGCACGACCTGAGCGCACGGCTGGGCGCGGATAATCCCGCTGGGGCAGGTCGAGTGCCGCCGCGGTTCTGTATCTGAATTGCCACATGCCCCCGCTTAACGTTCAGGCTACGACGAAATCGGCGTTGGTCAGCGCCAGGTTTGCGGCAAGCGTGGYGAAATGGGTGGAACCACCCGCCGCACTGCCGTTGCTGTCATAGATGAGCCAGCCGGTATCCGTCTCATAGATGATATGATCGTTGCCGTCACCCGCAAGGCCGGTGGTGTTCTTAACGAACTGTTCCGCCGTCAGCGTGCCGTTGCCGCCAAGCGCTGCAAAGATCGCGTTATCGACCTGGATGGTGTCGTCGACCACTGAGAAGTCGGTGATGCGGTCGACATTGGCAGAAGCGTTCAGCGCCGTGGTGAAGACGAAGGTGTCATGCCCGGTGCTGCCGGACAGCGTGTCGTTGCCGAGCAGGCCGTTGATGACATTGTTGCCGGAATTGCCGGAGATGATGTTGGCGGTCGAGTTGCCTGTGCCATTGATGGAAGCCGCGCTGCGCAGTGCCAGGTTCTCCAGCTCCTGTCCCGACAGGTTGAACGAGACATAGGCCTGCACATTGTCGGTGCCGCCGCCGTTGGCCTCGATGACATGGTCTCCGGCATTGTCGACATAGTAGGTGTCGTTGCCTTGAGCGCCACTCATGGTGTCGGCGCCGGCAAGGCCGTTGATGACGTTGTTGCCGCTGTTGCCGGTGATGATGTTGGCAGCGGAATTGCCGGTGCCGTTGATCGAGGCCGCGCCGCGCAGCGCCAGGTTCTCCAGTGCCTGTCCCGATAGGTTGAAGCTGACATAGGCCTGGACATTGTCGGTGCCCCCGCCATTGGCCTCGACGACATGGTCGCCGGCATTGTCGACATAAAAGGTGTCGTTGCCTTGCGCGCCGCTCATGGTGTCGGCACCGGCAAGGCCGTTAATGATGTTGCTGCCTGAATTGCCGGTGATGATGTTTGCAGCGGAATTGCCGATGCCGTTGATGGAGGCCGCGCCGCGCAGCGTCAGGTTCTCCAGCTCCTGACCGGAGAGATTGAAGGAAATCGTGCTGTTGACTGTATCGGTGCCCTGGCCATTGGCCTCGAGGACAACGTCGCCGGCATTGTCGACCCAGAAGGTGTCGTTGCCGGTGCCACCGCTCATAGTGTCGGCGCCGGCGCCGCCATTGATGGTGTCGGCACCGCCGAACCCATAGAGCACGTCGTGCAGCGGCGTTCCGTTCAGCGTGTCATTGCCACTCAGCGCGAGATTGAGCAGACCCATCGTGTCATTGCTGAAGACGAAGCTCGCAACGTCGGTGGCTGCTACGTTCAGGCCCGTGATCTGAAGCACCGTGCTGCCAGCCACCACATACTGGACGGATGTCACGGTTCCACCAGTAGGGACGCCGGCGTTATAAGTGAATCCAGAGCCCTGAAAGAGTGTGTAATTCGACGCGTTGTCAAAAAATCTTGCATAGAGAGGCTGTGGGTCTTCGAAGTCGTAGTCGACTAGTGCTCCCACCTGCAGCGTATCGAAATTCAGTCCAAAAACGGTACCACCACTGACCACAGCCATGACGTTCTCCACCCAAGATTAACAACCCCAACCTATATTTACGAGGTTTCCTGAAACAGCACAACTGACCGTTCTTACTTGTAGTTAGCCAGCGAGGGTTCGGGATGGAATTGTTGCGATGGACTTTGGCGGTGGCGGCAAGGTCCGCTTCGGGCCGACCGGCATGACTTTCTTACACCACAACGAAATCGGCGTTGGTGAGTGCCAGGTTGGCGGCCAGCGTTGCGAAATGGGTTGAGCCGCCAGCGGCACTGCCGTTGCTGTCATAATAGAGCCAGCCGGTATCGGTCTCGTAGATGATGTGATCGTTGCCGTCACCGGCAAGGCCAGTTGTGTTCTTGACGAACTGGTCCGCCGTCAGAGTGCCGTTGCCGCCAAGTGCGGCAAAGATCGCATTGTCGACCTGGATGGTGTCGTCGGCGACCGAGAAGTCAGTGATGTGGTCGACATTGGTCGAGGCGTTGAGCGCCGTGGTGAAGAGGAAGCTGTCGTTGCCGGTGCTGCCGCTCAGCGTATCGTTGCCGAGGAGGCCGTTGATGACATTGGCGCCCGAATTGCCAGAGATGATGTTGGCGGTCGAGTTGCCGGTGCCGTTGATGTTGCCGGTGCTTCTCAGCGCCAGATTCTCCAGTTCCTGTCCTGACAGGTTGAACGAGACATAGGCCTGGACATTGTCGATGCCCTGGCCGTTGAGCTCGATCACGTGGTCGCCAGAATTGTCGACATAGTAGGTGTCGTTGCCTTGAGCACCGCTCATGGTGTCGGCACCGGCAAGGCCGTCGATGATGTTGTTGCCGCTGTTGCCAGTGATGGTGTTGGCTATCGAATTGCCGGTGCCGTTGATCGAGGCGCCGCTCCGCAACGCCAGGTTCTCCAGCTCCTGGCCGGAAAGACTGAAGCTGACATAGGCCTGCACATTGTCGGTGCCCTGGCCGTTGAGCTCGATGACATGGTCACCGGCATTGTCGACATAGTAGGTGTCGTTGCCGATGCCGCCCTGCATGGTATCGGCGCCTTCCTTGCCGTCCAGCGTGTCGTTGCCGCCAAGGCCGCTCAGCGTGTTGACGCCTGAATTGCCATTCAGCGCGTTGGCCAGGCTGTTGCCGGTGGCGTTGATCGAGGCTGCGCTGCGCAGTGCGACGTTCTCGATATTGCCCGTGAAGTGGTTGCCGTCACTGAGGTTGATCGAGATGTAGCCATTGACGATATCCGAGCCGTTGGCGCCGGCGGTGTTTTCACTGACGATATCGCCGGCATTGTCGACATAGTATGTGTCGTTGCCGGCCCCGCCATACATGCTGTCGGCACCCGCTTTGCCATCCAGCGTGTCGTTGCCGGCCTTGCCGTCCAAGTGGTCGCCGCCCGAGGAACCATATATGGCTTGGGTGCCGTCGGTGCCGATCAGCGTCAAGGCATTCGTGCCAAGCCCGACGATAGATGAAATGCCGTTCAGCGCCGTCACCGATACCGAGGTCCGGATGGTCGACTGGCCCATCAAATCGATCTTGGCGTTGAATCCGGCAGCGATCGTCGCGGTGAGAACCACCGGCGTCACCTGGTCGCCGCCGGCAAACGTGATGGTCTTGAGACCGGCCGTCACCTCTTCGGAATAGCCGCCGGCGCTGCCGCTGGCCGTGTTCGGTCCGCCGCTGACGGAAACCGTTATGTTGCCGCGCCCTTCGCCGATCGAATAGAACTGGTCGGCGGTCACGGTATCGTTGAAGGCGACACCGGTGAGAAACTGGTGATTGCCGCCTGGCCGGCCGAAATCTTCGGTCAGCATCGTCGCGTTGAGACCCTGATAGATGCCCTGGGCCTGGCCGACACCGACCTCCTGATAGTCCGGATTCATCAAATTGACACGGTGACCGCGGCCAGCGTAGTTCGAATCGACAAACAGAAGTTGATGGAGTTGCAGAGACATCGCCGGTGTGAGCGTGCCGGAAGTAGCGCTGTAGGCGATGTTTTCGCCTGCCGTATTCCAGTCATAGCCAGCGGCCGTGATCCGCTCGAATGGATCGTGGCCGCTCAGATCAGTATGCGAAAAGTAGTCGTGGTCGATCATGTCCTGGCTATGCGCCCGCGCCACGCTGAGCAACGTGTCGTTCATCGCCAGCGGCTGCTTCATTGCGGTGGAGATGGTCTCGTTGGCCGGAACCCCCTCATTGAGGCTTATGCCATATCGAGCGGCTTCAGCGGCCGGATCGAGCCGCGCGCGATTGATCAGTTCCAGGATTGCCTGCTCGACAGCACTCTGACTGGCCATGACTTTCCCCATCCAGTATTGTGCGAGTATTATTCTTAGGCAACATGCCGCCAAAACGCCAGCCGGCTGGAAGAAACCAGCTCAAAAGCCGTCCCATTCAAAGCTTGAACGGGCTCCACAGGAGATATGCCCACGCAATCGCAGGCGCCGTAATCGAGCGCCTGCGATTGCGGGGGGAGCTCTATCTTCGAGCGGGTCAGACCACGGCGAAATCGGCGTTGGTGAGCGCCAGATTGGCGGTCAGCGTGGCGAAATGCGTGGAGCCGCCAGCGGCGCTGCCGTCGCTGTCATAGTAAAGCCAGCCGGTGTCGGTCTCGTAGATGATGTGATCGTTGACGTCGCCGGCAAGGCCAGTTGTGTTCTTGACGAACTGGTCCGCCGTCAGAGTGCCGTTGCCGCCGAGCGCGGCAAAGATCGCATTGTCGAGCTGGATGGTGTCGTCGACCACCGAGAAATCGGTGATGCGGTCGACATTGGTCGAGGCGTTCAGCGCTGTGGTAAAGACGAAGGTATCCTGGCCAGTGCTGCCGGACAGCGTGTCGTTGCCGAGGAGGCCGTTGATCGCGTTCGCGCCACTGTTCCCGGTGATGACATTGGCAATGGAGTTGCCGGTGCCGTTGATGTTGCCGGCGCTTCTCAGCGCCAGATTCTCCAGCTCCTGCCCGGAGAGGTTGAAGCTGACGTAGGCCTGGACATTGTCGATGCCCTGGCCGTTGAGCTCGATGACGTGGTCGCCGGCATTGTCGACATAATAGGTGTCGTTGCCTTGTGCCCCGCTCATCGTGTCGGCGCCTGCAAGGCCGTCGATGATGTTGTCACCGGTGTTGCCGGTGATGATGTTGGCAGCGGAATTGCCGGTGCCGTTGATGGAAGCCGAGCTGCGCAGCGCCAGGTTCTCCAGCTCCTGCCCGGAGAGGCTGAAGGAGACGTAGGCCTGCACATTGTCGATGCCCTGGCCGTTGAGCTCGACAACGTGGTCGCCGGCATTGTCGACATAGTAGGTATCGTTGCCTTGCGCGCCGCTCATCGTGTCGGCGCCGGCAAGGCCGTCGATGATGTTGTTGCCGGTGTTGCCGGTGATGATGTTGGCAGCGGAATTGCCGGTGCCGTTGATCGAGGCCGAGCTGCGCAGCGCCAGGTTCTCCAGCTCCTGTCCCGACAGATTGAAGCTGACATAGGCCTGGACATTGTCGGTGCCACCGCCATTCGCCTCGATGACATGGTCGCCGGCGTTGTCGACATAATAGGTGTCGTTGCCGGTGCCGCCGCTCATCGTGTCGGCACCGCCGAGGCCATCGATGACGTTGTTGCCGGAATTGCCGGTGATGATGTTGGCAATGGAATTGCCGGTGCCGTTGATCGAGGCCCCACTGCGCAGCGCCAGGTTCTCCAACTCCTGGCCGGAGAGGCTGAAGGAGACGTAGGCCTGGACGTTGTCGGTGCCGCCGCCATTGGCTTCGATGACATGGTCGCCGGCGTTGTCGACATAGTAGGTATCGTTGCYGGTGCTGCCGCTCATCGTGTCGGCGCCGGCGAGCCCATCGATGACGTTGTTGCCGGAATTGCCTGTGATGATGTTGGCAGCGGAATTGCCGGTGCCATTGATCGAAGCCGCGCTGCGCAGCGCCAGGTTCTCCAGCGCCTGTCCCGACAGATTGAAGCTGACATAGGCCTGTACATTGTCGGTGCCTTGGCCATTGGCCTCGATGACAATGTCGCCGGCATTGTCGACATAGTAGGTGTCGTTGCCGATGCCGCCTTGCATGATATCGGCGCCACCACGGCCGTCGATGACATTGGCAACATTATTCCCGATGACGGTATCGGCATGTGCGCTGCCGATGACGTTCTCGATCGTTGTCGAGAACGCAAGGCCCAGATTTCGCTCCCATTCATAGGCCGGGGTGGTCGGATCAGTCAGGGTGTTTCGAATAAAGTCCCCAAAGCCACCAAATTGCGCGGTGAGGTCAGCGATCTGATTCTCGACATTGTAGTAGTCGAGATCCGAATAGGCGCCGGGGCGCAAATCGACGGTCGAACCTCGGGAAAGCGCGGACAGGTCTAGAGTGTCCGTGCCGCCGGCATCGTAGATCGCCTGCCTGCCATTCAAGCCATTGTCGGTAAAGGCATAGACCGTATTGCCGGTGGCAGTGGTCGGATCTGCGCCGTAATGGGACTGAATCGCCATGATATCGAGCACCATTGGCGTAAACGACGACGTTCCCTCGACACTGTAAGCGATGCCCCCGCCGCCGCCGTCTGACCACGTGAAGAAATAGTCTTCCGAGGTGTAGCTCATCACCGTGTAGGTTCTGCTGTCGTACCCCGCCGGCACAGTCGGCGCCTCGAAGGGGTGTTTCAGTCCCAGGGCATGCCCGGATTCGTGGATGAGAATCTGGAAATCAGAGGTATGCTGGGCGAAACTGGATGACTTAAAGGTCTCGTCGACCCAGATGTCGCCGTTGACGGCAATTGCCGTGTTACCGGGCAGGGGCGGGCCATAGGCATAGGCGGCTGTGCCTGAGCCCTCGCGCGCTGTGACGTCGGTGAATGCGACGCGGATTTTCCCGGGGATTGCGTCCGATACCTCAGTTATCGAAGGCGCGATCAACGCGTCCCAAAGAGACAAGGCGATCCGAAAGCTCGCCGCCTGGGTGCTGTTGAAAGGTCCGGACTGAGCGTCGAAAGGCTCTCCCGATCCATAATCTGTCTCCCAGAGTGAACCGGCGCCCGGAATTGAGTAAGTGATCGTCGAGCCGGACCACTTCGCACCGTCCACGTCAACAAGCCCATTCCGAGCCTGTGTCACGGTCACATTTGTCAAAGTCATCGCGCACCCCCCGCGGTTGTTGGACGATAATATTCGGCTACAGTATGGATCATAGACAATGGTGTCCGCTACGCTCGGAGAAATTCCAGGAAAAGTGAGAAACAGTTTCCCGTCCGGAATTGTGTCAACCAAAGAGAAAGAGCGGTTTTGCGTTCAGTGAAACGATGAACCGCTCCTACCTTCACACCACGACGAAATCGGCGTTTGTCAGCGCGAGGTTAGCGGCCAGCGTGGCGAAATGGGTTGAGCCGCCAACCGCACTGCCGTCGCTGTCATAGTAGAGCCAGCCGGTGTCCGTCTCGTAGATGATGTGCTGGTTCGCAGTGGCGGCGGCGCCCGACGCGTTGGCGGCAAACTGGTCAGCCGTCAGCGTACCGTTGCCGCCAAGCGCTGCGAAGATGGCGTTGTCGACCTGGATGGTGTCGTCGGCGACCGAGAAGTCAGTGATGTGGTCGACATTGGTTGAAGCATTCAGCGCTGTGGTGAAGACGAAACTGTCGTTGCCGGTGCTGCCGGTCAGCGTGTCGTTGCCGAGGAGGCCATTGATGACGTTGGCTCCCGAATTGCCGGTAATGATGTTGTCTGTGGAGTTGCCGGTGCCGTTGATGTTGCCGGTGCTTCTCAGCGCCAGATTCTCCAGTTCCTGGCCGGAAAGATTGAAGCTGACATAGGCCTGGACATTGTCGGTGCCCTGGCCGTTGAGCTCGACCACATGGTCTCCGGCATTGTCGACATAGTAGGTGTCGTTGCCTTGAGCACCACTCATGGTGTCGGCACCGGCAAGGCCGTCGATGATGTTATTGCCGCTGTTGCCGGTGATGATGTTTGCGATCGAATTGCCGGTGCCGTTGATATTGCCTGAGCCCGTCAGCGTCAGCTTCTCCAGTTCCTGTCCCGACAGGTTGAAGGAGACTGAGCTGAAGACGCTGTCGGTTCCCTGGCCGTTGAGCTCGACGACATGGTCGCCAGCGTTGTCGACGTAGTAGGTGTCGTTACCGGTGCTGCCACTCATGGTGTCGGCGCCGCCGAGCCCATTGATGACGTTGTTGCCCGAATTGCCGGTGATGATGTTGGCAGCGGAATTGCCGGTGCCGTTGATCGAGGCCGCGCCGCGCAGCGCCAGGTTCTCCAGCTCCTGGCCTGAAAGATTGAAGGAGACGTAGGCCTGCACATTGTCGATGCCCTGGCCGTTGAGCTCGATGACATGATCGCCGGCATTATCGACATAGTAGGTGTCGTTGCCGGTGCTGCCGCTCATCGTGTCGGCGCCGGCGAGCCCATCGATGACGTTGTTGCCGGAATTGCCGGTGATGATGTTGGCCGCGGAATTGCCGGTGCCATTGATCGAAGCCGCGCTGCGCAGCGCCAGGTTCTCCAGCGCCTGGCCGGAGAGGTTGAAGCTGACATAGGCCTGGACATTGTCGGTGCCCTGGCCGTTGGCCTCGATGACATGGTCGCCGGCATTGTCGACATAGTAGGTGTCGTTGCCGACGCCGCCGCGCATTGTGTCGGCGCCGCCCTTGCCGTCCAGCAAGTTGTTGCCGGAATTGCCGATCAGCGTGTCAGTGCCGGAACCGCCAACGGCGTTCTCGATTGTCGCGCCGAAGGCAATTGAAACATTGCGGTGGCCGCCGCCGATGTCGGAGAAACTGCCTGCGGCCAGATTGATGATTTGGGCTTGGCCGAACCCGGACGCATTCAGCGTATCGACACCACCAGCGTCCCAAATGCAGATAGCCGGCGAGGGGTTCAGGGCGAAGTTGTACACGTTGCCCGCATTGGAACCAAAACCGTAGACCGTATTGCCCGTACGCGTCGTCATATTGGCGCCGTAGAGCTGCTGAACAGCCAGAATGTCATACAACATCAGCGTGTCGGGATAGTCGTTGTAGTCGGATGCGCCGGTGTTGGTCTCGTCGAAATAGCTCATCACGCTGTATTGGTTGCTGTCCTGGATGAACTGGGCATCGTTGCCGTAGGTCGGATTGGTATCGGCATTGTATTCGCCCGGATGTGAAAGGCCGAGCGCGTGGCCTGTTTCGTGCAGAATGGTCTGGTAGTCGTAAGAGCCGATGGGCAGATTTCCCGTGTTAACGGCGTCGGTGTTCAAATGCACGTCCCCGGAAATGTCGCCTGGCGCCGTCGTTCCCGGGTAAATTGCGTAGGCTCCTGCAGGGTCCGCCGTCGATGTGTAGTTTCCAAACAGCATCGTCGCGTTGTCGCTGGTGCCAGCGGGGTTGACTTGCGTGAAAGTCAGGCCGCAGACCGACGAATACATGGCAAGCACGGACTTGACGGCAGCGATTTCCGCGGAACCCAACGGACTGAACGGGGCAGCAACCCCTTGCGAGTCCGTGCAATTGACGTCCGTCGTTCGCACAGCCCATGTCACGTTCACCGGCTGCCCGGGCGCTGTGCTCCAGCTGCTTCCGGGCCTCAGGATCGCGCCGGCCCCCATCAATTCGTCGTAGCTGGCCCGGGTTCCGCTGACTACGGAAACACCATATTGCCCCACGTAATCATCGTTATATGCGCCGGCATTGATGAAGTAATCGCCGGTGGTCGAGGCCGTGTAGGTGATCGTCGAATAGCGGTACTGGCCCGGGATGACGTCATCGTTGGACGCAACCAATGTTCCGGATGCGTTCATGAGGGCCATGAACGTATCCTCGACATTGTCGCCGACGGTCGGACTGACACGCGCACCTTCACCGACTTCCGCGAATGTGTAGGTCTGGCCCGCCACCAGATGCACCCGGTACCAATCATGGTCGCCGGCCGAAGACAAATGGCCAGTCGCTGTCTGGCCGACTGCCAGGGTGTAGCTGGTGGCGATGGATGACGCCGCATCCGTTGTTTCGGTGACGTTCGGCATTGCTTCCCCCTCTGCGTTTCCTGCGGCAGCGCCGCTTATTATCGATAATGGAGCTTGAGGCTCATAACCCGCATGTCCTGCTGGCCTATTTGCCGTCGTTCACTTTGTCCTTGCCGCATAGCCGTTCTGCCACTTCGAGTGCCCTGCGAAGGACTTCCCGATTTTCCGCTGCCGAAATGATCGGACTTCCAAGGCGTGCTTCGTGCAGACGCGCCAGCGCCTGCTCGCAGGTTTTGGCATTCATCGGGCGCTGCGGATTTCGAGGATAGGATTGTACTGGCTGAGGTCCGATAGTGGATGCCACCACGATAGCTCCTACGCATAGGAGGTTCCGAGTCATGAGCCTTTTCCGTGACCGGTCTGTCTTTGACCAGGCGGCCCAATTCTCGGCTTGGTGACAGCCACCCATGCCTGTCGCCATCATGATCGGCCACAACCACCTTCCAAAAGATACAATCGCTTTCCGCGGCTTCGCGCCGACAGGTCAATTGCGGAACATTTGTTTCCGAAATCCTATGCCCACGCCCCTAGATTGATACTCTATGTCACGGTCACGACTGTATTCAACGCTGTTCTTGAGGAGCAGCTAAAATTCTTGCTTGAATTCCGTATGTACCGCGTTGCTTTGTTGGCATGAGTGCATCTCTCCTGGCATCGGGCTGGACTGCTTTGGGTGCACCCAGGCGACAAGGTACGGATCGCAGGCGCGGAAATATCGGTGTTGCCGCCGGCCAGTGCGAGTTCCGCCGCCCTGGTTTGCATGCTGAGTTCCTTCAATTTCAGGCGCAGATCATCGTCCATGACTTTCCTCCGTTGGCTGGAGGCCTAGCGTATCGACGAAGGGGAAGTTGCCCCCACGCGTCTAATAGGCTGTCTTTCGCCGTTTAGGTCCTTGGTTTTCACAAGGACCTTCCTTGGCTTCCCGAAAAGCGCGTGTAGCTTGTCCGCGACCTCAATAACCGCAGAGAAAGCTGCATTGAAGGTCGTCATGGTGTCGCCTGCAAGGCCGTTACGAGCAGCGTAGTCCTCCAAGGCTTCCTGCGAAACGGTCAAGGTGAACGTGCCACCGTCTTGGTCCCAGACCAGAACCTCTACACCGCCGGCATTTATGTAGGGTTCATTCTTACGCCGATGATCCAGCAGGGTAGCACCGTATTGCGCCCACAGTCGCTCGCAGTCGTTTGCCCTCAGGCTTGGCGTTCCAGGTTTGCCATAGAATACCATCGCCGCCCGGACGTCATATCCAAGCACCTCTGCATTGGCGACGAACTGGATGGCGTCCCCGAGGCGAGTGGTGCCGAGCTTGACTTCCGTCTTGCTCGCGAGGTCGATCACACCAATGATTTCGGCTTCGTTATTCCTGGCAGCCAATACCGCGCATACAGTCGCGAGCATGTGAGCCTCCGCTAATAATCTTAACCTCCAGAAGCCGGCTTGTTCCCCGCCGGGACTAGCCGGCCTGCAACCAACACGGACAGCCAGCCCAACCGGCCACTGATGCCGTCGAGGAGCGAGAATGCCCGCATTAGTTAAAAAAATAACAAAAACCTAAAAGGCCCTGGTCTAGGTCGGCCCAAGGGAACGCCGAACAAGACCACGCTGCTCAAGCACGCTATTTTGAAAGCAGCGGCGGAATATGCCTAACTGCGCGGGGCTTCGCAGTTACCAGCCGGGAACTCCGTCTACCTGGGAGGAAACACGATCCATTCGTCAGGAAGGCGGCTACCCCAGCTCCGTCGCAGGTGGCAACCCTCGAAGCTGCCTTTCATGCCGAGTGGAAAAAGCTTCGCGCCATAGAGCCGGCGCTGAACGCAGCAGAGCAGCGCTATATGGACATCAAGGGACGGCGACCTGTCATGGCCGAAATGACAGCGGAGGAGGTCGAAGGTCGAAAGGGTCCGGCGGACGACTGTCGCTGATCTCGCAAACCTACCGCCAAGCCGCGCTGGCGTCGAACATGCCGAGGCCTYGCGCGCCTATGACAAGGCTGATGCTGGCATCCGGCGCAAGACAGGCTATGGCAAGCTCGATCGAGAATACTCCAAACAGACCCACCGCACGGGGAACGCAGCTAACGCGCTGCTTCGCTACCCTGCAAAGACGCTGGCCGATCTCGCGGCGAAGGAGCGAGTGCATCGCACGTGGGAATTT